>CADEFJ010000033.1 GCA_902826575.1 uncultured Pseudomonadota bacterium | reverse complement strand
GGTACCGGGTTGCTGTAGCGGCACGGCCTCTCGGTCAGCTCGGCCGACCGCGGGTCGGGTCTGCTGCCCCGGCCCACGTTGCCCGGGTTGCTGCGGTATTTCGCCAGCGCCTCGGCGGACTCGGGATGGTCGCGCAGCAGCTTGTGGCCGTTGAAGTGGAAGTCGCCGATCAGCGGCACCGTGATCCCCAGCTGATCGAGCCGTTCGCGCAGCCGCGGCACCGCGGCGGCGGCCTCGGCGCTGTTGACCGTGATGCGCACCAGTTCGGATCCGGCGCGCGCCAGTACCTTCACCTGTTGCGCGGTCGCTTCGACATCCGCGGTATCGGTATTGGTCATCGATTGCACGACGATCGGGCGATCGCCGCCGATCACGACGGGTCCGATGCATACGGCGAGGGTGGTGCGGCGGGGGAGGAGCGACATGGGACATTATTCTAGTCGCTCGCGGATTCGCTGGTATCATGTGGTCGCTCGCCGCCACGCAAGACTGTCCGGAGAGATCCGCGCCCCCCGGGGCGGGGACGCCGAAGGCGCAAGTTCCGCCCGGAAACGCTCAGGCAAACGAACGGCAGATCCGAGGCGAGTTCTGGAGAGTGGTGGGCCCGGCCCACCCACCGAAGGGGTGCGGCGAGTCCCGGTGGACCCGCCCGATCTCTCAGGTCACAGGACAGAGGGGCGGTGGAAGTGGCTCCACATGGGACGACATACACCGCTGTTTGACTTGCACACGCGCCTCGGCGCCCGAATGGTCGATTTCGGGGGCTGGGACATGCCCGTGCACTACGGTTCCCAGATCGACGAACACCACGCAGTGCGCCGCAATGCCGGCGTGTTCGACGTGTCGCACATGTGCGTCATCGATCTCAGCGGCGAGCACGTGCGCGATTTCCTGCGCGTACTGCTCGCGAACGATGTCGCCAAGCTGAGGATTCCGGGCAAGGCGCTCTATTCCTGCCTGCTGAACGACGCGGGCGGTGTGCTCGACGACCTGATCGTCTATTACTTCAACGAGGAGTTCTTCCGCCTCATCGTCAATGCCGGCACGCGCGACAAGGATCTTGCGTGGATCCGCCCGCGCGCCGCGAAGTTCGACGTCGCGGTCGCAGAGCGCGTCGACCTCGCCATGCTTGCCGTGCAGGGCCCCGCGGCGCGCACCATCGTCGGGACTTTGCTGCCCGCGCAAGCCGAAGGGCATGGCGCGGTGATGAAGCTCGCGCCGTTCAGTGGCCGCGTGATCGGCACCTGGTTCGTCGCACGCACCGGCTACACCGGCGAGGACGGCTTTGAAATCGTGCTGCCCGCTGCCGAAGCCGAGTCCCTCTGGGTTGCGCTGAACGCGCGCGGCGTGGCCTCCTGCGGTCTCGGGGCGCGCGATACGTTGCGCCTCGAGGCTGGCATGAACCTGTACGGCAACGACATGGACGAGGCGATCAATCCGCTCGAATCCGGCCTCGGCTGGACCGTGGCCTTCGAGCCCGAAGGGCGCGAATTCATCGGCCGCGCGGCGCTCGAGGCGATCCGCGATCGTGGCAACCTGCGCAGATTCGTCGGCCTCGTACTCGAGGACCGGGGCGTCCTGCGCGGCCACCAGAAAGTGGTCGTTGCGGGCGTCGGCGAAGGCGAGATCACGAGCGGCACCTTTTCGCCGTCGCTGCAGAAGTCGATTGCGCTCGCGCGCGTGCCGGCCGCAACCGGCGACCGCGTGCAGGTCGACATCCGTGGCAGACTCCTCGATGCGCGTGTCGTGCGTCCGCCGTTCGTGCGCAACGGCAAATCGCTGATTTCCTGACCGGAGAGATTCCATGTCCCAGATTCCCGCAGACATCAGGTACGCGAAGAGCCACGAGTGGGCGAAACTCCTCGACGACGGCGGCGTCGAAGTAGGCATCAGCGATCATGCGCAGGGCGCGCTCGGGGACCTCGTTTTCGTCGAAGTGCCCGTCGTCGGCCGCACCCTGGCGGCCGGCGAGGCGTGCGCGGTCGTCGAGTCGGTCAAGGCCGCGTCCGACGTCTATTGCCCGGTGGCGGGTACCGTCACCGCGGTCAATGCCGAACTCGCCAACGCCCCCGAACTGATCAACTCGGATCCCTACGGCGCGGGCTGGTTGTTTCGCCTGCGCCCCGCAGCGGCGGGCGCGCTCGACGCGCTGCTGACGGCGGCGGATTACGAAGCAGCGGTGCAGGCCGAGGGCGCCTGAGGCGGGGTCCAGGAGAGCGAGCCATGCCGTTCATTCCGCATACCGATGAAGACATACGCGAGATGCTCGCCGCGATCGGTGCGCCGTCGATCGAGGCGCTGTTCGATGAAATTCCACAGGAACTGCGCATCAAGTCGCTGAGCGGCGTTCCCGAGGGCCTTTCGGAACTCGAGATCGGGCGCCTGATGAGCGAGCGTGCCCGACTCGACGGGCGGCCGCTCACGTTCATCGGCGCGGGCGCCTATGAGCACCATATTCCGTCGGCGGTATGGGCGATCACCTCGCGCGGCGAGATCTACAGCGCCTATACGCCATACCAGGCCGAAGCGAGCCAGGGCACGCTGCAGGCGATCTACGAATACCAGACCATGATCGCCTCGCTCACCGGCATGCAGGTGGCGAATGCGACGCTGTACGACGGCGGCTCGGCGCTCGCGGAAGCGGCGCTGATGGCGGTGCGCGCGCACCGCAAATCATCATCGATGCGGGTGCTGGTGCCGACCACCGTGCACCCGCATTACCGCAAGGTCGCCTTGGCGATGGCCGGCAACCAGAACCTCGCGTTCGAGCCGGTCCCTTATGTGCGGGGGACCGGCCGCGTCGACCTGACCTCGCTGGCGGCGCACGCGGGCGAGGACATCACCGCGGTCGTGATCCAGCAGCCGAATTTCTTCGGCGTGCTCGAGGACGTCGATGCGCTCACCGACTGGGCGCATGCGCAGGGCGCGCTCGTGATCGCCGTCGTCAATCCGACCTCGCTCGCGCTCCTGAAGCCGCCGGGCGAGTGGGGCGCGAAGGGCGCGGACATCGTCGTCGGCGAAGGCCAGCCACTCGGCGTGCCGCTGTCGTCCGGCGGGCCGTATTTCGGCTTCATGACCACGCGCATGGAACATGTGCGCCAGATGCCGGGCCGCATCGTCGGGCGCACCCTCGATCTCGATGGCCGCGAAGGCTTCACGCTGACGATGCAGGCGCGCGAGCAGCACATCCGGCGCGGCAAGGCGACTTCGAACATCTGCACGAACCAGGGCCTGCTGATGACCGCGGCGACCATCTACATGTCGATCATGGGCCCGGAAGGCCTCGAGCGCGTAGCCGCGCAGTCGGCGCAGCGCACGCGCGAACTGGTGGCTGCCCTGACCCGCATCAAGGGCGTGCGCCAGGCATTCGAAACGCCGTACTTCCATGAAACCGTGCTGCTGCTCGAGCGACCTGCAGCGCCGGTGCTGCGCGAACTGGCCGACCGCGGTGTGCTCGGCGGCTTCGATCTCGCCGAGGACTACCCCGAGCTGGGCTCCGCGCTGCTCGTGTGCGCGACCGAAACCAAGACCGCGGCCGATATCGACAAATATACCGCCACGCTCACCGAAGCGCTGCGCGCGGCGCGCGCCGCCTGAACCGCGCCACAGGATCCGAACGATGCCGAATCGCCGCGAAAAGCTGATCTTCGAGTATTCCCGCGCGGGCCGCGGTGCGCAGGGCCAGTGGCCGGCGAAAACCGCGGTGCCGCAGGACATTCCGGCGACGTTGCGTCGCGCGAGGCGCCCGCTGCTGCCCGAAGTGAGCGAACTCGAGGCCGTGCGCCACTTCACGCGGCTCTCGCAGCTGAACTTCTCGATCGACACGCACTTCTATCCGCTCGGCTCGTGCACAATGAAGTACAACCCGAAGGCCTGCAACCAGTACGCGATGCTGCCCGAGTTCCTCGGCCGCCATCCGCTCGGCCCGGAATCGCATGGCCAGGGCTTCCTCGCCTGCATGTACGAACTGCAGGAAATGCTCAAGGCGGTAACGGGCATGCGCGGCGTATCGCTTACGCCGATGGCGGGTGCGCACGGCGAGTTCGCCGGCGTGGCGATGATCCGGGCCTATCACCGTGCGCGCGGCGACCTGGTGCGCAACGAAATCATCGTTCCCGAGGCCGCGCACGGTACGAACCCCGCGACCGCGACGATGTGCGGCTGCGTGGTGCGCGAGATCCCGGTGATGGCCGACGGCGACGTCGACTTCGAGGCGCTCAAGGCCGCCGTCGGACCGCAGACCGCCGGCATCATGCTCACGAATCCCTCGACACTCGGCGTGTTCGAGCGGCGTATCAAGGAGGTGGCCGGCGTGGTGCATGCGGCGGGCGGGCTCCTCTATTACGACGGCGCGAACCTGAACGCCATCCTCGGCAAGGTGCGCCCCGGCGACATGGGCTTCGACGTGATCCACATGAATCTGCACAAGACCTTCTCGACGCCGCATGGCGGCGGCGGGCCGGGCTCGGGTGCGGTGGGTGTCAGCGAGCGATTGCTGCCTTTCATGCCGATTCCGGTCGTCGGGCGCGACGGCGAGCACTATCGCTGGCTCGCCGAGCGCGACCTGCCGCAGTCGATCGGCCGACTGTCCGCGTTCATGGGTAATGCCGGAGTGCTGCTGCGGGCCTATGTGTACATGCGCATGCTGGGTCGCGAAGGCATGGGCCGCGTCGGCGACTTCGCGACGCTGAACGCGAACTACCTGCTCGCGAAGCTGACCGGGGCGGGCTTCGACGCGGCTTATCCGACGCGGCGCGCCAGCCACGAGTTCATCATCACGGCGAAGCGCCAGGCCCGCGAACACAATGTCACGGCGATGGACATCGCCAAGCGGCTGCTCGATTTCGGTTTCCACGCGCCGACCACCTACTTCCCGCTGCTGGTGCCCGAGTGCCTGCTGATCGAGCCGACCGAGACCGAAAGCAAGGAAGCGCTCGATGCATTCGTCGATGCCATGGTGAAGATCAAGCACGAGGCACAGGGCGACACGCAAGTGCTGAAGGGCGCGCCGCACACCTTGCCGGTGCGCCGTCTCGATGACGTGCGCGCGGCACGCCAGCCCGATCTCGCCTGGCGGCCGGCGCCGGTCGCTGGATGAAGCGTGACAAGCCACAAGGCTTGAAGCGGCTGTTGCTGGCGTTTGGCGCGAGCGGCAAGGGTCTGGCGGGCGCCTGGCGCGAGGAGGCCGCCTTCCGCCAGGAACTGGCTTTCGCGGTGTGCGCATTGCCGCTCGGCCTGTGGCTTGGACGCAGCGGCGTCGAACGCGCTCTGCTCGTGGCTCCGGTGCTGCTCATTCTCGTCGTCGAACTCGTGAACAGCGCGATCGAGGCGACCGTCGACCGTATCGGCCTCGAGCACCACTCGCTGGCCGGCCTCGCCAAGGACATCGGCTCGGCGGCTGTCCTGATGTCGATCGTATTGTGCGGCACCGTGTGGGCGCTGGTGCTCCTCGGCCGCTGATTTCACCCTCTCACGGAGCAGTATGTCAGCACTCATCTGCGGCTCGGTTGCCTTCGACACGGTCATGGTTTTCGAGGGTCGTTTCCAGGATCACATCCTGGCGGACCGCATCCACGTGCTCAATGTCGCGTTCCTGGTGCCGGCGTTGCGCCGCAACTTCGGCGGCTGCGCGGGAAATATCGCCTTCAACCTGAAGCTGCTCGGCGGCGAGGGCCGGGCGATGGCGACTGTCGGCAGCGACTTCGGGCCCTACGAGGCCTGGATGCGCGCCAACGGACTGTCGCTCGACTACATCGAACGTCTCGACACCGAATACACGGCGCAGGCGTACATCACCACCGACTTCGACTCGAACCAGATCACGGCGTTCCATCCCGGGGCGATGATGTTCGCGCACAAGAACCGCGTTCCCGCCGATGCGGGCATCCGCATCGGCGTGGTCGCACCGGAGAATCGCGACGGCATGGTCCAGCACTCCGAGCAGTTTTTCGCGGCCGGCATCCGCGTGCTGTTCGACCCCGGGCAGGGCCTGCCGATGTTTGGCGGCGATGACCTGCGCAAGTTCATCGGCGAGGCAACCTGGATCGCAGTCAACGATTACGAGGGCGGCCTGCTCGCCGAGCGCACCGGCCAGTCACTCGAGCAGATCGCGAGGCAGGTCGAGGCGCTGATCGTGACCCGTGGCGCAGAGGGCTCGCAGATCCATGCCGGCGGCAAGGTGCACGAGATTCCCCCCGCGCGCATCGGCACACTCGCCGATCCGACTGGTTGCGGCGACGCATATCGCGCCGGCCTGTTGTATGGCCTGCAGCACGGCCTCGACTGGCCGACCACCGGCCGCATCGCGTCGCTGATGGGTGCGATCAAGATCGAGCATCACGGCACGCAGAACCACCGGTTCGGGCGTGCGGATTTCGAAGCCCGTTTCAAGGCGAGCTTCGGCCGGGAGCTTTGACATGACAAGACACTCCTGGATCGGCCTGCTGGCGAGCCTGATTGCCACCGCGGCCCACGCCCAGCTCGCACCCCAACAGCCGCAGCCCGGGCAGCCGGGCGATCCGGCACAAGGCCTGACACCGGTCGAGCCCGTGGTCAGCGTGGAGCCGGCCGACAGCGGCTGGACACGCACGCTCGAGCGCATCGCGCAAAGTGTCGTGGCGATCGAGATCGACCAGACGCGCGCGTTCGATACCGAGTGGAATGCATCCTCGCAGGCGACGGGCTTCGTCGTCGATGCAGAGCGCGGCCTGATCCTCACCAACCGGCATGTGGTGACGCCGGGTCCGGTGAACGCCGAGGCCACGTTCCTCAATCGCGAGGAAGTGCAGCTGTATCCGGTGTACCGCGATCCCGTGCACGACTTCGGCTTCTATCGCTACGATCCGTCGAAGCTGCGCTTCATCACGCCGAAGGCGCTGCCGCTGCATCCCGCGGGCGCGCAGGTCGGGCGCGAGATCCGCGTGATCGGCAACAATGCCGGCGAGCAGTTGTCGATTCTCGCCGGAACCCTCGCGAAACTCGATCGCCAGGCGCCGAAGTACGGCCTCGGCAAGTACAACGACTTCAATACCTTCTACGTGCAGGCCGCGTCGGGGACCTCCGGTGGTTCGTCCGGCTCGCCGGTGATCGACATCCAGGGGCGCGTGGTCGCGCTCAATGCCGGTGGGTCGAGTGCGGCGGCATCGAGCTTCTACCTGCCGCTCGCGCGCGTGAAGCGGGCGCTCGAGCTGATCCAGGCGGGCAAACCGGTTGCGCGCGGCACGCTGCAAACCACGTTCGAATACACGCCGTTCGACGAGCTGCGCCGGCTCGGCCTGCAGGCCGATACCGAGGCAGCGGTGCGCAAGGCCTTTCCCGATTTCACCGGCATGCTGGTCGTCTCCGACGTGCAGCCGGGCGGTCCTGCGGCGGACGTGCTGTTTCCGGGCGACGTGCTGGTGCGGGTGAACGGCAAGTACCTCACGCAGTTCGAGCCGCTGAACGCCGTGCTCGACGACAGCGTGGGCGCGCCGGTCGAGCTCGAGCTGGAGCGCGGCGGCAAGCTGCTGTCGACGACCATCACGGTGGGTGACCTGCATGCAATCACGCCGGACGAGTACCTCGAGTTCGGCGATGCGGTCGTCAATACGCTGTCCTACCAGATGGCGCGCCACTTCAACCTCCCGGTGCGCGGCGCGTATGTCGCCAACCCGGGCTACGTGCTGGGCGCGGCAGGTATTCCTCGCGGTGCGGTGATCAGGGCCGTGAACGGTACGCCGATCGACGGCATCGCCGATCTCGAGGCCGCACTCGCCAGACTCGGCGACGGCGATCGCACCTCGGTGCGCTATTCCACCATCGATGATCCCAATGGCAGCCAGCTGCGTTCCGTGCGCATGGATCGGCGCTGGTTCCCGGCGCAGCGCTGCAAGCGCAACGACGCGACCGGATTCTGGGACTGCGCCATGCTTGCCGCCGGGCCCGCACCGCGGGCGCCGGTCGTCGGCAGCACCGGGTTCCTGTTGCCTTCCGATGCACGCATCGCGCGCATCGTGCCCTCGCTCGTCACGGTGGGTTTCGACATGCCGTACGCGGTGGCGGGCGTGACCGAGCGCAACTACCACGGCACCGGCCTGGTCGTCGATGCCGAGCGTGGCCTCGTGGTCATCGATCGCAATACCGTACCGGTGTCGCTCGGCGACGTGCGCATCACCTTTGCCGGCACGCTCGAGATCCCTGGCAGGGTGGTGTTCGTGCACCCGCTGCACAACCTTGCGATGGTGCAGTTCGACCCGACCCTGATCGGCACGACCCCGGTGCGCAGCGCGAAGCTCGGTACCCGGCCGCTGCGCGCCGGCGACGATGTGTGGGTCGTCGGCCTCTCGCCGGACACCGGCCTGAAGTCACGCGCCACCAGCGTCGCCGACATGGACCCGATGGTGCTGCCATTGTCACGCACAATGCAGTTTCGCGAAGCGAACCTCGAGGCGCTGCAGCTCGTCAACGGACCGCAGGATTTCGACGGCGTGCTGCTCGACAAGTCCGGCGCCGTGGCGGGCATGTGGTCGAGTTTCGCCTCGGAAAGCGGGCGCGAAACCGTGCAGGCCAATTTCGGCGTGCCGGTCGACATCGTCGCGGACATGGTCGCGCGCGCGCGCGACGGGCGGCCGGTCTATTCGCTTGAAGTGGAGATGTTGCCGCAGACACTGGCGGTGGCGCGCAGGCTCGGACTGTCGGACGACTGGGTGCGACAGATCGAGGAAGCGAGCGGCAGCACGCGCCAGGTGCTGACGATCACCCGCGTCGTCGGCGGCTCGTCCGCGGCGCTGCTGCTGCAGCAGGGCGACCTGCTGCTCGCGATCGACGGCAAGGTCGTCGGCAATTTCAGGGATGTCGAGCGTGCGGTGGCCGACAGGCCCTCCGTACTCGTCACGGTGTGGCGCGGCAGCGAGGCGCGCGAATTCGACGTGGCGACCGCGGAACTCACCGGCATCGACCTGACGCGCATGGTCCAGTGGGCCGGTGCGACCTTGCACGCGCCGCATCGTGCGATGCTGGTGCAACGTGGCATTTCGCCGGATGGCGTCTACGTGGCGTACTTCGCCTACGGTTCCCCGGCCACCCGTTCGGGGCTGTTTCCGGGCCGGCGCATCATCGAGGTCGATGGCCAGCCGACCCCCGATCTCGACAGTTTCCTCAAGGTCGTCACCGGGCGGCCCGACCGCGCCTCGGTGCGCCTGAAGACGATTTCGTGGAACAACGCGCCCGAGGTCATCACCCTGAAACTCGACAAGCACTACTGGCCGGCCTATGAACTACGCCGGATCGGGGCACGTTGGGAGCGCTATTCGCTCGAATAGCAATCGTTCGATAGTGGAACAGGGTCGGCCTTGTTGGGGCCGGCGGCTTGCTAGAATGGGCGGATGGTTCGTATCGTCCGCGCAACACAGGCCGAAATCGACGAGGCCGTCACCGCCCTCCGCGACGGCGAGCTCGTCGCCTTCCCGACCGAGACGGTCTATGGGCTCGGCGCGAATGCGCAGAATCCGGCCGCCGTGCACAAGATCTTCGAGGCCAAGGGTCGACCGACGACCCATCCCGTCATCGTGCATCTCGACAGCCCGAAGTACCTGCACCGCTGGGTGCGGGAGGTACCGCCAGCGGCCCAGGCGCTCGGCGAGCGCTTCTGGCCCGGACCGCTGACACTGGTAATGCCGCGCGCCGCCAACGTGCACGACATCGTCACAGGCGGGCAGGACACCGTCGCCATCCGCGTACCTGCGCACCCGATGGCGCAGCAATTGCTGACCGCGTTCGGAGGCGGCATCGCCGCGCCCTCCGCCAATCGCTATGGCCGCCTGTCGCCGACCCGCGCCGAACACGTGCGCGACGAGCTCGGCGATGCCGTGCGCGTGGTGCTCGACGGCGGCGAGTCACAGGTCGGTCTCGAATCGACGATCGTCGCCTGCGACGCAACGGGCGTGCGCCTGTTGCGGCCCGGTGCGGTGACGCTCGCGCAATTGCGCCAGGTGGTCGGCGAAGTGCAGCTCGGCGCGTCCGGCGACGTTCCCAGGGTGCCGGGCAGCACGCCGACGCATTACGCGCCGGCGACACCCATGATCATCGTGCCCGCCGACGAAATCGACACGCGGGCCGAAGACGCTTCCGAGGGTGGCCGGCGCATCGCGGTGCTTGCGCAGCGCCTGCCGCTCAAGACCTATCCCTCAGTCACCTGGATCAACGCGGGCCGGCGCCCCGACGCGTTCGCGCACGACCTGTACGCCAACCTGCGCACGCTCGACACGGCAGGTTGCGAGCAGATCCTCGTGCAGGAAGTGCCCACGGACGATGAAAAGTGGGATGCGATCCGTGATCGCCTGTTGCGCGGTGCGGCGGCCAGCGAACTCGACAGTGCCGACCTCTCAACGACGGGTGCCCTTGGCAGGATTTGATCAGCAGAGGCTCTGCGCATGGCTATAACGACGGTCGCAGCGAGTATTCCCTGGAAGCAGCTGATTCTGTTGGCGCCGGATATCGCCAAGGGTGCGAAATCCATCTGGGGACAATGGAAATCGAAGCCACGGCCCGAGCCGATCGACACCAATTCCTCGCCTGGCGAGCAGCTCGCTGCAATCTCGCAACGGCTGCTGGCGCTCGAGGGTAACGAGGCCGCCCAATCCAGGCTTGTCAGCGCGATGGCCGACCAGGTGCAGGTCATCGCGGTAGGACTGCAGGAAACCGCCGCCCGGCAGACCGTGCTCATCTGGGTCGCCGGGGCGGCGTTGCTGCTCTCCATCGCAAGCCTCGTCGTCGCCTTCGTCAGGTAGGCACGCCTGGGATCGCCTGCCGCGCGGTCCGCAAACGACGCATGAACTTGTCCGCCTCGCGCAGCCACAGCACGACGCTGCCGACCGCTGCGCACAGCAGCCAGTCGGCGCCGCTCAGCGGAACCGTCGAGAAGGCGTGCTGCAGCAACGGCACGTAGATCACGACTGCCTGCAGCAGCAGTGACAGCGCAACCGAACCCCACAGCCACGGGTTCGAGGCGAGGCCCGTGAAGGCGCTGTGCTCATCGGAGCGCGCATTGAAGACATTGAACAGCGAGAAGAAGACCAGGGTCGTGAACGCCATCGTTCGCGCGTAATCCACGTCGCCCGTGCCCGCGATCAGGCCGCCCGGAAGGCTGGCGTCGAGCACCAGCAATGTACCCGCCGCCATGATGACCCCCACCAGAGCGACGCCCGCCCACATCTGCCCGGTGATTACGCCCTCGTCGCGCGGGCGCGGCTGCCGGGTCATCACGTCGGCATCAGGGGGATCGACGCCCAGCGCCAGTGCCGGGGCGCCGTCTGTCACGAGGTTGATCCACAGGATCTGCGTCGCGAGCAGCGGCAGCGCGACCGCGCCGACCTCGGCCGCCGACAGGCCGATCGCGTCCGCGAGCAGCACGCCGAAGAACATGGTCAGTACTTCGCCGATGTTGGAGGAGAGCAGGTAGCGCAGGAACTTGCGGATGTTCGCGAATACCGCCCGGCCTTCCTCGACTGCTGAGACGATCGTCGCGAAGTTGTCGTCCGTCAGCACGATATCCGCGGCTTCCTTCGCGACGTCGCTGCCCGTGATGCCCATTGCCACGCCGATGTCCGCGCTCTTCAGCGCGGGCGCATCATTCACGCCGTCTCCGGTCATTGCGACGATCGAGCCGTCGCGCTGCAGGGCCTTGACGATGCGCAGCTTGTGTTCGGGGTTCACGCGTGCGTAGACCGATACTTCCCTGACGGTGCGCAGCAGCTCATCGTCCTGCATCCGCTCGATGGCAAAGCCCGATACGGCCTTGCGATCGTCGGTGATGCCGATCTGCGCAGCAATGACCGCGGCGGTCACCGGATGATCGCCCGTGATCATGATCGGACGGATGCCGGCCGCCCTGGCACGCGCGACGGCCGAGGGTGTCTCGGCGCGCGGTGGATCGATCATGCCGAACAGGCCGAGAAACACGAGGTCCTGTTCGATATCCTCGTCGAGCTCCTCGCGGGTGAAGGCATCCCTGGGCAGCCGCCGCGAGGCCACCGCGAGGGTTCTCAGCGCCTCGCCCGCCAGCCCCTCGTTGATTTTCGTGAGTTCTGCACGCCGCTCCGGCGACAACGGGCGCTTCTCGCCGTTCACTTCCTCGTACGAGCAGCGTGCCAGCAGCACGTCCGGCGCGCCCTTGGTGAAGGCGAGCAGCTCATCCTCACGCTTCGAGTCGCTGTGCACGGTGCTCATCAGCTTGCGCTCGGCGGAGAAGGGCAGCTCACCGACACGCTCGAAACGCTCATCGAGCACCTGCGGCTCGATGCCGGCCCTGCGTGCGGCCACTATCAACGCGCCTTCGGTTGGATCGCCCAGTACGGTCCAGCGGCCGCCGTCCTCCTGCAGGACCGCATTGTTGGCCCGGTCCGCGGCAGCGAGCGCACGCGTGAGCTCGGTGTGCAGCGCCCCGTCGATCGCGCCGCCACCGTCGCATTGCGCCTCGCCCTCCGGCGCGTAGCCGGTGCCCGCGAACGACACTCGCCCGCTGGCGGTGACCGCCACGCGCAGCGTCAGTTCGCTGCGCGTCAGTGTGCCGGTCTTGTCGGTGGCGATGATGTTCGCCGAACCCAGGGTTTCGACGGCGGCGAGATGCCGCACGATCGCGTGGCGCTTCGCCATCCGCTGCACGCCGATTGCAAGCACGGCGGTCACGACGGCCGGCAATCCTTCGGGGACGGCCGCCACCGCCAGCGCCACACCGAAGATCAGCACTTCGAAGAGCGTCGCGAATCCGCGCACCTCCTCCACGATCACGATTGTCGCGATCATTACGACGGCAATGGCGATGACGCCCGTTCCGAGCAGCCTGCCGACGCGGGCGAGCTCGTGCTGCAGCGGCGTGATTTCCTCCGGCGCCGCCTTGAGCATGCCGGCAATGTGCCCCATCTGCGTCTGCATGCCCGTCGCCGTGACGATCGCACGGCCGCGGCCGCTGCTCGCCGCCGTACCGCTGAAGACCATGTTGATCCGGTCGCCGGGCAGCGCATCGATTGCCACTGCGGCAATGTCCTTCGCGACCGGCAGGCTTTCACCGGTGAGCGCCGCCTCGGCGGTGTGCAGCGCGGTCGAATGGATCAGCCGGGCATCGGCGGGAATCGTATCGCCTTCCTCGATGACGACCAGGTCACCGGGCACGAGCTCCGCCGCGGGAATGGTCCGTCGCTCGCCATCGCGGACGACCTTCGCCTGTGCCGCTGACATCTTCCGCAGCGCCGCAACGGCCTGTGCACTGCGCGCCTGCTGGACATGGCCAATGACGGCGTTGAGCAGCACGATCGCGAAGATCGCCATGGCCTCGTACGGCAGCGCGGCGTCGGGCGCAAGGAGCCACAGCGACGTCGACACCGCGGTGGCCACGAGCAACAGTATGACGAGAGGATCGCCGAACTGGCCGAGGAACTGGCGCCACGCCGGGGTCGGGCGTTCGGCCGGCAAGTCGTTCCGCCCGTACCGTTCGAGTCGGGCGCGTGCATCCTGGCTGGTGAGGCCGCGGCGCGCGTCGGAACCCAGCTCCCTGAGTGACTCATCCGCAGTCAGGCCGTGGAACGGCTTGCTCATGTGCGGGTTACCACGAGGTACAGGACGTAGACGAGGTATGCGCCGACGAACAGCGCACCCTCGATCCGGGAAATGTGCTGCCCGCTGCGAAACACCGGAATGCATGCCAGGGCAACCGCGGTCATAACCGGGATGTCGATGCGGGCGAGATCGGGTTCGATCTGCAGCGGCATCGAAGGCGCGAGGGTCGTGACCCCGAGTATGAGCAGGATGTTGTAGATGCTGCTGCCGAGCAGATTGCCGATCGCAATGTCCCGGTTGTTCCTGAGTGTGCCGACGAGCGTGGTGGCGAGTTCCGGCGTTGAAGTGCCGATGGCCACGATGGTGAGCCCGATGAACGCGTCGGAAACGCCGGCCGCCTGCGCGAATGCGACCGCGCCGTCCACCAGCCAGTCCGAGCCGAGGACGATCACGACGATGCCGGCAAGCAGCGCAGCCGCGCCGCGCAGAGTGTCGTCGGCCGGCCGTTGATGGCGCGGCGCTTCGTACTCCCGGGCGAACTGCGCCTTAGTCGAGCGGCTCTCGCGTCCCGCTGCCACCACGATCGCCACTGTGTAGGCGCATGCGGCCGCCACCAGCACGGCGCCTTCCGTGCGCGTCAACGCACCATCCCACGCCATGGCGAGCAGCGTGAGGGCGACGACCGTCATGATCGGCAGGTCGAAGCGGATCGTTTGCGTGTCCAGAGCCAGTGGCGCAATCAGCGCGCTGCCGCCGAGGATCAGCAGGATGTTCACGATATTCGTGCCCGCGATGTTGCCCACCGCCAGGGAGCCGGCGCCTCCCAGCGCTGCCTTGACGCCGACTGCCAGTTCCGGCGTGCTGGTGCCGATCGCGACGATGGTCAGTCCGATCACGATCGGGGGCACGCCGAGGCGCGCCGCAACCTGCACCCCGCCGCGGACGATCAGTTCGGCGCCTGCTATCAGCGCAACGATGCCGAGCGCCATCCATGCAAGTGAGATCATCTCCGAAAATTATCAGGTCGGAGCGTTGGGCGGATACCATGCGGCGGGAGAAGGGGCATCCGACATGGCAACCGAACCGGCACTGGCCGATTTCCTGGTGATTTCCCGCGGGCAGTGGGACAAAGACAAGTCGCCCGCGGAAATCCAGCGCGCGATCGACGCCTTCTACGTCTGGCTCGAGCAGTTGGTCGAGGCGGGCCAGGCCCGCCATGGCCAGCGTCTCGCGCGTGAGGCGCGATTCGTCTCGCGGCTCGGCGTGACCGATGGCCCCTGGACCGAGTCGAAGGAAGTGATCGGCGGCTACTGGTTTTTCATCGCGCCCGATCTCGAGGCCGCCGCGGCGCTCGCGGCGCAGAATCCGTGCCTAGCCTGCGGTCTCGGTTACGAAATCCGGCCGGTCGAGCTCGCAAGCTGCAGCGCCACGCGGCCGAGTTGCGAGAACGCCGGGCTCACATGGGCTTAGGGCCGCCGTTCACTGCCCACGAGGTGCCGTAACGGTCGATCGCCATGCCGAAGCGCTTGGCCCAGAACGTCTCTTCCATCGGCATCTGCAGGGTGCCGCCATCGGCGAGCGCCTTGAAAATCCGCTCGGCTTCAGCGGGGGCCGCATAGGTCAAGGTGATCATGCAGCCCTTCATGCCGTCGAACTTCTCGTTCGATGGCGCGTCGCCCGCCATCAGCGATGACCCGTCGGGCAGCACCAGGTTCGCGTGCATGATGCGGTTGGCGTCGGCGCCGGACATCTCGCCGCCGTGCGGCGCATCGCCATAACGGATCATTGCTTCGAGCTTGCCGCCGAAGAGCTTCTCGTAGAACCGCATGGCTTCGGCGCAGTTGCCGCCGAAGCCGAGATAGGGGATGAATTGAGGCATGTGGAAGTGCTCCTGGTGAATTCCATTTACGAGGACGCAGGGATCTGACCCGAGTCGACATTCCGGCGCCGGATTTTTCGAAGCGCCTCATCGCGGTGCCGCAAAGGTCTGCACCCAATACACGCCGCTTTCGCTTGCCTGCTCGACGGCAAAGCCAATTCCCATCTGGGTGAAGCGCTCATCCATCAGGTTCCGGCAGTGCCCGGGACTCGCCAGCCAGCCCGCGACGACTTCCTCGGCAGTGGTCGGTCCGGCCGCCAGGTTCTCGCCGACGAGACGCCAGGCATACCCCGTGCGCCCGACCCGCATGGCCGCCGTGCTGCCGTCGAGACCCACGTGATCGAATCGATCGAGGCGGGCCAGTTCCTGCGCGTAGGTGAGCGATGCGACGTCGAGCAGCGACGCTGCCGCGAGCGGCGCCACGGCGGGGAGCGCGCTGTCGCCGCAGCGACGTGCCTCGCCGCGGGCGGCATTCACGAGTTCGAGCACGCGCGCGCCGATGCGCGCGGCGTCCTTCCTCGCCGGCGGCGCAAATGGAGCGGCGAGCACGATCCAGATGTCGTCGCCGCGTTGCGCCATGCCGCCCTCGCGATATGCCGGTTGCGAAATCCGCTCGCAATGATGACCGCGCAACATCGCCTCGACGCTGGCGTCGGAGCGCACGCCGCCGAGGCGCATGAACGTGGAACTCGCAGCACGGTAACCCGCGCCTTCGAGGGCGGTGGCGAGGCCGTCGCCCCGCGCGATGCGCCGGGCGACCTCATCGAGCCGTGCCACGCGGGTGACCCGCGCGGCGGCGACCTCAGCCCCGCAGCCGGCAAGCCGCAGCGAGTTCACGACGTCGAACGGGGCGGCCACCGCGGCGCAGCCTGCGGTGAGCAAGAGGCCGGCAATGACGAGCCGCTGCACGGGCGCTCAGTCGGCGCGCACGGTGCGACCCTGCGCCCAGCTGCGCAGCGCTGCAACCTGTTCGGCCATGACGACGGCCAGCGGGCGCGTCGCCTCGATCTCACGGGCGATGCACGCCGCATTGACCGGCACGCCCTGCGCATGTGCCGTATAGAGCGCCGCGACCACGGCCTGCTCGAGTTCCGCGCCCGAGAATGCCTCGCTCCTTGCCGCGAGCTGTCGCGCCTCGGCATCGGCCAGCGGCACATCGCGCCGTGCCGCGTGGATGCCGAGGATCGTGGCGCGCGCGGCGGCGTCCGGCAGGTCGACGAAGAAGATTTCATCGAAGCGCCCCTTGCGGATCAGCTCGGGGGGCAGCGCGCTGACGTCGTTGGCCGTGGCGACGAGGAACACGCGCGTGCGCCGTTCGGCCATCCAGGTGAGGAACGCGCCCAGTACCCGCCGGCCGGTGCCGCTGTCGCCCTCGCCGGACGCGAGCGCCTTCTCGATCTCGTCGATCCACAACACGCAGGGCGCGAGCGCGCTCGCGGTCGCGAGTGTATCGCGCAGGTTCTGTTCGGATTCACCGTGCCACTTGCTGTAGAGCGCCGCGAAATCGAAGCGCAGCAGGGGCACACCGAAGATGCCCGCGATGGCGCGCGCCGCCAGGCTCTTGCCGCAGCCCTGCACGCCGAGCAGCAATACGCCTCGCGGGGCGTCGAGGCCGGGCGCGCTGCCGTCGAACGCAGCCCGGCGGGTCTCGACCCAGCGACGCAGGTTGGCCAGCCCGCCGATGTCGGCGAAACGTGCGGTGTCGGGCTCGAAGTCGAGCGTGCCGTGGCGGTTCAGCAGCTCGTACTTGCCGGCCTGCACGGCGCTCAGGTCGTCTGCGGTTATCGCGCCATCGTCGTACAACACGCGGCGCACCAGTCGTTCGGCATCCGCTGCGCTGAGGCCGGCGAGGTTGTCGATGACGCGCGCCAAAGCGCTGCGTTCGACGCGCGGCGCGCTACCCTTGTGCTGGCGCCGCCACTCGTCGAACACGCGCGTGACGATCTGCCGTCGCTCGCCGGCCGAGGGCAGTGCGGGGCGAAAGCGTGCGGCGAGCGGCACGAGTTCGGCGGGCAGCGTGATCTCGTGACTCATCAGCACGATGGTGCGGGCCACCGTCGCCTGGTCCAGCACCACATCCTTCAGCATGCGGATGTTCACCGGATCGGCGAGCCAGGGATGGAAGTCGAGCAGGATGTAGATTCCCGGCATCGGCGTCGACTTGAGGTGGCGCAGCATCTGCGCCGGCTCGATAAGATGGCGTTGGGGCGCGCCCATGTCGCGGTCGATGCGCTTCAGGCCCTCGGTCGCGCTCCAGACGAAAATTCCCGATCCGCTCGCGCGGCGGGCGTGCAGGCCGGCGTCGCGCAGCAGCGCGAGCGCGCGTATCTCGTCGCGGCTTTCCACCGCGAGCAGTGCGACGCGGGAGGAGAGCAAAGTCCGCAGCTCGGCGTGCGGATCGGCGGCGGCGTGCGGCGTCTGCATGGTGGCGCAATGTAGCAAATGCGGGGATCGATCTTGCGGGCCCTGCGCGCATTCCCGACAATGCATCACAAATGCCACCCCCGCGCCGTGCCCGCGCCAGGCTCCGCTGGATCGACCCCTTCGCCCCGGAGCACATCCGGCGGCTGGTGGCCGAGTTCGGCTCGCCGCTGCTGATCCTCGATTGCGCGCGGGTGCGCACGCAGTACCGCAACCTGCGCCGCGCGCTGCCCGGCGTCGACCTGCACTACGCCCTCAAGCCGATGCCCCATGCGGCGCTCGTGCAGACGATCGTCGATGAAGGGGGCTTCCTCGACCTCGCGACGACCGGTGAAGTGCAGCTCGTCACGAGCCTCGGCATCGACCCGGCGCGCTGCATCCATACGCATCCGATCAAGCGCGACATCGACATCCGCAACGCACTGCACGCCGGGGTGCGGGTGTTCGTGGCGGACAACCCCGACGAACTCGAGAAGTTCGTCCCCTGGCGCGACACGGCCGAGCTGCTGCTGCGCGTGTCGTTTCGTGCGCCGGGGGCAGTGTGCGACCTGTCGCGCAAGTTCGGCTGCGATCCGGAAGCGCTGCTGTCGCTGGCGCGTCGAGCGCGCGAACTCGGGCTTACCGTGCGCGGCCTGTCGTTCCATGTCGGCTCGCAGGCACCCAATTCGGTGAAGCATCTCGAGGCGATCGAAACCTGCGGCAAGCTGCTCGCGGCGGCGCGACGCGAGAAGCTCGGTCCGCTCGACACGCTGGATATCGGTGGCGGATTCCCGATCGGCTACGGCCAGCGCGCGCCCGACATTGGCCGCTTCTGCGCGCCGTTGCGCGCGGCGCTCGCCAGGCTGCCGCGCCGCGTGCGCGTGATCGCCGAGCCGGGCCGCTATATCGCCGGCCCCGCCGCGATCGGTGTGGCGAGTGTCATGGGTCGCGCCCAGCGCGAGGGACACTGGTGGTACTACCTGGACGATGGCCTCTACGGCTCCTACAGCGGCCAGCTTTACGACCATGCGCGCTATCCGGTCGAGGCACTGCGCGAGGGTACCGAGCGGCTGCCCTCGGTGCTGGCCGGGCCGACCTGCGACAGCATCGACGTGATTGCCGAGAACCTGATGCTGCCGCGGCTGCGCGCGGGCGACCTGATCGTCGGCCGCTCGATGGGGGCCTACACCTGGGCGAGCGCGTCGGAGTTCAACTTCTTTCCGCGTGCCACCGTGATTGCCGTGAACCGCACCGCGGGGGACATGGGGGGCGTCTGACGCGACCCGGATCAGGGTTTTCCCGAGGAAGCCTTGCAATGTGGTGCCAAGTCCTGAACCATCCCGATCCTGACGGGTCAAGGTTGTGTTGCCGGGCTGGAATCTGATTATGTCGCACGAATTGCAATGGTCGCGCAGGCGGGTGCTGGCCGCCACGCTGGCTGCGGCGGTCGCCGCGCCATCGCTCCTGCGTTCGCACGCTGCGCAGGCGGCCGAGATGATCGGTCCGCAGCGCTGGATCGAGCTGTTCAATACCCACACCGGTGAAACCGTGAGCGTCGCGTACCACGACGGACGCCGGCTGGTCGCGAGTGCCGTGGCGCAGCTTGAACGGGTGCTGCGCGATCATCGCGCGAATGAAGAGCACCCGATCGACCCCGATCTCTACGACCAGTTGTCCGCCGTGGCGCTGGAGTCGGGCCGGGATGCGCGCTTCGAGGTGATTTCCGGCTACCGCTCCCCGCACAGCAACGCCCGGCTGGCCGCGGCGGGTTCGGGCGTCGCAAAGCGCAGCCTGCATATGGAAGGCCGCGCGATCGACGTGCGCCTGAAGGGCGCCAGTTGCACGAGCGTGCGCGATGTCGCGCTCGCGATGGCGCGCGGCGGAGTCGGCTTCTACCGCAAGTCGAACTTCGTGCATCTCGATACCGGTCGCGTCCGCAGCTGGCAGGGTTGAGCGGCCCCCGCTAGCCGCGTTTGCGTACGCGCCCCCCCGCCCGCGAGAATGGGCGACCTACGGGGGCGAAACATGCCTGCGATCCTGCCGGCCACCGGCTTGCTGATTCTCTCCAACGTGTTCATGACCTTTGCGTGGTATGCGCACCTGAAGAACCTCGCGGCCCGCCCGTGGTTCATCGCGGCGCTCGCGAGCTGGGGCATCGCATTCTTCGAGTATATGCTGCAGGTGCCCGCAAACCGCATGGCATACGGCGAGCTCTCGCTCGGGCAGCTGAAAATGCTGCAGGAAGTCATCACGCTATCGGTCTTCGTGCCATTCGCCGTGTTCTACATGCGCGAGCCGCTGAAGCTGGATTACCTGTGGGCGTCGCTGTGCATCCTCGGCGCCGTCTATTTCATGTTCCGCTCATGACGCCGCAGGCGGCTACCGCCATTCATCGCGACGTGGCCGCGGCGCGCGCCGGCAGCGAGCCACGCGTGCTCGCGCGCCTTCCGTCCGGCTGGGCCGTGTTCGGCGCGCAGCAGTTCGTGCGCGGCTACCTGCTGCTGCTGCCGGATCCGGTGGTGCCGCAGCTCAATGCGCTCGCGCTCGCCGCGCGCACGCAGTTCCTGGCGGACATGGTGCGCCTCGGTGACGCGCTGCTGCAGGTCACCGGCGCCGTGCGCATCAACTATGCGATATTCGGCAACGTGGAGCCGGCACTGCATGCACACGTGATCCCGCGCTACACGGACGAGCCCGAGGCGATGCGCAGCGCACAGCCCTGGGCCTACGACTGGTCGAGTGCGCCACCTTACGATGCGGTGGCGCTGGCCCCCCTGGCGGACGCGCTGCGGCAGGAACTTCGATCCTCATGAGCAAAGGACAGACTATGCGAACCACGATCATGGCCATCGTTGCGGGCCTCGCCTTGTGCGTCACGGCGGCAGCCGGCGACGGGCAGCGCGAGTACATCAGCGCGGCGGCCGGTACGGATGCCGCGAAGCTGCCGTTCAGCAACGGCGTGCGCGTCGGCAATACGCTGTATGTCGCCGGCCACCTTGGCCTCGACCCGAAGACCCAGATGCCCCCGGCCGACGTCGAGGCCGAGGCGCGTCTCGTCCTCGACGGCATCAAGGCCACGGTCGAGGCCGCGGGATTCACCATGGACGATCTCGTCTCGGTGACCGTGTTCTGCCCGGATCTGGCGCAGTACGACGCGTTCAATCGCGTATACATCGGCTACTTCAACGGCAAGTTCCCGGCGCGCGCCTTCGTCGGCAGCGGCCCGCTGATCCGCGGCGCGCGCTTCGAAGTGCTCGGTACCGCCGTCAGGACGCAAGCGCCAGCCGAAGATCGCGCAGCAGCACGCTGAGCGAGTCGATCGGCGCGCTGCAGGTGCTGCCGCGGCACAGGTAGGCCACGGCGTCACCCTGCGGCGCCTTCGCGGCGAGCGAGGCGGGCAAGCCTGGTGCGTCGCCCGGGATCGCGAGCGTGATACGGCGCGGCGCATGGAGCCGCGCGAGCTCGCGCCGCCACCGCTCGATCCCGGTGGCATTGCCGCGCAGGATCACGATCTGCGGCGGCGACAGATACTCCTCCAGCGCCACCAGCAGCGAGGTGTGCGCCTGCGGTTGGCGCGACATGCCGCTCCAGCCCGCTCGCAGCGTGCGCTCTGCCGCCGCGAGGTAGCGGGGCTCCGCGAGCAGGTAGCCGGCGCGTTGCAGTACCGCGGCGGCGACGCCGTTGCCGCACGGCGTGGCGTCGTCGGCAAAGCTCTTCGAGCGGTGGATCAGTCGCTCGTGGTCGTTCGACGTGAAGAAGAAGCCGCCGACTTCCCGGTCCTCGAAGTGCTCGAGCATCGCCTCGAGCAGCGCCACGGCGAAATCGAGATCCTCGCTGCGCCACCGTACCTGCAGCAGTTCGATGATGGCGTCGGCGAGCAGGGCGTAGTCGTCGAGATAGGCGTTGAGGTGCGCGCGGCCGTCTTTGTACGTCGCCAGCAGGCGGCCACCCTGCCACAGGTGTCCACGCAGGAAATCGAGCGCGCGGGTGGCGGCATCGGCAAGCGCGGGCTGCTCCAGTGACCTGGAGGCGATCGCCAGGCCGCGGATCGCGATCGCGTTCCAGCTGGTGAGGAGTTTCTCGTCCCGCGCCGGTGGGATGCGCTGCTCGCGCCGTGCCAGCAGCTTCGCGCGCGCGGCATCGACCTGCGCGCCGACCGCATCGCGAGTGGTGCCGAGCGAAACGGCTATCTCCTCGATGCCGCGAGTCACGCGCAGGTGCCAGCCATCCTCGAAGTTCGCCTCGCGATCGAGCCCGTAACGCGGCGCGAATGCCGCAAACTCCCCGGACGTGAGCGCAGACTCGATGGCCTCGCGCGTCCACACGTAGTAGCGGCCCTCGTGGCCTTCGGAGTCCGCATCGCGGCTCGAGTAGAAGCCGCCCTCGGGCGAGCACATGTCGGCGAGCAGCCAGGCGGCGGTCTGTCCGGCCGTGCGCGCGAACAGGGTCTCTCCGGTGGCGAGCGCTGCACTGGCGTAGTTCGCGAGCAGCGCGCCGTTGTCGTACAGCATCTTCTCGAAGTGCGGTATCGACCACTGCGCATCGACACTGTAGCGGCAGAAGCCGCCCGCGAGGTGATCGAAAAGGCCGCCGTCGGCCATGCGCGTCAGTGTGAGTGTCGCCATGTACAGCGCATGCAGGTCGGGTTCGGGCGAGCCCGCTGTCGCGTGCCAGTCGCGCATCAGGCGCTCGATCGTGGTCGGGTGGGGGAACTTCGGCGCGCCGCCAAATCCGCCATTCACCCGGTCGAATGAACGCTCCAGCTGGCTGCGGCAGGCGAGCAGGGGCGCGTCGGTGAGCGGTGCCGCGGCATCGGCCGGCGGCGACTCGAGCGTGGCGAAAGCCTCCATCAGCGCGTCATTCTGCTTGTGCAGTTCGTCCCGATGCTCCCGGTAGTAGTCCGCAACGCGCACCAGCAGGTCGCGAAATGCCGGCATTCCGTGGCGCGCCTGCGGCGGGAAGTAGGTACCGCCGAAGAAGGGACGCTGGTCGTCGTGCGCGAGGAACATCGTCAGCGGCCAGCCGCCACTCCTCTGGGTGAGCATCTGCTGGGCGATCTGGTAGATGCGGTCGATGTCCGGCCGCTCCTCGCGGTCCACCTTCACGTTGATGAACAGTTCGTTCATCAGTTGCGCGGTTTGCGGATCCTCGAATGACTCGTGGGCCATCACGTGGCACCAGTGGCAGGCCGAATAGCCCACCGAGAGCAGGATCGGTTTGCCGCTTTCGCGGGCCAGCGCGAGCGCCGTCTCGCCCCAGGGGTGCCACTCGACGGGGTTGTCCGCGTGCTGCAGGAGGTACGGGCTCGTTTCACCGGACAGGGCGTTGCGCATGTCGGCTAGAATACGTGAATGCTGTTGCGCTTGAAAAAAGGCGATGACCGGCGGCTTCGCGCCGGCCACAGCTGGGTTTTCAGCAACGAGGTCGACACCGCAGCCACGCCGCTGGCGGCCTTCACGCCGGATATCACGGCGCGCGTCGTGTCGGATCGCGATGCCTTTCTCGGCTATGCCTACGTGAACCCGCACGCGCTGATCAGCGCGCGCCTGCTGTCGCGGGATGAACGCCGCGAACCCGATGCCGCCTTGCTCGCTGCGCGCATCGAGCGCGCGCAGCGGTTGCGGGCGCGGCTCTACCCCACGCCGCACTACCGGCTCGTGTTTGGCGAGTCCGACGAGCTGCCCGGCCTGATCATCGATCGCTATGGCGATGTCGCGGTGGGACAGATCGCGACCGCCGGCATGGAAGCGCGCAAGGCCGCGATCGAGGCGGCGATTCGCGATGTGGTCGCGCCACGCACGCTCGTGTGGAAGAACGACACGGGCGCGCGCGAGCTCGAACAGCTGCCGAAAGAACTCACCGTGGCATTCGGCGAGCTGCCGCAGGAGCTCACTGTGATCGAGAACGGCATCGAATTCACCGCGCCGCTCGCCCAGGGGCAGAAGACCGGCTGGTTCTACGACCAGGCGGCCAATCGCGCGCGCCTGCGCGAACTGCTGCCGCGCCAGGCGCGGGTGCTCGATGTGTGCTCCTACGCAGGGGCCTGGGCCGTGACCGCGCTGCAGGCGGGTGCGCGTGAAGCGGTCTGTGTCGATGCCTCCGCAGCGGCGCTGCAGGCGGCCGCGCGCAATGCCGGGCGGCACGGCCATGTCGTCGGGACGCTGCAGGGCGACGCCTTCGATGTGCTCGAATCGCTCGCCGCCGAGGGCCGGCGCTTCGATGCGATCGTGCTCGACCCCCCGGCCTTCGCCAAGCGTCGCAAGGATCTGCCGAAGGCGCAGGCGGCCTATCGCAAGCTGAACCAGCTGGCACTGCGTCTGCTCGACGACGAGGGCCTGCTGGTGTCGTGCTCGTGCTCATGGCACCTCGCCGAAAGTGATCTGCTCGCGGCGATCCAGGCGGCGGCGCGCCACGTGTCGCGCTTCGTGCAGGTGATCGCGGTCGGCGGGCAAGCCCCCGACCACCCGCTGCACCCGGCTATTCCCGAGACCCGTTACCTCAAGGCTTTCCATTGCCGCGTGTTGGGCGGCCAGGCGTCCCGCGCATGATCAAGTATCCCGGCATCGATCCGATCGCATTGCAACTCGGGCCGGTCAGGATCCACTGGTACGGCATCATGTACCTCGTAGGTTTCGTCGCCGGCTGGTGGCTCGGCCGGCGCCGCGCGGCGCAGCCCGGCTCGACCTGGAAAGCGCAGGATGTCGACGACGTCATCTTCTTCGCGATGCTCGGCGTGATCCTCGGCGGTCGCGTCGGCTATGTGCTTTTCTACGGACTCGGCTACTGGGCGCTCGATCCGCTCTATCCCCTCAAGATCTGGGAGGGGGGGATGTCGTTCCACGGCGGCTTGATCGGCGTTGCGGTGGCGCTGTGGCTGTTTGCATGGCGGCGCAGGCGCCGCACCGCCGACGTCTACGATTTCCTCGCGCCTTTGCCGGGCATCGGCTTGCTCGCAGGCCGCGTCGGCAACTTCATCAACGGCGAACTCTGGGGCAGCGAGACCACGGTGCCGTGGGGCTTCGAAGTCGACGGCGTCGTGCGCCATCCCACCCAGCTTTACGAGGCCGCGCTCGAGGGGCTGCTGCTGTTCGTCGTGGTCTGGTGGTTCACGTCGAAGCCAAGGCCGCGGCTCGCACCCACCGGCCTGTTCCTGGTGATCTACGGCGTGTCGCGCATGCTGGTCGAGTTCTGGCGGGTGCCCGACGCGCACATCGGCTATTTCGCGGGCAACTGGCTCACGATGGGCCAGCTGCTCTCGCTGCCGCTGCTGGTCACGGGCCTCGCCATGCTCGCGTGGGCCTACACCCGGCGCGAGCCCTCGGGCAACTACGCCCGCTAGC
>CADEFJ010000032.1 GCA_902826575.1 uncultured Pseudomonadota bacterium | reverse complement strand
GCCTCCGCGGCGGGCTGAGTGATTCGACAGGCGCATCCCTTCAAGTTACGGCCGTTCCTGCTCGACCTGGGCGCGCTCGCGCTCATCCTGCTCGCGCCGTTCGTCGTCCTGCTCAGCTTTCACGGTTATTCCTACTTCGCGCCTGAAGTCCTGATGATTCTGGCGGCGGCGCTCGTGGTCGCGGCGCTGCTCGCATTGCTCGTCGGCTTCGCGGGCCGATGGGTGCGCGCGGTCGTGCTCGCAGGCTTGATCGCCTTGTTCATCGACATGCACGTGGACCTGCCGCCGTGGCCTTCGCTCGTCATCCTGCTCGCGTTCCTCGTGGCCGTTGCCGCGCTCGCAGCGATCCTGTCGTTGCTGCGCGAGAATGCGACCACGATCCTCGCCGTCATCTTCGTCACGCTCATCGGGCTGACGCTCATGCGCGGCAATCCCGATGCGCACCAGATCGTGAGCGAGCGGACTGCGACGGCGGGCAGCGGCAATGCCGAGCCGCCGCTGCTGATCCATCTGCTGCTCGACGAGCACATCGGCGTCGAGGGTCTACCGGCCGAGATTCCGGCCGCACAAGCGCTGCGCCCGGAGCTCATCGAGTTCTACACTTCGCGCGGCTTCCGGCTGTTTGGCGGCGCGTACAGCCAATATGCGAACACTTATAACTCGATCGCCAACCTGCTGAACTTCGCGTCGCGCGAGGTCAGTCATCCGTATCTGCTGCACGGCTCGCAGTCGCAGTGGAACCTGAAGCAAGCGGCGTATTTCCAGATGCTGCAGCAGCGCGGCTATCGCCTGCACGTGTATCAGTCTACTTATATGGACCTGTGTCACGCCGACGGCGTGCAGCTGCAGGAGTGCACGACGTATCCCGTGGCCAGCCTCGGAATGCTGCAAGGCCTGAAGTTGCCGGCGGTCGAGAAGGCGCGTGCGATCGCCAACGCGATCGTCACCGAGTCGAAAGTCCTGCACGTCGTGAACAAGGTTTACGAGCGTGGCGTTCGCGGCGCGTTCCTGCGCGTCGGCTTGAGTTTGCCCGCGTGGCGTTGGCAGGGCCCATTGTTCGGTCCGCTCCCCGTGCCCGAAATGCTCGACAAGCTGAGGGACGATGTCTTGCAGCATCCGCGCGGTCATGCATTCTTCGCGCACCTGCTGCTGCCGCACTATCCCTATGTCTTCGATCGGCGCTGCGCGCTGCGCCCGAGCACTGCGGACTGGTTGACCAATCGCATCGCGTCCCCGGACGTGCTCGTCTACAACACGGCGGACAGCCGCGCGCAGAAGTATGAGCGCTACACGGAGCAGGTCCGCTGCGTCCTGACGCTGCTCGACGACTTGCTGGGCGATCTCGACAGGCGCGGCCTGCTCGACGACGCAATCGTCGTCGTCCACGGCGATCATGGCTCGCGGATTCCCATCCATTATCCGAGCGGCCTGACGCTGTCGAGCGGCGTGCTGACCGACGCCGATTTCAGCGACACCTTCTCGGCGCTGTATGCGATCCATGCACCGGGCGTGCCTGCGGGCTACGACGAGGAGCACCGCTCGTTAGTCGAATTGCTGAACCATCACCTCGGCGGGGAACCCTTGAGCGCGCCGGACAGTTGTAGGGTCTTCCTGCTCGAAGAGAACGGCGCGGGACGCCTCACGGGGGTAGAGCCGAAATTCTGCGCACCGTGAGCCGCTCAGCCCAGGAGGCTCGGTGATGGTGCATAGAAAGCGCGTGATTGCGGTCTGGTTAGCAGTCAATTTAGTGGGTTTTTCAGCCGCGGCACACGCATATCTGGATCCAGGCACTGGCAGCATCCTGGTACAGAGCCTGCTTGCCGGCATCGCCGGCGCGGTCGCAGTGCTCAGCGTGTACTGGCAGCGCGTCAAGGCGTTCTTTGTAAATCTGCGCAAGTCGCCGCGGGATACGCAGACCAGTGCAACTTCGACTGACAACGACGGAGCCTGAGTCCGCGGCGTTACGCCCCGAGCCCGGATCCTTCCGCGATCCGGGCGGTAGGATTTACTGGTACGGCGAGCGCGTGCTGCGCACGGTGATGCCGTCCGCAGCCAAGGATTTCGACTTCGTCGAAGCGAGCGGATTGATCCCCGAGCTGGTCGAGCGCGGCATGCTCATTGCGCAGACTCACCAGTCATTGGAGTTGCTCGGGGCGGCGGCTGGCGATGCCGCGTATCTGCTGGAGCATCCCAAGATCGATTTCATTTCGCATCCCTACGAGTGGCCGTTCCGCGCGTTGCAGGCAGCCGCGCTGCTGCAACTCGACCTGTATCTGGCGGCGCTCGAACGCGACGTCACGCTATCGGACGCGACTGCGTACAACATTCAGTTCGAAGGGGTGCGGCCGGTCTTCATCGATCGCCTGTCTTTCCGTCGCTATGTCGACGGCCAGTTCTGGCTGGGCCATCGCCAATTCTGCGAGCAGTTCCTGAATCCGCTGCTGCTGCGCTCGATCTTCGGCATTCCCCACAACGCCTGGTATCGCGGCAGTCCCGAGGGAATCGGCGCCGCGGAGCTGAGCGCGCTGTTACCGCTGCACAAGAAGTTCTCGTGGCGCGTGCTGACGAACGTGGTGATGCAAGGATCATTGCAGAAGACACGATCGTCCGATGCGCACAAGGCTGTCGCGGCCAGCAAGCTGCGCTTCCCGAAGGTTGCTTTCGTGCGGCTGCTGAGCGGCTTGCGTTCATGGATCGCGTCGCTCGAGCCCGCGGATCGGCAACCCACGACGTGGCAGCAATATGCGGGGCAGACTTCCTATCGCGACACCGAGGCCGAGGCGAAGCGCAACTTCATCTCGCGATTCGTGAGCGACAGCAAAGCGCGCTCGGTTTGGGACATCGGCTGCAACACCGGTGATTACTCGGTGGCAGCGTTGAAGGGCGGCGCACGCAAGGTGATCGGCTTCGACTTCGATCAAGGCGCGCTGGATCTCGCATTCGATCGCGCGCGATCGGAGAAGCTCGCGTTCACGCCACTGTTCCTCGACGTGACGAACCCCGCACCCGACCAGGGTTGGGGTCAGTCCGAGCGACGCGGATTGCGAGCACGCGCCAAGGCCGACGCAGTGCTGGCACTCGCGTTGATTCATCACGTCGCGATTGGGAAGAACGTGCCGCTCGAAGGCGTGGTGCAGTGGCTGACCGACATGGCGCCACGCGGCGTCATCGAGTTCGTACCGAAGACCGACCCGATGGTGGTTGAATTGCTGAAACTGCGCGAAGACATTTTCTCCAACTACAGCGAAGAGCACTTCGTGAAGTGCTTACAAGAGCGGGCGCGGATCGTCACGAGCGAAACTGTCTCCGCCAGCGGACGCAAGCTGTTCGTTTTCGAGCGCGCTGTCACCTGATCATCGCCGGAGTGCAACACTGCAGCGCTAACCTTGGCGCATGCAGTACGCAAGCTTTTTCGCAGTGTGGCTGCTGAGCAGCCTGATTCTCGGCGTAGTCCACGGCCCCGCAATGGGGACGTTCTTCGGACTGGCCATCGCGGCCGGCTATCTGCTGGCCGTTCGCGGACCTGCCGCAGTGGCCCGGTGGCGCGCAAGTTTGCAGCGCCAACGCGAGGCCAGTCATAATCCGCCGGCGCCGAATACATATATATGAAGCGGCACCGGCCGGCTTAGCTCAGTTGGTAGAGCACCTGATTTGTAATCAGGGGGTCGCGGGTTCGATCCCTGCAGCCGGCAAGAACTTCGAGAGCGAACAGCGAACAGCGAACAGATTTCGGCCAGAGCGTGCTCTGCGCGCCTCCCGCTCTGGCTGTGGTCAGCTTGCAGGCTCACCCTGGGGCTCACCACTGTCGCACTCAATTCTGGATACGACGACGCCTGCAACTTTCTGATCCGCCGCAATGAGCGGCGCGAAGTTCGAGCCCATGCAGGCACCGAAAATCACGATCCGATACGGATCCACATCCCGACAGGCGGGACAGTAGGCTCTTGGCCGGTCGGTCAGGTTTGCAATCAGGGGGGGCGGGTCCGATCCGTGCCGTCGCACCATTCCATGAACCGCTGCCAAGCAGCGAGCTGCCCCGCCAGCGACCGGAGCCGAATCAGCTTGGTCATAACGATGCAGTAGCGGGGAAGCAGGCCGTAAACTCCGGCGATGCTTGTCGCCTGCCGCTACTCATTGGGCTCTTCGGTTTCGCTGCGCTGTCAGCCGTCATCCTGAACAAGGTGATGAGCCTGGTCGTCGTCGCTTCGGCACTCATGTTCAGGACGAAGGTGGTGCCGGCCGAAGAGGTGATTGCGCACTGGCCGATCATCGTCAATTTGCTGGCGGGCAGTCTGCTTGGCGCCTGGATTGGAGCGGATTGGGCGACGCGCATGCAGAGCCAGACACTCTATCGCGTGCTCGCTGTGCTGCTCGTGGTCATCGCCATCGTGCTGCTCGTCGGCCATGACCGGGCAACCGCTGCGCCGCTGCTCAGCGGAAATGCGCCGATGATTGCCGGTGCGGTGGCAGGATTTGGCATCGGTGTTGTCGCGTCGCTGATGGGCGTTGCAGGTGGTGAACTGTTGATTCCGACACTCGTGCTGCTTTTCGGTGTGGACATCAAGTTGGCGGGCAGTCTGTCATTGGCCATCAGCCTGCCCACGATGATTGTCGGCTTTGCAAGATACAGCCGGGATCAGGCTTTTCTGGTGCTCCAGCACAACAAGACGTTCGTTCTCGCCATGGCCGTGGGCTCAATCCTGGGCGCGCTGCCTGGCGGTCAGCTCCTCGGCATCGTGCCGGGCGGAGTGCTGCTGCCGCTTCTCGCCGCAATTCTCCTGGTGTCGGCGCTCAAGGTGTGGCGGCACGAGTAGCGGCGGCGTTCGCCGCCGCTACTCGTGCCGACCGCAAGCCGATCCCGGCCCCCGGCGTCAGGCCTTCTTCTTGAGCATCCCGACGACGAGCGGCAGCAGTGCGCCGATCACGGCCGAGCTGCCGATGTTCCCCGCCTGGCCCAGCGTGGCAAGGCCGCCGACCGCCCCGCCGACGTTGCCGCCGACTGCGCCGCTCACGAGACTGATGAGCAGATTCATCATGCCTGCATCCATTGAGTTTCCCCCTGCGTTTGATTGTTGGACTTGCGCGGATCCACTATACGCCAGCACTCCACGGGCCCACTGCACTTAGGGGCAGGTTCCCCGGCCCTGCAGCCATGGCGGTGCCCCTGTGTTTGATGATTGGATAGGCGCAGACTAACCCAGGGTACAGGGAGGCTGCATCGAATGGACTGCCACACACCGCACCAGCGCCGCCTGGACCCCAAGGTTCTCGCCCACATGGCCTGCGCGGTTGGCCTCCTCGCAAGCTTCGGTGTCAGCGCTGCGGATGGCCCGGTGCCGGCTCGCTACACGTTCGATGCCGGTTGGTTCTTCCTCTCGACCGATACCCGCGTGCGGGTCGATGGCGAGACGAGCGGCAGCGTCGGCACCGACATCGACTTCGACGAGTCGTTCGGTGTCGGGGATGTCGATCGCTTCCGCTTCGACGGGATGTGGCGCTTCGCGAAGCGGCACGGTGTGCGCGCCATGTATTTCGAGAACAATCGCAGCGGCAGCCGCGACCTGTCACGGGATATCATCTTCGGCGACACCACGTTTCCGATTGCGGCGACCGTGTCCGCGAAGTCGGAACTGCGCGTCATGCAGCTGTCGTACGAGTACGCGTTCCACCAGCGCGAGAACTACGAGATCGCCGCGAGCCTCGGCCTGCACATGCTCGAAGCGGGCCTCGGCCTCTCGGCCACCGTCGACGGTCCGGGCGGCGGGGGCGCCGTGGCGCTCGACGAGGCGGCCAAGTCGAAGGCGCCGCTGCCGGTCATCGGGTTGCGTGGCCTGTGGCGCCTCTCCGACAAGGTCTACGCCACCGCCCAGGCCCAGTTCTTTGCGGCCGACATCGACGAATACAGCGGTACGCTCACCGACCTGAAGGCCCAGGTCGTGTGGCAGTTCACGCCGCACTTCGGCGCCGGTATCGGCTACAACGATTTCCGCTTCCGCTTCGATGTCGACAACGCCGACGATTTCTCCGGGCGGCTGCGCTGGAACTACGGTGGCGCGATGCTGTTCGTTTCCGCGGTGTTCTGAAAGCACGCATGGGCAAACGGCGTGGCCTGATCCGCACGACCCTGCTCGGCGGCATCCTCTATCTGGTGCCGCTGGTCGTGCTCGCGGCCGTGCTGGGCAAGGCGATGCAGATCGCGCACAGCGTCGGCCAGCCGCTGGTGCGCGGCATCGAGGCGGCGGGCCTGGGGCACATGGTGACGCCACAGGTCATCGCGATCCTGCTGCTGCTGCTGTTCTGTCTCGCGGCGGGGCTGTTTGCGCAGACGCGGATCGCGCAGCGCATCGCGGGATTCATCGAGACGAAGCTGCTGGCCAACCTGCCCGGTTACAGCTTCTACAAGTCCGTCGGCGCGAGCATTACCGGGATCGAGGATGCGAAAGCGGCCAAGGTGGCCATGGTGCAGTTCGACGACGCCTGGCAGATCGCCCTCGTCATGGATGAACTTGAAGACGGGCGGCTTGCGCTCTTCATTCCCGATGCGCCGGAGCCCCGCACCGGGGCAGTGTGCTTCATGTCGCCGGAGCGTGTCCGCCCGCTCGCGATTCCGATGAAATCCGCCATGCTGTTGATGCGTCGCATGGGCCAGGGATCGCGTGAGGTGCTGAAGGGCGTGCCTGCGCCGGCTACCAGGGAATGAACAGCACGATGATGCCGAACACGATCCGGTACCAGCCGAATGCCGCAAAGCTGTGCGTGCTGATGAAGCGGATGAAGCCGCGTACGGCGAGCAGGGCGGTGATGAACGCGATGACCGAACCAATCGCGAAGGGCAGCAAGTCCTCCGCCACGAACAGCTCGCGGACCTCGTAGAGCTTGTACACGGTCGCACCGATCAGCGTCGGGATCGCGAGGAAGAACGAGTACTCGGTTGCGAGCCGACGCGACATGCCGAGCCACACGCCGCCGATGATCGTGGCTCCTGCGCGTGAGGTGCCCGGAATGAGCGCGAGGGCCTGCCAGAGCCCGAGCACCATGGCGGTGCGCACCGGGACCGCTTCGACCGTTTCCAGTGTCGGCTGCGCGCCGTGGCGCTTGTCGACCCACAGGATCGCAATGCCGCCGATGATCAGCGCGATGGCGACCGGTACCGGGTGGAACAGCACTTGCTCGATCTGCTCCTGGAAGGCGAGGCCCAGCACGGCGAGCGGCAGGAAGCCGAGGAAGATGTTGAGCGCGAAACGCTGTGCGCCAGCGTCGCGGGTGATCGACACGGTGGTTTTCCACAGGAGTTTGCGGTACTCCCAGCACACCGCGAGGATCGCCGCGCCCTGGATGATGATCTCGAAGGCGAGGACTTTCGGGCCGTCCAGCCCGAGCAGGCTGCTCGTGATGATCAGGTGGCCCGTGCTCGAGATCGGCAGGAACTCGGTCAGTCCCTCGACAATACCCAGCACGAGCGCGGCGAATGCGCTGATTTCCATGGCGACGGTGAGTGCCGGCCACGCTCAGCGCGTGGCGTAGGCGTCCATCATGAGGCCAGTGCCGCCGCGCGATACATGGGCGACCGTGGCGGTGCGCCGATGCAGCTTGGTGACGGCACCGAGATTGATCGCGAACGCGAGCTGGACCTGTTGCCCCTTGCGCAGACCGAGATTGGTGGTCTCGATGAACACGCCGGTGGCGGACAGGTTGATCGCCTTGCACAAGCGCTTACGGCCGCCGGGAACGGTGATGTACACGGTGGTACGCGCCCGGTGGCGTGTGTGCAGGCGGCGTTCCAACTCGAGACGCTCTTGTTCGTTGTTGTGTTTCATGGCCCCTGCCTGATTATGCCTGCCCGGTGAAGTTTGCCAAACGCGAGTGAACTTAATCGAGCTTCTTTGCGCCCGCCGGCGACCGGATCCGCACCGAGACCGGACAATGGTCGGACAATCTGCGCTTGACGGCGTCCTCGGTGCGGTAAACGACGCGATCGAAGGAGCCCGGCACGAGCGCTTGCGCGAGCGTCCGCGACAGCAGCACGAAGTCGATAAACCCCGAAAAAGTCTGGTTCATCGCGCAGTTCACGAAGCGATTGCCTTCCGCGGTGTTGGTGAGATCGGCCTCCGGCGGGTCGCCGTCGTCGATTTCGGGCCACAGCCGCAGCTGCGCTCCCGACTCCGAGCGCGCCGCGCCCCCGTCCCGCTGCAGGTTGCGGTTGAAGTCGCCCAGCACCGCAAATGGCCTGCCTGCCGCGGCCCCCTCATCGATCCAGTCCTCGAGGATCGGCACCTGCCTTGCGGCAATGGTGCATTCCTTGCGGCGGTCCGTGAACAGGCGATTGCCGCAGCCGGACTTCAGGTGCACGGACAGCAGCCGGATTTCGCGCGGCTCGCCGGGGTAGAGCACGAGTTCCGCGCCGCGCCGCACGCTGTCGCCGAGCGACAACGCCTTCTGGTCCTTGCCGCAGCGGTAGGGGATCCCGGCGCGGATCGCAAAGCCGGTGTTCTGCACGTGGCGCCTGCCCGTGAAGCAGAACCGGTAGCCGGGAAACACGAGGCTCGCGGCGGAGGCGCCATCGACTTCCTGCAACGCGATCACGTCCGCATCGAGCAGGCGCGCATAACGCGCCAGGGCGTCGAAATCGGCGCGACTGCGATTGAGGCGACTCGCCACGTCGCAGGGTACCGAGCGTGCCTTGGCCGGCGGGCGCACGCCTTGCGGTGTGCAGGACGCGCGCAGCGCCTGCAGTTCAGCGGGCGCGATCAGCCACTCGAGGTTCCAGGTCGCAAGCTTCAGTTCGCCGCCCGCGAAGGCACTGGCGGGCAGCAGGGCGAGGAGCAGGATAAAGCGCATCGGGGCATTGTAGCCGCCCCGTCAGCCTGCGCCCGCACCGGCATTCAGCGCCAGCATTGCGCGAGTCCACCTGGCCCCTCGGCGTCGCGCTCGCCGGCGCTGGTCACCGAGAAACCGGTGCACCTGTCGTCGTCGGACTGGCCCGCGCCGGCGACCGGCGTCGCCGTGGCCTCATAGCTCTGGCCGTCGGCGGCGAGAGCCACTGCGATCGCATAGAAGCCGCGCTCGGTGACGGCCGGCAGGCCAAGCCCGGCCGGCGGGACACCGTCGACATCGTCGGTGTAGGCGTTGTTCTGCAGGTAGAACTTCTCCTGTGCAGCCTGCACGCGCAGCAACGCTGTAGTCGCCTCGGTGCGCTGCGCGCGCAGCAGGTAGTTGCGATAGCTCGGCACGGCGATCGACGCGAGGATCGCGAGGACGACGATGACCGTCATCAGCTCGATCAGGGTAACGCCGCGTTGTTGCGCTCGCATGGCTCGTCTCCGTAGTCCGTTAATTGGCATCGTCGCGCTGCCAGAAGGTGCGGATCGTGCCGCCCGCGCTGACGCACTTCTTGAGCACTTCGACGCCCGCGACGCACACGGTCGGCGGCTCGGTCGGCGGCGAGCTCGGGTCGCCGGTTGCGTTGCGGATCAGCGCGACACTGATCTCGCCGACGATACCCGACTGGCTCAGGTCGACCGACAGGTCGTCGTTGTCGAGCACGCCGTCGTCGTTGAAGTCGAGCGCCGGCTTGCCGGTGTCGACGGTGACCGCGTACGCGCGGTTGACGTTGGCCGGGTAGCACGGGTCCGCCGCCCCGCCGGACAGCGGCTGGAAGGTCGTGAAGAGGATGACATTGTTCACGGTGGTCGCTTCAGCCAGCACCTTTTCGCCGTCGCGGCCTGTCTGGTCGGGCAGCACCAGCTTCCAGCCGGCATCGCTCGGGGTCACGGGCGAGCCTGCAGGATCGGCCGTGATGTCCACCAGGTCGCCATCGACGATCGGCGTCAAGGCATTGTAGGCCGCCTGCGTCAGGCGTGCGTACGGCTGTTTGTCGCGAAACGCGTAGAAACGGTCCTGCGTGACCGTGTCGAGCGGGTGCCCGCGGTAACCGGAGCCGATCGCGATGTTGTAGTACGGGTCCTCGGCGCGGCGCTGCACCAGCGACACGTCCGGGGCGCTGTAGAAGCGGCGGTTTTCGCTGTCGGCGAGGGCGCCGTTGTCGCCGACGCCGAGCTGCGCGATCACCCCGCCCGTGACCAGCGAAGCTGCGGGCTCGCCGTTGTGGATATCGAAGCGCCACACGCGCCCACCCATGTCGGCTGCGTACATGCGGTCGGCGAAGCGGTCGCCGTCGGTATCGATCACGGTCACCCGGGCCGGGATCGAGTTCGTCATCTTGGTGAGCGCGAGGCTCGGTGTACCGGTGCCCGCGCCGCCCGCGTACCACAGGAGCTTGCCGGTCTCGGCATCGACCATGTAGACGCGGTTGCCGACGGTGTCGAGGCTGTAGGGCTGGTTCTCCTGCGTCGCGGCCTGGTAGCCGCCGCCGAAGATCAGCACGAAGCGCTCGTCGCTGTCGTTGGTCGCGCCCGCCGCCCCGACCGTGACGCGGGTGATCACCGGCGTCGACCAGGTCTGGCCGACCCCGGGCAGCTCCGCATCGCCAATCGTCCAGACAAGCTGTGGGTCGCTGCGATCCGTGACGTCGAGGGCATAGTAGTTCGTGCCGCCCGCGCGCATGCCGAAGAACAGCCACACCTTGTCGCCCTCGGTGGAGTTCACGATGCCGTCCTGGTTCTTGTCGAACTTCAGCACCTGCACGTCGCCGTCGAGGCCGTAGGTGCGGGTCGTGGTCGGCGCGTTGAGATAGAGGCTGTTGAGGCGGCCGAGCAGTTCGGGCGGAATGAAGGCCCACAGTTCCTGGCCGGTCTTGCCGCTGATCGCGTGCAGGAAGCCGTCGTTCGTCGGGAAATAAAGCACCGTGTCGAACTCGTCGGGGGTCGCGGTCGTGCCGCCATAGCCGACGACGCCCGGGCGGCCGTGCAGCGGGTCGCCCATGAAACGGATCGCATCGGTCGTGCTGCCGTCGCCGTCGTTGTCGTAAACGTCGTAGCCGCGCGCCCAGTTGACGGCGTTCTGGCAGCCGGAGCCGCAGGCCGCGGCGTCCGCGCCGGCGCCGACCAGCGCGTCGGTCAGGTTGGTGGTGTTGAACGCATTGCCCGCAACCGCCAGGCGATCGGAGCTCGCGGCAGGCAGGTGCGTATACAGCTTGCGCGAAGCAGGATCCGGCAACTGGCTCACCGCGCCACCCTGCGTCACGTCGTTGCCGTCGGCCGTCGGGGACCAGATGCTCTTCGTGCCGGTGGCGAAGAAGCCGCTCGCATCGACAGCCGCCGCGTCGTTCGAGTCGCGAATCGTCGTGCCGTCGAGCTTGTACTTCTTCAGGTTGCCCGGCCAGTGCGTGCCGGTCGCCACCTTGAAGAGCGAGAAGTACAGGTCGTTGCTCGTCTGCGCGCGATTGAAGGTGTTGACCGAGATCGACGGCGTGATGAAGGTCGAGCTCTCCTCCTGGATGCCGCTGAAGATGCGCTGCAGCGCTTCAGTCAGCGTCGGCACGTCTTCGGCCGTATAGGCCTTGTCGGTGCCGCCGGCCTCGGCGATCGTGTTGAGATAACCGAGCGTATCGCCCACGGTGGACACAATGTCGTTGCCGAAGCCGATCATGTAGGTCGAGGCGCTCTGCGTGCCCGGCAGGCTGCTCGACAGGTCCGTCGTGTTGAGCCAGCGGGCGAGATCGTCCATGCAGATGCCGCTGCCAGCGACCCAGCCACCGTCCTGGCGCGGCTCGATGGGGTCCGCGGCGCACGCGCCGCCGATCATCGAGGCGATACTGGCGTTCGCGTCGGTGTCGATGGTCGGCGCGCCGTCGGTCAGGTAGACGATGTAGTTCTTCTGGCACTGGTATTCGATCGGGGTCCGGTAGGTCTTGCCCGATGGCGCGGTGCGCGAAGCATCGACGCTGCGACCAGGACGGTTCTCATCGCCGTAGGTCACCGCGCCGCCGCGCAGGTAGTTCGCGGCCTCGAACAGCGTCTCGGACAGCGGCGTGCCGCCGTTGCCTGCGGTGTCGTTGAAACCCTTCAGCGTGGTAATGAACTGGTCGCGGCTCGTCGCGATGTTGTCGATCGCCTCGAGCACATAGCCGCCCTGCGCGTTCGTGTTGTAGCGCATCAGGCCCAGGTTCACGTTCTGCAGCGAGGAGGCGAGGCTGATCGCGACATCGCGCACCACCGAAAGACGCGACTGCACTGTCGGAATGCCGCTGCCGTTGTAGTAATTCAGGTAGTTCGCCGTGTAGAAACGGTAGCCGTTGTTCGAGCCGAGGTTGTTCCAGTTCAGGGTCGAGGAACTGCCCCAGGCGAGACCGGAGCTGGTATTGCGCACGTACCTGCGCGTCAGGGTACGGTCCGTGTTGTGGCCGTGCACGTTATTGTCGGCACTGCACTCGACCTCGCCGGTTTCACCGCTCCTGAGGCTGCGCCACTCGCCGCTGCGAAACTGTGCCGCGCGCGCACGCGGATTGCCGAAAGCCGGCCAGGTGCCGCTGCCGCCGATGTCGACCAGCGCGGCCTGCGAGGCATTGCAGTGAAGCGAGGTGCGCGGGAACCAGTTGGTTGTGCCGCAGGTCGGCGGCGTGTCGCCGGTACTGTAGTAGATCCGGTCAGCGTTGCAGCCGAGGCTGGCGTAGGTCCTGTCAGGATCGTAGGTCGGTACCGTCGAGATGACTTCGGAGTCCATACTGCCCGAAGTGTCGAGGACGAACAGCACGTTCGGCCGCGCGGAAGTCGACTCGGGCTGGCTCATGTAGATCTCGGTGTCGTCCGCCACGGCGGGCAGGCTCACGAAGATCGTGCACAGGGCGGCACCCAGGGTGATGCGAAGCGGCTTGTTGAAGGTCGACATGGCTAATTCCTCGGATACGGCGCGGGGCTCACAGCACCGCGGAGATCTGTGTCACGACACCTGTCTTGACGATGTAGGAAACGGTCAGGATGTTGCCGGGCGCGGCGACGGTCGCGGCACGCACCTGGGCGAGCGTCGCGGCCTTGCCGTCCACGAAATACTCCGTGGCGTCAGTCGTCGTGAACGACTGCAGCGGGCACCCGTGGCAGGTCGCCATCACGAGTGAGCCGGTCGCGCTGTTCGGCAGAGTCACCGAACCTGCAAAGGCCTCGATCGCCATCTTGACGGTCTGGAAGCGGATCGGGCCATTGCGCGACGCTGTCTGCGCGAATACGGAACCCGCGGCCAGGAGGCCGAGTGCGACGGCGAGCAATGGGCGCTGGATGTGGTGCTTCATGTTCATACCTGCAAAGGTCACGGGTTGATGCTGCCGAACGAGCCGGCCCCGCCGGCGCTCTGGATGACGAACGCACCCTGCACCTGGCGCGAATTCGCATTGCGCGCGGAGGTGCCGCGGCTCTCGATCTGGTAGTGGAAGCCGACGAACTTGCCGGCGCTGAAGCCCGGCAGGTTCAGGTCGTCGCCCATGTAGGTGCTCGCCGTGGTGTATTCGTCGGTGGGCGAGCCGGGCACAGCCACGTCGCTGACGACCACCGCGGTGCCGGTCTGCGGCACAGTGGCGAGATCGGTGACGGCCTGCTCGATGCCCGCCTCGGCGGCATGGAAGGCGTTCTGCCGGAACTGCTCGTTGCCGGCCATGATCAGTTCCGAGCTCGCGGTGTTCATGCCGGTCACTGCGAGCAGGGTCAGGATCAACAGCAGGATCAGGCCGATGACGAGCGCGGCGCCCTGCTGGCGGTGTGCGATGTGGTGGGTGGACTTCATGGCGTGGCTCACAGGGCGCGCGAATTGCGCAGCTGGATGGTTCGCGAGATGAGCATGCGGCGCCAGCCATCGTTCGGCGAAACGCTCTTGCCTGCATAGTCGTAGGTGCGTCCGTCGACGAAGCCGGCCTCGAACTGCGAGCTGCGCATCAGCAGCCAGACGCGCACCGAGACCACCTGGAACCCGATCGGCAGCGCATCGGAGTCGACATAGCGCGTGGCGATGCCGCGCGGCGCATCGGGGATGCCGTTGCCATCCATGTCGAGACCCGCGTCAATCACGCCGTCGTTGTTGTAATCGCCCGTGTCGATGCCGAACTGCACCTGCAGGTCCTCGACGCCGGGCATGACCTGTTCGTCGTCGAAGCCCGTATCGGCCAGTGTTTTCACGCGCAGCGCGGGCAGGCCGACCCGGTCCGGGGCCGCGGAGTCCTGCGCGATGTAGTAGCTGCGCACGATGAGATTGCGTACCTGCACGGTGTCGGCCTCGAGGGCGGGCGAGGTCGGCAGGGCGCCATCCGAAATGATGTACTGGTTGGTCGGGCTCAGCCGGGACACGAGCAGCTGCAGGCGCCCGTCGGTAGCCGCAGCGAAGTCCTGGCGCGATGCCCTGCGGATCGTCAGGGTGTCGGCCGTGGCCACTGCACCGCCGCCTTGCGCTGCGCAGTCGAGACCGTAGCTGTCGTTGCTGCCTTCGACCGTCGCGACGACGTTGATGGCGAAATTGTTGCCACAGTCATGGAAGCCTGCCTGCAGACCTGCGACGGCAGCGTCCGCTGCCTGCAAGCGCGAGGAGGTGACGACCGTGGCAGTCGAGCCGCCGGTGATGTACTTGAAGTCGTCCGGCGAGTTCGTGAAGCCGTAGTAGCCGGCGAGCTGCAGGTCGGGCTCGATCACGGACATCGCGTAGCGCGCATCCTCCTGCAGGCGCGCGACGATGTCGTTCACGGCGTAGGTGCTGCGGCTCTGCGAGTACACGTACACCGCGCCGACGATCAGCACCGAGCCGATCGCGAGCGCGACCAGCAATTCGATCAGGCTGAGGCCCCTCTGGCGGTTCATGGTTGCACCGGGATCAGGAAGGTGCTGGCCTGGTAATTGAACTGCTCTGCCGCTTCCTGCCATTGCAGGTTGATCTGGTACTGGTCGGGACGACCGGTCGCCGCAGCTGCGATGAAGGTCACCGTGGCGACGGGACTCGGCAGCGTGGCTTGCGCCGCCTCGATCCAGCGGGCGAGGTCGTCCTCGGCGAGCGTCGCGGCCGTGCAATTGGCGGTGATGACGCAGTCCTGCACCTCGGGTGCCCCGGCGTAGGTATCGGTGTCGTAGGCATCGCGCGCGAGCCCGTTGGCACGGATTCGATCGCCCATGTCGCTCACCAGGTTCACCGCCTGGGTGCGGATCAGTGCCGTGCGGCCCGTCTGCAGGCTCGTGACATACAGGCTCGCGATGCCGAGCAGTCCCACTGCGAGCACCACCAGCGCGACGAGGGATTCCACCATCGTGATGCCGAGCTGCCGGGAAAGAATGTGGCGTGTCATTGCAGGCACCTCACGGGCAAGCCGGCCAGGGAGCGGCGGCAAGTTCGACCAGGTCGCGCGTGACACGCGAGCGTCCGGTGGCGCTCACTTCGATGGCGCGCGCCGCGGACAGGCCGGTCCCGGCCTGTTCGGCAGTGCCGCGGTCATCGCAGAAGAGAATGTTTCCGGCCGTATCGATGCCGGCGAGGGTCTGGCGAAAGCCATTCGCACCGAACGACACGCAGCTGCCCGTCGAGTTGACGGTCAGCGCGGGATCGATCGTGTGGCCGACGCGGATGACATCTTCGTCCGGGTCGGCGTCATTGCGCGCGCAGTTGTTGTCGGGATCGGCGAAGACGATCCAGCCGGTGAAGTCGGCATCCGAACACTCGGCATCGTCGTCGCCGGGGTTGGCGGAGGCGCATACCGCCACCGGCACCTGGCGCTTGATCGCCTCGTTGCGTGCGGTCTGTACGGCGCCGAGGAGGTCGTTGCCGACGCCTGTGAGCCGGTTGTTGCGCCGGAACTCGTTGAAGTTCGGGGCACCGATCGCGAGGATGACCGCGGCCAGGGCCAGCACGATCATCAGTTCCATCAGGGTGAAACCCGTGTTTCGCGTTTTCATGGGCCGGCAGTGTGCCGGCAACTCAAGTGCCCCGCCGCGCCTCCCGACTAGCGGCGCGCGGGCGGGGACGAAAGGCGCGGCGCTGTGAACTGCATCACACGGCGTCGCGACATAATTCAGCGCACGCCGAAGCGACGATAGCCCGAGTCGCGAAACTCGAGGCGAAACGGCTTGCGACGACGCGGGCTCACCAGCGGTGCGCCGCCCTCGATGACGCGCAGCGCCGGCCGCGCCGGCACGCTGATGGCCCGTATGCGGGCCGCTTCGTTGCTGCTTTCAATGCGGCGCGCGAGGTTGTGCTGGTTCATGTCTCTCTCCTTGTGCTTTTTTCACGTCCATTGTCGCCCGCGAAGGTTGCACCCGTATTACAAGGAGGGTCAGGACGCGCGCAGGAAAGTACCTATTGCGTCGGAAAAGCGCGGAATGTCGACGAGAAAGGCGTCGTGGCCCTCGATGGAGGGCATCTCGACCAGCTCGGTCGCGGCTCCGCTGCGCTCGAGCGTCGCGGCGATCCGGCGCTGGTCGGTGACCGGGAACAGGATGTCGGTCGTCACGCCGATCACCAGCGCGCGCTCCACGCAGTGGGGCGGCAGCGCTTCGAGCTCGAAGCGGTCCATCGCGCGTGACAGGTAGAGATAGCAGTTCGCATCGAACGCGGTGACGAACTTCTCGGCCTGGGCTTCGAGGTAACTCTCCACCTGGAATTCGGGCGCGAAGCTGTTGGCCTCGTGCGGGGCGCCGGGGATGCGCTCGCGCCCGAAGCGCAGGTCCCACTCGCCAGCCGAACGATAGGTAATGGTGCCGAGCTTGCGCGCGAGCCTGAGCCCGGTGCGCGGTGGCGCTTCGGGCGCATACTGGCCCGCCTGCCAGGCGGGATCGGCGAGGATCGCCTCGCGTTGCAGGCTGCGCAGCGCGACGGCAAACGGCGCGGAGCCGAGGCTGCCGCTGATGCTCACGAGCCGGCGCGCGGCGCCGGGGTGCCGCGCGGCGAAGGCGAGCACGACCATGCCGCCGAGCGAGGGCCCGATGACCGTGTGCGCGCGCTCGATCCCGAGCGCGCGCAGCACTTCGTAGCCGCCGCTCGCGATGTCCTCGACCGCGAGCTCCGGAAAGTCGAGCCGATAGGCCTTGCCTGTGGCCGGGTCGGTCGATGCGGGTCCCGTGGAGCCGAAGCAGCTGCCGAGCGAATTCACCGCGACCACGAAGTGGCGCTGTGTATCGATTGCGAGCCCCGGGCCCAGGATCTCGTCCCACCAGCCTGGTGTCGGATCGGCAGGTGAGGCTGCGGCATGCGCCGACGGTGACAGTCCGGTGAACAGCAGGATCGTGTTGTCCTTCGCCTGGTTCAGCTGCCCCCAGCTCTCCCAGGCGATGCGCGCGCCGCGCAGCACGCCGCCGCGATACATCGCGAACGGATCGGGCAGCGCCGCATACTGGCGTGCACTCATGGCTCCGGGTCGCTGCCCTCGGCGATGCCCTCGTAGAGCGGTGTCGACAGGTATCGCTCCGACGTGTCGGGCAGCATGGCGAGCAACACGCTGCCGCGCGGCGCTTCGGCGGCGACCTTGATTGCCGCGGCGAACGTACCGCCGCTCGAGATGCCGCAGAAGATGCCCTCGCTCTTCGCGAGTGCGCGCGAGGCCTCGATTGCTTCCTGGTCCGTGACCGTAATGATGCGATCCGCGATCTTGCGGTTCAGCACGCCGGGGATGAAGTCCGGCGTCCAGCCCTGGATCTTGTGCGGTGTGAATTCGGCGCCCCCGAGCAGCGATGCCGCCGCGGGTTCGCAGGCAATCACGCTGGTCTCGGGCCGCGCGAGCTTGATGACCTCGCCCGCGCCAGTGAGTGTGCCGCCCGTGCCCCAGCCGGTGATGAAGAAGTCGAGCTTGCGACCTGCGAAGTCGCTGACGATCTCGGCGCCCGTCGTCTGGCGGTGATAGGCGGGGTTCGCCTCGTTCTCGAACTGGTTCGCGAGGAACCAGCCGTGTTTCTTCGCGAGTTCGGCGGCCTTGCGCACCATGCCCTGGCCGCGCTCGGCCGCTGGAGTAAGGATCACCTTCGCGCCGAGCATGCGCATGATCTTGCGCCGCTCGACCGAGAAGCTCTCGGCCATGGTCGCGACGAACGGGTAGCCCTTGGCCGCGCACACCATGGCGAGTGCAATGCCGGTGTTGCCCGAGGTCGCCTCGACGACGGTCTGCCCCGGCTTCAACGCGCCGCGCCGCTCGGCGTCCTCGATGATCGCGATCGCGAGGCGATCCTTGACCGACGAGGCGGGATTGAAGAACTCGCACTTCACGTACATCGTGACGTGCTGGGGTGCGAGGCGGTTCACGCGCACGATCGGAGTGCGACCGATCGTGCCAAGGATGCTGTCGTAAATCATGATGGCACTCTATCTCCTGTGCGCTGGCGCGGCCGCTTGCGAAACGGCATGGGCAGATGGCCAACGGTTATGATTGCGTCGTGTCGGTCCCTGAACGTCTGCAAAAGTTGCTCGCGGCCGCCGGCCTTGGCTCGCGCCGCGCCATCGAGGACTGGCTCCGGGCCGGCCGCGTCGCGGTGAACGGCCGGATCGCCACGCTTGGTGAGCGCGCGACCCATGATGATGCCATTACCGTCGACGGGCGGCACGTCAATCTCGCACCGCGGCAGACCGGGCGCGAGGTGCTCATTTATCACAAGCCGCTGGGTGAGGTGACCACCCGCCACGACCCCCAGGGGCGGCCCACCGTGTTCGAGCACTTGCCTGCGCCCGCGTCGGGGCGCTGGATCGTGGTCGGCCGGCTCGATGTCAACACCACCGGCCTGCTGCTGTTCACCACCGACGGCGAGCTCGCGCATCGCCTGATGCACCCCTCGGGCGAGGTGGAGCGCGAATACCTCGTACGGGTGCACGGTGAACCGGACGAGGCGACGCTGCGGCGCCTGCAGGAGGGCGTGCGCCTCGAGGATGGGTTCGGCCGGTTCGACAGCCTCGAGCGCCAGGCCCGCACCCGCAGCCACGATTGGTTCCGGGTGGTGTTGCGTGAGGGCCGCAATCGGGAAGTGAGGCGCCTGTGGGGCGCGGTGGGTTTCGAAGTGAGCCGGCTGATGCGGGTGCGCTACGGTCCTGTAAGCTTGCCGCAGGACCTGGGTCCCGGCACAGCGCGCTGGCTCGGGCGCGACGCCGTCGACGCGTTGCTGGCGGCGAGTGCCGCGGGGAGAAAAGGATGAAGCCATCGGGGCTGTTCGCGTTGTTGGTGGCGTCCACCGGCCTCCTGGGCGAGGCGCAGGCGAATGTGGTTGCCGCAGCCGCCGAGGGTTTCACGATCGTCATCGAAACGGATGTCGCGGTGCCGCCCGATGTCGCCTACCAGAAGTTCGTCAACGGCCCCGCGCTGTGGTGGGAAGACCAGCACACCTACAGCGGCAAGGCGGCGCACATGACCCTCGATCCGCGCGCAGGCGGTTGCTTCTGCGAACAGATCGACGGTGGCGGCTCGGTCAGCCACGGCACGGTCCTCTATGCCGATCCCGGCAATGCGCTGCGCCTCGCGACGGCGCTCGGCCCGCTGCAGGAGATGGCTGTGGTCGGTACGCTGTCGGTCGCCTTCGCGCCGCGTCCCGAAGGCACCCACCTGACACTCACCTATCGCGTGTACGGTGGTTTCACCAGCGACGCCGTCGAGCTCTCGAAGCTCGTCGATGCGGTGATCGCCACGCAGGTGCAGCGCTACGTGGCGTATGTCGGGCGCACCGGCTGACTCCCATGCCGACCCGACGCACCGCGCTGTTGACGCTGTCTTGCGCTGCTCTGGCCGCAGCCGTGCCTGCGGTGCGCGCGCAGTCCGGCAGCGGCGCCGAACGCGCGACCTTCGACCTGGAACTTGCGGATTGCGGCAAGGCGCTGCGGCGCGTCGCTCGCCTGTTCGCGAGCGGCTTCGGTCGCGACGAGGCGGACAGGCTCGCGCGCGAGATCGATGCCTTGCCATCCGAGCAGCGCGGTCACTGGACCTACACCGTCGGGTTCGAAGGCGGCACCGCCACGCTCGTCGTCCAGGCGCTGGTCGATGAGCTGTCGATGGTCGACCTCGACTTCATCACCACGCCGGAAATTGCGACGCGTATTCGCAAGGCGATCGGCAATCTCGAACGCTGAAGGGCGCCAGCATGCAATCCAGTGTCGTTGCGAAGGGCGGCCGGACCATGCGGGGGCTGCTGACGCTCGCGGCCCTGCTGGCGATCGCCCCCGTCGCAATGGCGCGCGAGAAGATCGACGTCATCACGATGGACAACGGCGACCGCATCACCGGCGAGATCAAGTCACTGAAGCAGGGCGTGCTGACCCTCTCGACCGACAACCTCGGCACGCTGTCGATCGAGTGGTCGCACGTCGCGCGCGTCGACACCTCGTATGTGTTCCAGCTCGAGATGGCGAACGGGGCGATCCTGCTCGGCAGCCTCGGCGGCGCGGGCGATGAGCCGGCGCTGCAGGTGGGCGGAAGCGACGGCCAGGTGGCGCGCATGAGCGACATCGTGCGCCTGACCCCGATCGAGGAGCGGCTGCTGAACCGGTTCGAGGGCTCGATATCGGCCGGCATCAGCTACTCCAAGGGCAGCGACTCGCGCCAGACCAATCTCGCCTTCGACGCGACCTATTATGATGACCGCTACCAAGCGAACCTCTCGCTGAGTTCGATCGCGACGGACGACGGCAGCGAGGACGACGCCAGCGTGCGCGATGACCTGGCCTTCACTTACCGGCGGCTGCGGGCGAATCGCTGGTATACCGCCGGCCTCGCCGAGGCGCAGCGCAATGATGAGCTGGGCCTCGATCTGCGTGTCTCGCTCGGTGGCGGCATCGGTCGCTTCCTGCGCCAGAGCCAGCGCACGGTGCTTGCGCTTACCGGCGGGTTGCTCGTATCGCGCGAGTGGATCGCGGGGTCCGCCGACACGCAGAGCACGCTCGAGGGCTACATGCAGGTCGGCTATGACTACTTCGTGTACGACTCACCGAAGGTGAACCTGTCCTCCGATCTCACGTTGTATCCCAGCATCACCGAATGGGGTCGGGTGCGGTCCGACCTCGACATCACGCTCAAGTGGGAGCTGGTGAGCGATCTGTCCTGGACGCTGCAGTTCTACGGCAGCTACGACAATGAGCCGCAGGCGGCCGATGGTTCGACTTCCGACTATGGTTTCGTCACCGGTCTCGGCTACAGTTTCTGACCATGGACGATCGACACACGCGCGACACCGTGATCCGCGCCCCACGCGGCACGACGCTCACCGCGCGCAGCTGGCTCACCGAGGCGCCGCTGCGCATGCTGATGAACAATCTCGACCCCGATGTCGCCGAGCGGCCCGGGGACCTGGTGGTCTACGGCGGCATCGGGCGCGCTGCGCGCAACTGGCAGTGTTACGACCAGATCGTCGCGGCGCTCACGCGTCTCGGCGACGACGAGACGCTGCTGATCCAGTCCGGCAAACCGGTCGGCATCTTTCGCACGCATGTCGATGCGCCGCGGGTGTTGCTCGCGAATTCGAACCTCGTCGCGCGCTGGTCGGACTGGGATCACTTCCGCGAACTCGACCGCAAGGGCCTGATGATGTACGGCCAGATGACGGCGGGCTCGTGGATCTACATCGGCAGCCAGGGGATCGTGCAGGGCACGTACGAGACCTTCGCCGAGATGGGGCGCCAGCATTACGGCGGCAACCTTGCCGGGCGATGGATCCTGACCGCGGGCCTCGGCGGCATGGGCGGCGCGCAGCCGCTCGCCGCGACCATGGCGGGTGCGTCGATGCTCGCGATCGAATGCCGGCCCGAGCGCATTGCGAAGCGGCTCGAAACCGGCTATCTCGACGAGCAGGCGCCCACTCTCGAGGCGGCGCTCGCGCGTATCGAAGCCGCCGGCGCGCGGCGCGAGGCCGTGTCGGTGGGACTCCTCGGCAACGCCGCGCAGATCCTGCCCGACCTGCTCGCGCGCGGTGTGCGTCCGGATGCGGTTACCGACCAGACCTCGGCGCACGATCCGGTGAACGGTTACCTGCCGCTCGGCTGGACCCTCGCGCAGTGGGACGCGCTGCGCAGCTCCGACCCGGCGCGCGTCGCCGCCGAGGCGCGCAAGGCAATGGCGCGCCACGTCGAGGCGATGCTCGGATTCGCGAAGCTCGGCATTCCGGTCTTCGACTATGGCAACAACATCCGCCAGGTAGCCTTCGACGAAGGCGTGCGCGAGGCATTCTCGTTCCCGGGCTTCGTGCCGGCCTATGTGCGGCCACTGTTCTGCCGCGGGATCGGCCCGTTTCGCTGGGTGGCGCTGTCGGGCGATCCCGAGGACATCCATCGCACCGATGAAAAAGTGAAGGAACTGCTGCCCGACGAGGCGGCATTGCACCGCTGGCTCGACATGGCGCGGGAGCGCATCCGGTTCCAGGGCCTGCCGGCGCGTATCTGCTGGGTCGGTCTCGGCGAGCGCCATCGCCTCGGCCTCGCGTTCAATGAAATGGTTCGCACGGGCGAAGTGTCGGCGCCGATCGTGATCGGTCGCGACCACCTCGACTCCGGTTCGGTCGCGAGCCCGAACCGCGAGACGGAAGCCATGCTCGACGGCTCGGACGCCGTCGCGGACTGGCCGTTGCTGAATGCCCTGCTCAATACCGCGAGTGGCGCGACCTGGGTGTCGATACACCATGGCGGAGGCGTCGGTATCGGCTATTCGCAGCACGCCGGTGTCGTCATCGTGTGTGATGGCACCGACGCGGCTGCGCGCCGCATCGAACGCGTGTTGTGGAACGACCCGGCGAGCGGCGTAATGCGCCACGCCGATGCCGGCTACGACATCGCGATCGGGTGCGCGCGCGAGCAGGGACTCGACCTGCCGTTCCTGGGCGGAAAATAGCCATGCCGCCGCCTGCGGCACTCTGGCGCAATGCGAAAGTCGTCACTTGCGCCTCGGTGGCGGATGCCGCAACTGCCGGGGCCGATGCGATCGTCACCGTGGGCGGGCGCATCGAATGGGTCGGAATGGAATCAGCACTCGCGGACGAGCGTCGCGCGAGCTGTTCTGCCGTGCACAATCTCGGCGGGCGGCTCGTTACGCCCGGGCTCATCGACTGCCACACGCATCTGGTGTTCGCCGGCGATCGCGCCGCGGAGTTTGCCGAGCGGCAGCGCGGTGTGTCGTACGAGGAGATCGCACGCCGCGGTGGCGGCATTCTTTCCACGGTGCGCGCGACACGCGCGGCGGATGAGCAGGAACTGTACGAGGCGGCGCTGCCGCGCTTCGAATCGCTGCTGCGGGAGGGTGTCCTGGCGCTCGAGATCAAGTCCGGCTACGGCCTCACGCTCGAGGATGAAGCGCGCATGCTGCGTGTCGCGCGCACGCTCGGCGCGCGCCACGATGTCGTGGTGCGGACGAGTTATCTCGCCGCGCACGCGCTGCCGCCGGAATTCGCGGGCCGTGCGGACGACTACGTGCGCGTGCTGTCACGCGAGTGGTTGCCGGAGCTCGTGCGGCGCGAACTCGTCGACGCAGTCGACATCTATTGCGATCGTGGTGCGTTCAGTGCCACGCAGTCGCGTGCGCTGTTCGAGGCCGCGCGCGAGCAAGGCTTGCCGGTGCGCATGCATGTGGGCCAGTTCGCCGATGTCGGCGGCGTGCAGGTGGCCGCGGAATTCGCGGCGGTGTCCTGCGATCATCTCGAGGAGTTGGCCGAGGCGGATGCACAGCGACTCGCCGCGGCGGGCACGGTGGCGGTATTGCTGCCGGTGGCGTACTACACGCTGGGACAGGCCAGGCCGCCGCCGGTCGATCTGCTGCGCAGAGCGGGCGTGCCGATCGCCGTCGCGACCGACTGCAATCCGGGCACCTCGCCCTGCGCATCGCTGCTGCTCGCGATGAACATGGCGTGTCGGCTGTTTGGCCTGCACGCCGAGGAAGCGCTTGCGGGCGCGACACGTTACGCGGCCCAGGCCCTCGGGCTTGCGCCCGCGCACGGCAGCATCGCTTGCGGAGCGAACGCGGATTTCGTCGTGTGGGACCTCGCGGGCGCGCACGAACTCGGCTACTGGACCGGACTCAATCGCTGCCGTGCGGCAATTCGCCGCGGTGCGCTGGCGCGGGGCGCACTGTGAGCACCATGCCGGGCGAGGACTGGCGGGGCCGGATCGACGCCGGGGAGGGTGACAGCGGGCGTCGCTGGCATCAGGTCGTGCAGCCGCTCGGGCCGGACTCGCCCCCCGGGACAGCGCTCCTCGGCTTCGCCTGCGACGAGGGGGTCAGCCGCAACCAGGGACGTACCGGTGCGAGCGAGGGCTCGCGCGCACTGCGCCGCGCGCTCGCGCCGCTGGCCTGGCACGGGGCCGCGCGTGGCCCGCTGTACGACGCCGGCGACATCGCCTGCGCGGACGGCGACCTGGCGGCTGCGCAGCGTGCGCTCGGGGAGCGCGTCGCGGCCCTGCTCGCCGCCGGGCATTTCCCGATGCTGCTCGGCGGAGGCCACGAGATCGCCTGGGGCTCGTTCCAGGGGGTCGCCGCCGCACTCGACAGGAGCGGCAGATTGTCACGCTACGGAATCATCAATTTTGACGCGCATTTCGATATGAGGCGTGGTGAGCCAAACTCTGGGACACCGTTTTTGCAGATATTTCAGTCATTTATGGAAATGAGACGGCCGTTCAGATATCTTTGCCTAGGCATTTCGAGGGCATCCAATACGCCAGCATTGTTTCAAACGGCTCAGGAATGCGGTGCGCATTGGCTGCTCGATGAGGCGCTGACCTGGCCCGGCTGGGCGTCGGCCTGCCGCGCGATCGACGAATTCATCGAACCGCTCGAGGCGCTGCAAGTGAGCGTGTGCCTGGATGCCTTTCCGGCGGCCGCGGCCCCCGGGGTCAGTGCACCCGCAGGGCGTGGGCTCGCCCCGGACCTGGCCCTGTCGTTGCTCGCGCACGTGCTCGAGCGTGCCGGCCACGGTACGGCGAAGTCGAAGTTGGTCCTGGCAGAGGTCGCGGAACTGGCGCCGCGCCTCGATCCCGACGGGCGCACCGCGCGCCTTGCGGCGCGAATTGTGCACGACATCGTGACCCCCCGGCCCCACACATCTGTATAGGAGGAGGTGCCGGGTTTTCGGTTATTCGGTTATTGCGGCGGCGGCGCGCAATAACCGAATAACCGAAAACCCGGCACCGAGGCGCGCGGTGCAGCGGGTGCACTAAGCAAAAGGCGCGCCAACCGCATTGACACGCCGCCGGCTGGACACGAGAATACGCGGCTCATTTTTGCGGAGGGGTACCCAAGCGGCCAACGGGAGCAGACTGTAAATCTGCCGGCTTACGCCTTCGTAGGTTCGAATCCTACCCCCTCCACCAGTTGAGCGGGACTGGCGTGGTGCGGGCGGAGGGGACATCAGCGCGGGTGTAGTTCAATGGTAGAACCTCAGCCTTCCAAGCTGATGACGTGGGTTCGATTCCCACTACCCGCTCCATCAGTCCAGTCCATGCTCACGTAGCTCAGTTGGTAGAGCACGTCCTTGGTAAGGACGAGGTCACCGGTTCAA
>CADEFJ010000031.1 GCA_902826575.1 uncultured Pseudomonadota bacterium | reverse complement strand
CGACCGTGCGCAAGACGGTGCAATCGATCAGCCTGCTTGGTCTGAGCGACACGGCGACCTTCGAGTTTCATCTCTCGAACTGGATTGCGGGCAGTAGCGGCAACGGGTTGCCGACGGTGCCCGAGATCGCGGCGATCCAGGGCACGCGCGTGCTGTGTCTCCATGGCGCCGACGAGAAGCATACGGCGTGCCGGGCGCTGCACGCGCCGGGCATCAAGACGCTGGCGCTGGCAGGCGGTCACCATTTCGACGGTGACTACGCCACGCTCGCACGCCACATCGTCGCTTACGCGGACGCGGCCGATCCCTGATCGGCGCCGAGACGCGCACGGAGAAAGATGCGGCGGCCCCGACGGGCTGGGTTCAATGACGGTTCGAAGCGGGCGAGATCACGATCAGGAAGTCCTCTCCCTCCCACCGATCGACGGCAGGCCAGCGGAACGTGAACCGGACCTGCGTCGAAACACGCAGCGTCTCGGTCGGGAGATCGGCAACGTGGACACCGAGCCCGACGTCGTGCGTCGCGGTGTCCCGTGTCGTGCGCCAGTCGTCCGCGCTCCAGTGGACGATCGCCGGCGCGAGCGTTTCGATGCGCAGCGCCTTGCCGACCGTCAGGGCGTCGATCCGATCGTTGAATCGCCAGCATTCGCGCGACGAGCCAGTCTTGGCGACGAGATAGCGGCGCACCGTCTGCGGCGGCAGGTCGAAAACGCGCCCGTCGCGCAGCGACCGGCACAGCTTTGCATACTCCGCATGCGCCCACACGAGCGGCATCGCGGAGCCCGCCGGCTTGCCGAAATAAAGTCCGCGCGCAGGCAAGTCGGGGGAATCCCAGATCTGCTCGGGGATCAGGCCGCCCTCGTTTGCAAAGCTTTCGCAGGCCGTCAGCAGCCGCCGGGCTTCGCCGGGACGCCCGCCGGCGAGTTCGAAGTGGGCGCGTTCCAGAGTCAGCAGCGGCCATGCGCGCCCGATGCCGTCGCCGTCGTACGGCGAGCCGTCCGCATGCTCTCCGTAGACATCGCCGTTGTAACGATGCCAGCAGGGGCCATGGGGCGTGTCGGTCCTGAGCAGCGCATCGATGACCCTGATCGTATCGAGGATGCGCGCATCATCCGCCGCGCGCAGGCCGAAGCGCACCAGCGCGAGCGCATCGGGACTGATGACGTGCGCGCCGCCGGCGCCCTTGGCGTAAATCCTGACGTAATACCCCTGCACGGTGAATCGCGTGCACCAATCGGTGCCGGATACGTACAGCCAGCGATCGATCGATGCATTCCACGCATCGGCCGTTTCGCGCAGGTGAGCGCCAATCGCGCGTTCGTCATGGAAGTCGGCCAGGTCGGCGGCGGCCAGCAAGGCGGCGGTCTCGGCCCCGATCGTGAACGGCGAATAGCCGCTGCCCTCTTCCCAACGGTCCTGGGGGCTCGCCGGGCCATTGCGCACGAGATACCCCGCGGCCTCGCGCACCATGGGCCAGTACCTGCGGTAATCCGCGTCGGACAGCATCCCCTCGCGCCGCGCGAGATCGACGAGAAGAATCGGCAGTGCCGACTCGTCCATCTGGATGCCGTTCCAGTACGGTGTTCCGTCGAGCCACATGTTCTGGGCCCAGTGCCCATCCGCTTCCTGCGTCGCGTGCAGGTAGGAGAGCACGCGACCAACTTCCGTGTGCGCGCCTGCAGCGAGCAACCCCGTCGCGCATTGAACGAGATCGCGGGGCCACACGAGGTGATAGCCGCCGAGGTCCGCATCGCCCTTGCTGAATCCCCAGGGCACCGACAGGCTCGCGATCATGCCGCCGCGGAAGTCGGCGGCCTCGTGCGCGCGCATGACCATCGTGCTGGTCCGGTACAGGTTCGGGCGCGTCGGCATGCGCGATCCGTCGAGGTGCAGCAGCGCGCCCTGCCAGGCTTGCCAGCGCCGTACGTACTCGGCCTGCGTTGCGGCGAACTCGTGTTGCAGCGCCGAGCGTGCGTGGCTACCGGCTTCGGCCACGGTACGCCCGAACGCGAGGGCCAGCACGAATCCGCCGGCCGATGCGCGCCAGTCGATCTCGCCGGTCAGTGCGATGTTGCCGTTGTGCGCGCGAGTGGCCGTGCTCGTGAGTTCGCCATGAGCCTCGAGATCCTGCCAGCCGTCGGATCGGCCGACGAAGCCGACGCCGCGTCGCAGCCACGGCGCCGAGCACGCAAGCGCCAACGCCTGGCCGTCACGCTCCGCGAACAGCATCGGCACCCCCTTGTGGTGGCCCACCCAGCCTGTATTGCCGGCGCCATGGTTGGCGAGATGCGGCGCGAGCAGGACGAAGAGCTTATGAGCGTGCGTTGCGGGCTCGAGCGGCGTGAAGCGGATCCGCTGCAACAGCACCGGCCGGGCGGTGTCAGTGCATATGTCCTTCTCGATGCGATAGCAGCCCCGCTTGCAGGTATTCACGAGCCGGTACGCCGGTACGCCCTCTTCCGCGAACCCGATCGCGCTCGAGGCGTGACGCTTCTCCTCGGAGAAAAGCCCGGGCGCGGTGACGATCAACCCCATGTCGCGGATCGCAGCCTGATCGATGCGCGGATAGAACACTTCGTTGACGATGCCATGGCTCAACGTGAACCATACGTTGCTGGCGTGATGCAGCGCCGTACCGATGCCGCTCTTGGCGCTCGAGGTCCACCGCGCGGGGCTGCCCGGCCAGCCCGCGGCGCCACGATCAATGTGTGCGTATGTGGACACCGCGCCCCGGCTTCACCGCCGGTGCTCGCCCGGGCAGCAGCGGCACGCCCGGCGTGGCGACGCGCTCACGCAAGACGCTGTTGGCGAATTCCCAGTCGACCAGTTCGTGGAGAAACGCCCTGATGTACGCCGCGCGGCGATTCTGATGATCGAGGTAGTACGCGTGCTCACACAGATCGAGCGCGAGCAGCACGGTATGGCCGCGGACGATCGGCGTGTCGCCTTCGCGGGTCGCGACCATGCGGACCCGTCCATCCTTCCAGGTCACCCACAGCCAGCCGTTACCGAAAATAGTGGCCGCCACACCCTTGAACTTGCGCACGAAGTGTTCATGAGTGCCGAATCGGGCGCGGATGACCTCCGCGATCGCACCGCGCGGCGCCCCGCCGCCGCCCGCACGAGATCTTCGAGCGTGAGGCCCTCGAATTCGGTGCCGCGCGCCAGGGCGACGGTGCGATCGAAGTGATCGGCGTGGTGGCGTGAGAAATGGAACGACAGCGTGTCCCGCGACATGACCGGCTCCAGGTCACCGAAATCGAACGACATCTCCGGGAGTCCGATACTCATGGAACGCCTCACAGTTCGTGTGTGGCTGCGACCCTGATACGACAGGCGACACTGCGGTTCGTTCCGCGCCCCGAGACACGGATCCCGGCTTAGTTCCGCGATTTCGCAGGTCCGTTCGAGGTGGTTCCGGCGCCGGCGCGCAGTGACCCGGATAGCCGGATCGCAAGCTGCGTCAGTCTCTCGTCGTCTTTCGCAGTCGTATCACGAGGTCGATCCCGGCCACTTCCATGCCCTCGGGCGGCGGCGGCAAGCGACTGAACTCAACTTCGGGCACCGCGACGTCCGTGAGCGCGCCGCTTTCGACATCGTGGAAGTGATAGTGCGCCTCGACATTGGAATCGAACCATGCGCGCGTTCCGTCGACCGACAATGGCCGGATAAGTCCCCGGCTCGCGAACAGGTTCAGCGTGTTGTAAACCGTTGCTTTCGACACGCGCCCGCCGCCGTCCTTCAATTGCGCGAGCAGCTGTTCGGCCGACAGGTGCTGCGGCATGGCCAGCAGCACGCTGGCGATTCGCACGCGCTGCGCGGTGGGCAGGATCCCGTGCGCCTCCAGGCGACGCGCTATCTCAGTCGTGGTCACTCGGCAATTATATGAATCTGTGGATATTGCTTGCAAATGCGACTCATTTGCGACGTGTGCGGGAGGCATGCTCTCCCGATGTGTGTCGCCCACCTGCCCCGCCATCCACACGGATTCACCGTGTGGGAGCTCGCCACCGTCATGGCGGTGGTGGCAATCCTGCTGGCCGCCGGGACGCCCGGCTTCGTGAGGCTGAGTGCCGCGGCAGGCGTCACGAGCAACGCCGACCGGCTCATGGGCGCCATGCACTTCGCCCGCAGCCAGGCCATCCTCACCGGCCGACCGTTCGTGGTCTGCCTGTCGGGCGATCTGGCGAGCTGCGTGGGCCGCGGAGCGCAGTCGGGGCGCGCCTGGATCGTATTCGAGAATGCGCGGGCCGAGTTCAGTCCGGTGCGCGACGCCGATGAGCCGATCCTGCGGCAACACCAGCTCGACCGCCCTACCAGGATCCATGCCTCGCGCGGTGCCGTCACCTTCTGGCCGACGTCGCGGGCAGGCAGCACCAGCACTTTCGAGGTCTGCAGCGAGGTCCCCGGGGTAGCCTCGCGCGCGGTCATCGTCAGCCAGACGGGGCGGCCACGATTGAGGCTTGGCCTGCCGCGTGGCGCCGCCACTCGTTGCAATATGTAATGCGGGCGCGCAGCCGACCGCCGCTCATCCCCGCTGCGGCGCCGATGGTCGGATTCCGTGAGCCCTCGCCGCGCAGCGGGCTATAGTGATCGCTATGGGGGGGAAATTCGTTCATATCCGGGGCTTCACGCTGCTCGAGCTGATGATCGTGCTCGCGCTCGCCGCGGTAATCCTCGCCCTCGGCGCACCGAACTTCGGCGAGTTCCGCCGCAATGCGCGGCTCACCGGCGATGCCAACGACTTTCTCACCGCTGTGCAGGTTGCGCGCACCGAGGCCGTCAAGCAGCAGCGCCCGGTTTCCCTGTGTACCACCGATGACCCGCAGGCCGCCGAGCCAGCCTGCAGTGCGGGCGTCGACTTTGGTGGCTGGCTCGTGTTCACCGACCCGGATACCGACTGCGCGCCGGCAGCGGCCACCGATATCGCGCGCCGCGGCGGGCGGCCTGCGGCCGATCGCGGCGACGTCATTTCGGTCGCCGATGGACCCTGCCTCACCTTTGCCGCGAACGGCTTTGCGCGCGACGAGGCGCCGTCCGGAGCCCGCCGGGTCGTGTTCTGCGACGCGCGCGGCTACGAACTGCAGGGCGGCACCGGCCAGTCCGCGGCGCGCGGCATCGAGGTGTCGCGTACCGGCCGCGGCGAAGTGGTGCGCGACCGCGCGCGGCTCGAAGCTTGGGGGCTCGCATGCGAATGAAGCAGCGTGGCGTGAGTATCGTCGAGGCGCTCGTCGCCCTCGTGGTGCTGTCGATCGGCATGCTCGGCATCGCGGGCCTGTTCGTCGAGAGCCTGCGCAGCAGTCGCACGGCCCTGTTGCGCACGCAGGCCGTCAATCTCGCGAGCGACATCGCCGATCGCATCCGCGCCAATGCCAGTGCCCGCGAAGCGTATGACACCGCGACTTACGGCGGCGCGCCGGCCTTGCAGGACTGCGCGCCAACCGCCGCGCTGCCGGGCAGCAATTGCACCATCGCGCAACTCGCCGAAGACGATCTCGCGAGCTGGCAGGACGCGGTGAGCTTTGCGCTCCCGGCCCTGGGCGATCCGGCCAATGCCGCGGTGGTCGAGTTCGAGGCCGGCGCGGCTGGCCGTCCCGATCGCTACCTGATCACTGTCGCGTGGCAGGAGCCCGGCGCTCAGGGCGCCGAAGAGTATCGCTACACCTCGGAACTCGTGATCATGGAAAGGCCGCCGATCTGATGACGCGCCCGGCACCACAACTGCGCGCCGCCGAGCGTGGCCTGAGCCTCATCGAGCTGCTGGTGGCACTCGCGATCGGTTCGGTGCTGATCGTCGGCGCGGTCTATGTCTACTCGCAGGGCCGCAACACCTACGCGATCAACGAAGCGGTCGCGCGAGTGCAGGAAAACGGCCGCTACGTCCTGTCGGTACTCGAGCCCGACATCGAACTCGCAGGTTACTACGGCTTCACGAATTCGCCCGATACCATCCGTTTCGTCAGCGGCGCATCGCCCGGCACCGTGTACGCGGTCGCCGCACAGATGCGCCAGCAACCGCCGGCACCGGCGGTTGCCGTGCCGGTCGCCAACCTGCCCGCCAGTGCGCACGAGTGCGGCACGAACTTCGCGGTCGACGTGCTGACGCCGGTGCAGGGCTCGAACAATGCCTTTGCGCTGGGTCCTGGCGCCGGCGGCGGTTGCGATCCCTACGGCGCGGGTGCCGTGGCAGGCGCCGATACACTGACCATTCGCCGTGTCGAGACTGCGAGCGCAGATCCCGACGCAGGCCGCTTGCAGGTCTACGCCTCCCGCCTGCGCAGCCGTTCGGCGCAGCAGCTGTTCATCGACGGCAATGCGCCCGGTCCCATCGACGCCGACAATGCCGTGCACAACCTCGTGGTGCGCGCCTATTACATCGCGCGCGATGCGGTCGATCGCCCTGGCCTGCCCTCGCTGCGCAGCAAGTCACTCACCACCGTCGGTGGTGCGGCGCGATTCGTCGAAGCGGAAGTCATGCCGGGCGTCGAGGACTTCCAGGTCCAGTTCGGCATCGACACCGGCGACTACGACAACGATGGCGCCATCGACCCGGGTGCCGACGTCAACGGCGATGGCATCCCTGAAACCGACGGGCGCGCCACGCGCTACGTGAATCCGGACTTTCCCGGCCTCGCCCTTGCCCAGGTGGTCGCCGTGCGCATCTGGGTCCGCGTGCGGGCCGACCAGCCGGAGCCCGGTTTTCGCGACAATCGCAACTATCAGTATGCCGATGTCGACTTCACGCCCAATGACGACGAGGCGCGGTTTCGTCGCGTGCTGATGTCGCGCACGATTTCACTGCGGAACTCACGCACTTTATGAGTACTGGCGCGCACCCGCATTTTTCCCGCGCGCAGCACGGCGCTGCGCTCGTCATCGGCCTCGTGCTGCTGCTGATCCTCACGCTGCTCGCGGTCACCGGCATGAACACTGCGACGACCGAACTCGTAATGGCCGGCAACGAGCAGTACCGCCGCGCGGCGTCGCTTGCCGCCAGCACCGGCATCGAAGTGGCCATCGCCGACATCGGCGGCGTACCCACGATTCCCGGGGTCGCACCGACCGTCGCAACCGCTGTTCCGACGGGCAACGTGACGATCGATACCTATACGACCGCAACCCGTTACATCGGGGAGGAATCGGGCCTGCCGCAATCGAGTGTCGACAAATTCGTCGGCCTGCACTTCGAAATCGACAGCACCGGGCTGTCGGCGCGCAATGCGCGCGATCGCCAGGTGCAGGGCGTGTTCGTGGTCGCGGGCGCCGCCGGCAGCGGTGGCGGCGGCGTCGGCCAGATCGGCAGCGGCCTGGGGGCGCTCGGCGAATGACACACGGAGGCAGATCATGATCCCGCGCAGCCTGGCCTTTCTCTTCGCCCTCGCGCTCACGGCGCTGCCCACTGCGGCCGTCGAGCCGGCGCGCTGGGTCCTCGAACAGGCGGTCGAGGCCGCGGCAGGCAGCGTGCTGTTGCCCTCCGGCGAAACCGGCATGATCGTCGTCACGGCCTGCGAGGGCTGCGCACCGCAGTCCTTCACCACGACCGCAAGGACGCGCTATCTCGCAGGTCGCGCAGTCGTCACACTGCGCGACCTGCGTGCAGGTCTTGCCACGACGAACCATGCCACCGTGACCGTGCTGTACGACGCGCGCACGCGCGAGGTCACGCGCGTGATCGTCAATGGGTTGCCGCGATGAGCGCGCTACGCCGCACCCTCACCACCCTCGCGTCCGCCAGCGCGCTGTCGCTGCTCACGGGTGCAGCGGCCCTGGCCGACGACACCGAGATCTTCGTCAATCAGGCGGCGCTGCGCGACGTCAAGCCGAACATCCTGTTCATCATCGACACCTCCGGCAGCATGTCCGGGAATGTTCAGGCGCAGCGCCCACCCTACGATCCGGCCGCGACCTACGGCGGCGCCTGCGGCGCAGGCAATGTGTATTGGCGTGAGAGTGGTGTCAGCGGTGAGCCTCCCGCCTGCGATTCCACCCAGTTCATCGCCGCGACGAGCAACCGCTGCGCCGCGGCGGTCACGGGCCTGGCGGGACTGGCGGGCAGCTGGACCGGCGCGCTGCGGCGATTCGAAAGCGACGAGGCCCGCTGGAGCGAACTGCTCGCCGGTCGCGCCGGCGACCTCGTCGAATGCCGCACCGACAGCGGCGTGCATGGCGCCGACGCCGCCTCGACGCTGCGCTACGCGCAGAACGGCGAGGAGAACGCGCCATGGTCGGGCAACGGCGCACGCGAGATCAACTGGGACAGCGCCACGACCTATACCCTGTACAGCGCGAACTGGCTCAACTGGTATTACTCACCGCCGAACCCCACACCGATCACGCGGCTGCAGACTGTGCAGGCGGTCGCCACGTCCCTCGTCGGCTCGATCGACGATGTGAATCTCGGCCTGATGCGCTTCAGTGCGAACGCCGAGGGCGGCATGGTGATCCACGAGATCGCCGATATCGCGGATGCGCGCCAATCGATCATCGAGCGCATCGCCGAGCTGACGCCGATAGGCTCGACACCGCTCGCCGAGACGATGTACGAGGCGGGCCAGTATTTCGCGGGCAGGCTGGTCGACTACGGCCGCACGTCCACCACGAACACGCCCGGCCCCCTGCTGCCGAGCGTGCCCGGGTCGCGCGACCCGCAGGATCAGAGCCGCTACCTCTCGCCGATCGAATATCAGTGCCAGCGCAACTACACGATCCTGCTGACTGACGGCGAGCCCACGGCCGACGTCGGCGCCAACACGCTGATCCCGGCATTGCCGGACTATGCGCAACTCGTCGGCGGTGGCTGCACCGGCACCGGTAACGGCGCGTGCCTCGCCGACATGGCGGAATACCTGCACGATGCCGACCTCTCTGCCGGCCTTCCCGGCCAGCAGAATGTCATCACCTACACGATCGGTTTCGGACCGGAGGTGGCGGGCTCGCGGCTGCTCGCCGAAGTCGCCGCGCGCGGCGGCGGCGAGGCCCATTCGGCCAGCGACGTCACCGACCTCACGACCACGCTGCAATCGATCGTCGGCAACATCCTGCAGACCAGCTCGACCTTCACCACGCCGTCCGTGTCGATCAATGCCTTCAACCGCACCGAGACGCTCAACGACCTGTACATCTCGGTGTTCACGCCGAGCGACACGGTGCGCTGGCCGGGCAATCTCAAGAAGTACGCCTTCAGCGATGGCCGCATCGTCGATTCGCTCGGCAACCAGGCGGTCGATCCGGCGACCGGCTTCTTCCGCCAGGGCGCGCAGAGCTTCTGGTCGGCGACGCCCGACGGAGCGACGGTCGAAGCCGGGGGTGCCGTGAGCCGCCTGCCCGTCGAGGGCGAGCGGCGCATGTACACCTATGTGGAGTCCGGCACCAGCCGCAATCTCACTTCGATCGGCAATCGCTTCGAGCGTGACAATGCCGCGCTCACGGCGACCGCACTCGGACTCGAGGGTGACTCGCCGACGCGCGAGGAGCTGATCGACTGGGCCCGCGGTGTCGACGTTCTCGACGCCGACACCGACGGCGACACGAGTGAAACCAACCGGTACATGGGCGACCCGCTGCATGCCCGTCCGGCACTCGTCACCTACGGTGGCAGCGCCGCCAACCCCAATGCCGAGGATGGTGTGGTGTTCGTGCCCACCAATGACGGCTTCCTGCACGCCGTCGATGCCCGCACCGGGAGCGAGCTGTGGTCGTTCATTCCGCCCGAGCTGCTGCAACGCCTGCCGACCCTGTATCGCGACGCCGGCGTCGCCGCGCGCAGCTACGGGCTCGATGGCGACGTGCGCATCCTCAAGTTCGACGTGAACCAGGACGGCATCGTCGACTCGGCTGCCGGCGATCGCGTCTGGATCTTCTTCGGCATGCGCCGCGGCGGCAGCACCTACTACGCGCTCGACGTCACGGATCGCGATACACCGCGCTTGCGATGGAAAATCGGGTCGGGAGACCTGCCGGGTGTCGGCGAGACCTGGTCCGCGCCGGCCATCGCGCGTGTGCGCGTCGGCGGCGCGTCGCAGAATGGCGAGAACCTCGTGCTGATCTTCGGTGGCGGCTACGACGGCGCGCAGGAAAACGGCGACTATGTGGCCGATACCATCGGCCACCGCATATACATGGTCGATGCGGCGAGCGGCACACTCCTCTGGTACGCCGGCGGTCCAGGCGGCGTGGGCACGCCTGACCTGCAACTCGCCAGCATGACCAACTCGATTCCCGGGCGCGTGAATGTCATCGACATCGACGGCGATGAATACGCCGATCGCCTGTACGCCGCCGACATGGGCGGGCGCGTGTTCCGCTTCGACATCTTCAACGGCGAGAGTCGCGCCAATCTCGTGACCGGCGGCGTGTTCGCGAGTCTCGGCGCCGGTGACTCGGCCACCCCGACGGTCACCGACAACCGGCGCTTCTACTATGCGCCCGATGTCGCGCTGATCCAGCGCCGCGGCGCCGACCCGTATTACAACCTTGCGATCGGATCGGGCTATCGCGGCCATCCGCTCGCCCTCGAGACACGCGACCGCTTCTACTCGCTGCGCGACAAGGCGCCGTTCGCGAAGCTGGCGCAGTCAGCCTATGACAGCTTCACGCCGATCGTCGAAGCCGATCTCATCGACATCACCGACAATCCGGGCGTCACGCCAGTCCCGACCGATCAGCGTGGCTGGCGGCTCGAACTGCGCTTGAACGGCGGCTGGACAGGCGAGAAGGTGCTCGCCGAGGCGCTCACGGTGAACGGCGTCATCCTGTTCCCGACCTACGAGCCGACGCCGGCCGATCGCGCGAATCCCTGCCTGCCGTCCACCGGCCTCAATCGCGTCTACGCGATGGGTGTCGATTCGGGCCGGCCGGTGATCGACTTCAACGACGACGAGACCCTGACTGCCGACGACCTGTTCACCGAACTGGCGCAAGCCGGCATCGCGGGCGAAGTGAGCTTCGCCTACGAGACCGTGACCGGCACTGGTGGAGGTGGTGGCGGCGGCGGCAGTGGTGGCGGCGACGAAGGCCTCGACGAACTCGGGCGGCGCGCGCTGTGCGTCGTCGGCGTCGAAGTGCTGCGCAAGTGCATTCAGCCAGGTGGCGTCGTGCGTACCTACTGGCAGCGCCCCGAGGCGGACAGCGGCGGTTGAGCGCGGCAGCGCGATCGGGAGCGCCAGAACGTCCAGCGACGAACGTGGAGAACGCCGAGGAGCGGCGATCAGCGGCCGGCGACCACTGAGGGTTCTGTTGCCGCCGAGTTGATGCGCCGGGCGCCGCCGCGACGAGGGAACGCCGCCGCAGGCGGCGCGTTCGACCCGAGAGGGGCTGGACGTTCTGACGCTCCCGATCGCGGAGCAGGCCCAGTCCGTCAGGTATGCGCCTTGTCGCGCAGCGCTTTCGGGAGGGCGAACACCACGTGTTCGGCGCGACCCTGCATTTCCGCCGCAACCTCGCCGCCCCAGCCGCGCAGCCGTTCGACAACCTGTTGCACCAGCACTTCAGGTGCCGAGGCACCCGCAGTGACGCCAACCGCGCGGCTCTGCGCAAACCACTCGCGGCGCAGGTCGTCCGGACCATCGACCAGGTAGCCGGGCACGCCGGCTCGATCGGCCAGCTCGCGCAGGCGGTTCGAGTTCGAACTCGTCACCGAGCCGACCACGACCAGCGCGTCGCATTCGGCGAGCAGCTGCTTGACCGCGTCCTGGCGGTTCTGTGTCGCGTAGCAAATGTCTTCCTTGCGTGGGCCTGCAAGATCGGGAAAGCGTTCGCGCAGCACCGCCACGATCTGCGCGGTATCGTCCACCGAGAGCGTGGTCTGCGTCACGAAGGCGAGCCGCGACGGCTCACTCACGGGCACGGTGCGCGCGTGGTCCACCGACTCGACCAGGATGATGTGCCCGCCCCTGCTCGCGTCGAAGCGCCCCATGGTGCCTTCCACCTCCGGGTGCCCTTCGTGGCCAATCAGGATCACCTCACGCGCCTCGAGCGCAAAGCGTGCCACTTCCATGTGCACCTTGGTCACGAGTGGGCAGGTCGCATCGAACACATTGAGCTCGCGACGCCGTGCCTCCTCCTCGACCGCGCGCGAGACGCCGTGGGCCGAGAAGATCACCGTGGCGCCATCCGGCACCTCATCGAGTTCATCGACGAACACTGCGCCGAGTCCACGCAGCCGCTCGACGACGTGGCGGTTGTGCACGACCTCGTGCCGCACGTAGATCGGAGCCCCGAACATCTCGATCGCCCGCTGGACGATCTCGATCGCGCGGTCCACACCGGCGCAGAAGCCGCGCGGATTGGCGAGCAGGATCTTCATGCCGCCTTGCCCGGCCGGGCGCGCCGCGTCTCGAGCAGCGCATCGATGATCACGCAGGCCGCTCCGACCGTGATCGCCGCGTCGGCGACGTTGAAGGCCGGGAAGTAGTGCTCCTGCCAGTGCACATGCACGAAATCGATCACGTAGCCGTGGTGCAGTCGATCGATCACGTTGCCGAGGGCGCCGCCAAGGATCAGCGCCAGGCCTGCGGCGAGCCAGGCCTGCGCGCGCGCGTGCACGCCGCGCAGCCACACGATGATGCCGACGCTGACACCCAGGGCGAGCAGCGTGAAGAACCAGCGTTGCCAGCCACCCGCCCCGGCGAGGAAGCTGAAGGCCGCACCGGTGTTGCGCAGGTAGGTCAGGTCGAACACCGGCAGCAGCGGGATGCTCTCGTACAGCTCGAAGCGGCGCTCGACCCACACCTTGCTCGCCTGGTCGATCGCGATGATGAGGGCTGACAGCGGCAACCAGCGCCAGCCGCTCATGCGTAGTGCCTCGTCTCGCCCTCGGAACCGAGGTTCGTGACACAGCGACCGCACAGATCGGGGTGTTCGGCATGCGTGCCGACGTCTGCCAGCCGGTGCCAGCAGCGTACGCATTTTGGCGCCTCGACAGGCGCCACGCGGATGGCCACCCCTTCGGCAACCGCGACGGCATCCGCCGGGGCGTCCCCCTGGCGCACCCGCGCGGCCGAGGTGATCAACAGGAAGCGCAGGTCATCACCCAGCGCCGCATGTCGCGCAAACTGCGCGGGCTGGCACCACACATCGACCTGCGCCTCGAGGGGCGCGCCGATCACGGCACTCTCGCGCAGCTTCTCGAGCTCGCGCGTCACCGCCGCGCGCAGCGCAATCAGCGCCTCCCAGTCGATGTCGCCAGAGGGCGGCTCGGGCAGCGCATGCCAGGTTTCGCACTGCACGGACTCGCCGCGCTTGCCGGGCATGAACTTCCAGATCTCCTCGGCCGTGAACGACAGGATCGGCGCGAGCCAGCGCACCATGGCTTCGGCGATATGGAACATCGCGGTCTGCGCCGAACGGCGTGCATGGCTCTTCGCCGGCGTGGTGTACAGCCGGTCCTTCAGCACGTCGAGATAGAGCCCGCCAAGGTCGACGATGCAAAAGTTGTGCACCTTCTGGTAGATCAGGTGGAAGGCGTAGTCGCGATAGGCCGCGACGATTTCCCCCTGCAGCTCGCGCGTGCGCCTGATCGCCCAGGCATCGAGCGCCACGAGTTCGTTCACCGGCACCGCTTGGGTCGCCGGGTCGAAGCCGTGCAGGTTGCCGAGCAGGAAACGCACGGTATTACGCATGCGGCGGTACGAATCGGCAGCGCGCTTCAGTATCTCGTCGGAGACGGCGATTTCATTCGCGTAATCGGTCGAGGCCACCCACAGCCTCAGCACATCGGCGCCGAGTGAGTTCATGACCTTCTGCGGCAGGACAACATTGCCGAGCGACTTCGACATCTTGCGGCCCTTGTCATCCACGGTGAACCCGTGGGTGAGCACACCCTTGTAGGGCGCGCGCGCATGCAGCGCCTCGGACATCAGCAACGCGCTGTGGAACCAGCCGCGGTGCTGGTCCGAACCTTCGAGAAAGAGGTCGACGGGCGCGGCGATCTCCGGACGCGCGGCGCCGACGCACTCGAAGGACAGGCCCGAGTCGGCCCACACGTCCATCACGTCGGTCACCTTCTCGTAAGTCGCACTGTCGGCACCGATCAGGTCCGCGGCGTCGAGCGCAAACCACGCCTCGATGCCGCCGCTCGCGACATGGTCCGCCGCCTTGTCGATCAGCGCGAGGGTGTCGGGGTGCAGTGCGCCGGTGTCCTTGTGAACGAGCAGCGTGATCGGCACGCCCCAGGTGCGCTGGCGCGAAATGCACCAGTCCGGGCGATTCTCGATCATGCCGGTGATGCGCTGCTCACCCCAGGCGGGTATCCATTTCACCCCCTTGATGTCACGCAATGCATGGGCGCGCAAGTTGCGCTGCTCCATGCTGATGAACCACTGCGGTGTCGCGCGGTAGATCACCGGCGTCTTGTGCCGCCAGCAATGTGGATAGCTGTGTTCGTACGCCACGTGCTTCAGCAGGCGGTGCGCAGCGGCGAGGGCCTCCACGATCACGGCATTGGCCGCGTCGACGCGCAGGTTGGCGACCAACGGCGTCGCCGACTGGAAGCGCCCGTCTGGGCCGACGGGATTCACCACCGGCAGGCCGTAGCGCTGCCCGACGATGAAGTCCTCCTGGCCATGCGCGGGCGCGGTGTGTACCGCGCCGGTACCTGCTTCGAGCGTGACATGTTCGCCGAGGATCACCGGCACGCGCTTGCCGAGGAACGGGTGTTCCAGCTCGAGGCGCTCGAGAGCGACCCCATCGAACTGCGCCAGCACCGAAATTGGCGCGAGGCCATAGCGCGCGAGGCACGCGTCGCGCAACTCGCTCGCGAGGATCAGCCGCTCGCGGCCGACGGTGGATTGCACTTCGACCAGGCTGTATCGAAAGGTGTCGCGCAGCGCGACCGCCTCGTTGGCGGGCAGCGTCCACGGTGTCGTCGTCCAGATCACGAGCGACACCGGCGTGCTGCCGAGACCGCCCGCGGGCTGGCCGATGCGGCGCTCGAGGTCGCGCAGGTCGGCGACGCGAAACTCGACATCGATCGCGGGCGACGTGTGCTGCTCGTATTCGACTTCCGCCTCGGCGAGCGCCGAGCGGCAATCGAGGCACCAGTACACGGGCTTCGCGCCGCGATACAGGTGACCGTTGTGCACGATGCGTCCGAAGGCACGGATCTGCTCGGCCTCGTACGCGGCGTCCATCGTCAGGTAGGGCTTGTCCCAGTCGCCGAGCACGCCGAGGCGCTTGAAGTCGGTGCGCTGCAGGTCGACCTGCTGCTGCGCGAACGCGCGGCACGCGGCACGGAACGCATTGGCATCGAGCTTCTGGCCGGGCTTGCCGTGCTTCTTCTCGATGGCGTGTTCGATCGGCAGGCCATGGCAGTCCCAGCCCGGGATGTACGGCGCATCGTAACCGTCGAGCGAGCGCGACTTGACGATGATGTCCTTCAGGATCTTGTTGACCGCGTGGCCGATGTGGATCGCACCGTTCGCGTACGGCGGGCCGTCGTGCAGCACGAAGCGCGGCCGGCCGCGCGACGCTGCCCGGATCTTGCCGTAGAGGTCGTTCGCCTCCCACTCCGCGAGCATCTTCGGCTCCCGCTGCGCGAGATCGGCCTTCATCGGAAAGCCGGTCTGCGGGAGATTGATCGTCTGCTTGTAATCAGCCACTCGGGTTCCTTGCCATATCCTCAAATCGCGAGCAGGCGCCGTGCCTCACCCGCATCCTGGTGCATCTTCTCGACCAGTGCATCGAGGCTCGCAAAGCGCTCCTCGTCCCTGATCTTTGCCACGAACTCGACTTCGATCTCGCGACCGTACAGGTCGCCGGCGAAATCGAACAGGAAAGTCTCGAGCCACGGCTCGACACCATCCACCGTCGGTCGCGTGCCGAGGCTCGCGACGCCGGGCCACGGCGACTGCGCCACGCCGTGCACGCGCACCGCGAAAATCCCGCCGAGCGGCGCGCGGCGGCGCTTCAGCCGCAGGTTCGCGGTCGGAAAGCCGAGCGTGCGCCCCAGCTGCTCGCCACGCGCGACGCGGCCACGCATCGTGTACGGCCGTCCGAGCAGGCGCGCCGCGGCCGCGAACTCGCCGCTCGCGAGCGCGACACGCACGGCGGTACTGCTGATCCGCTCGCCGCTGCACACCGGTGCGACGACGTCGACCTCGAAGCCGTGGCGCCCGCCGAGCGCCGCGAGCGTTTCCGCCGTCGCGGTGCCACCGCGCCCGAAGCGAAAATCGTGGCCCACTACCACCACCGAAGCGGCGCAAGCGCTGGCAAGCGCGCCTGCGAAATCCTCGCCGCTGAGACTACGCAAGCGGTCGTCGAAACGCAGTACGCACAGGTACCCGAGTGCGCTGCCTTCGAGCGCTCGCCAGCGCTCGCGGAAATTGGTCAGTCGTGCCGGCGGCGAATCCGGCTGCAGGAACTCGCGCGGCAGCGGCTCGAAGGTCAGCATCATGGCGTGGGTGCCCCGTGCCGCGGCATGCCGCCGTGCACAGTCGATGAGGGCCTGATGGCCGAGATGCAGGCCGTCGAAGGCGCCCACCGTGACCACGCAGCCCCGTGGGACGGCGCGCAAACCAGGCCAACCGCGAATCAACTCCATGATTATATTGGCCGGTTCCGCAGATCGCCATAACGCAGGCCGGTGGCGAACAGCACTGCGAAGTACAGGCCGGCGCCTGCCGAAATGCCGATCGCACAGCGCAGCGCGCGCTGCAGCGCCCCCATTGACGTCCAGCTGCCGATATCAGCGGCCAGCCACCACAGCAGCACGGCCATCGCAACGTTCGCAGCCAGCACGCGCAAGAGGAACTTCCCCCAGCCCGCCGACGCGCGATAGACACCGGCGCGACGCAGCCCGCGCCAGAGCAGGACGGCGTTCACCGCAGCGCCCACGCAGGTGGAAGTCGCGAGCAACACGTGCGGAACCGGAAAGCCGAGCCACTTGGCCGGCAGCACCACGACGACGTTGAGCGACATGGTGACCGCAAAGCCGATGATCGCGACGCGCACCGGCGTGCGCGTGTCCTGGCGTGCGTAGTAGCCCGGCGCCAGCACCTTGACGATGCTGAACATCAGCAAGCCCCACGAGTACGCCATCAGCGCATACGCCGCCATCTGCACGTCGCGTGGTCCGAACTCGCCGTAACCGAAAATCGTTGCTGTCAACGGGCCGGCGAATAGCAGCAGGCCGACGGCGGCGGGCGCGGCGAGCAATATCGTGAGGCGCAGCGCCCAGTCGAGCGTGCCGGCGAAGCGGTCCATCGACGCCTCGGCGTGCTGTGCGGACAGGCCCGGCAGGATCACGGTCGCCAGCGCAATGCTGAAAACGCCGAGCGGAAACTCCATCAGCCGGTCGGCAAAATACAGCCAGGAGATGCTGCCCGACATCAGGAACGAGGCGATGATCGTATCGAGCAACAGGCTCACCTGCGCCATCGATGAGCCCAGGATCCCTGGTACCATCAGCCGCCCGATGCGGCGCACCCCCTCCGCGCGCGGCCGCCATCGCGGCCACGACAGCAGCCCGAGCTTGGCGACGGCCGGCAACTGGAACAGCACCTGCAGCGCGCCGCTCACGAATACGCCGATCGCCAGCACGACGCCCGGGTTGGCAGCGTTCGCGGCCAGCACCACCGCGAAGAAGATCATCACGACATTCATGATGACCTGGGTGAACGCCGGCACCGCAAAGCGGCCGTAGCTGTTCAGCACGCCGCTGCACAGTGCCGTCAACGAGACGAAGAACAGGTACGGGAAGGTCCAGCGCAACATCTCGACGGCAAGGTCGTACTTGTCGCCGTGCCGGGCGAAACCCGGCGCGAACAGCAGGATCAGCAGCGGCGCGCCGATCACCCCGATGATCGTCACGACCAGCAGCACCGTGCCGAGGGTACCCGCCGTCCCGCCGACCAGTTCCCGGACCTCGTCCCGCGAGCGCTTGACGCGGAACTCGGAAATGACCGGCACGAAGGATTGGGAGAACGCACCTTCGGCAAACAGCCGGCGCAGGAAATTCGGGATCTTGTAGGCGACCAGGAAGGCGTCCATCAGGAGTCCGGCGCCGAAAACCTGGGACAGCGCCATGTCCCGCAGCAAACCCGTGATCCGCGACACGAGCGTCGTGGCGCCGACGACGCTGGTGCTCTTCAGGAAGGCGCGGCTCATGCGGTAAGCAGGTGAAAACTCACGGGTTCCGACTATACCGGACACCCTCGCCGCCGCGTGGCCGCAGATTGACAAGGCCGGGGTCGGTCAGCACACTACGCGCCCCCAAAAGGCAGTAGATCCGCATCCGGAGAGACCGTTCGTGGCCAATTCCAAGTCCGCCGAGAGAGCCGCCCGCCGAGCCGAAAAGCACCGCGCCCGCAATGTCACGCTGCGTTCGAGCACGCGTACGGGGCTGCGCAAGGTGAGCGCAGCCATCGGCACCGGCGACAAGGCCGCGGCGACCGCCGCCTACAAGGCCGCCATGCCCGCCGTCGATGCGCTCGCCGCCAAGGGCAAGATCCACCGCAACAAGGCCGCCCGCCACAAGAGCCGCCTGTCGGCGCGCATCAAGTCGATGCAGTAACCGCGGGCCGTGTGGCCTGCGCCTCGATGTGCTGCATCACGGCGCCGACCAGCTCTTTCGTCCCCTCGCCGGTCACGGCGGAAATCAGGAACTTCGGGCCCTTGTAGCGCAACCGCCGCGCGATTTCCGCGGCGCGTGCTTCGGCCTCTTCGCCCGGCAGCAAGTCGCGCTTGTTCAGCACGAGCCAGCGGGGCTTGGCAGCCAGGTCCGGACTGAATTTCTTCAGCTCCGCAATGATCGCCCGCGCATCCCGCACCGGATCCGCATCGGGATCGATCGGCGCAATATCGACGAGATGCAGCAGCACGCGCGTGCGCTGCAAATGTTTCAGGAAGCGGATGCCAAGGCCGGCGCCTTCGGCCGCTCCCTCGATCAGGCCCGGGATGTCGGCCATCACGAAACTGCGATGCTGGCCCACATAGACCACACCCAGGTTCGGATACAGGGTCGTGAACGGATAGTCGGCGATCTTGGGCCTGGCCGCCGACACGGCACTGATGAGCGTCGACTTGCCGGCATTCGGCAGGCCAAGCAGGCCCACGTCCGCAATCACCTTCAATTCGAGCTCGAGCGTGCGCCGCTCGCCGGGCAGGCCGGGACCGAACTGCCGCGGTGCGCGGTTGGTGCTCGACTTGAAGCGCGTGTTGCCCCAACCCCCCTTGCCACCCTTCGCGACCAGCAGTTCCTCGCCTGCACGGGTCAGGTCTCCGAGCGTCTCCTGTGTCTCGGCATCGCGCACGATCGTGCCGACCGGCACCGTGACGCAGGCATCGACCCCGCTGCGACCCGTGCAGCCGTTGCCGCTGCCCGGGTGGCCGTGCTCGCCCCTGAAGGTACGTTCGACACGAAAATCCGCCAGCGTGTTGATGCCCTCGGCCGCGCGCAACAGCACGCTGCCGCCATGGCCGCCGTCACCGCCGTCGGGACCACCGAACGGGACGAACTTCTCGCGGCGAAAGCTCGTGCTGCCGCGGCCGCCGTTGCCGGCCTGCACCTTGATGCGCGCTTCGTCGACGAATTTCATTGTGGCAGACCCCGGGATACGCGCAGTGTACAAACAAAAACCCCGGCACAGGGCCGGGGTTTGCGCGCCTTGGAAGCGTGGCTTGACCCTATTCGGCGTCGACGCTGACGAAGCGGCGCTGTTCGGCGCCCTTGATCGCGAACTTGACCGTGCCGTTCTTCAGCGCGAACAGCGTGTGGTCCGTGCCGATTCCGACATTCGGGCCGGCGTGGTATTCGGTGCCGCGCTGGCGAACGAGAATGTTGCCGGCCAGCACTGCTTCACCGCCGAACTTCTTCACGCCGAGGCGCTTGCTGTGGGAGTCGCGGCCGTTGCGGGTGCTGCCGCCTGCTTTCTTGTGTGCCATGTCTCAACTGCTCCGTAAACTGGGACTCGCGGGGGCGATCAACCGATCGCCGTCACCTTGACCTCGGTAAAGGGCTGGCGGTGGTTCTTCATCCGCAGGTAATGCTTGCGGCGACGGAACTTCACGATGCTCACCTTGGCTGCCTTGCCATGACGCTCGACCGTTCCTGTGACCGTGGCGCCGGGCAGCAGCGGTGCACCGACCTTGACGTCGCTGCCGTTGCCGACCAGCAGCACCTTGTCGAAGGTGACTGTGGCGCCGGGCTCGGCCTCGAGCTTCTCGATGCGCAGCACCTGGCCCTGCTCTACCCGATACTGCTTGCCGCCCGTGGCGATGACCGCGTACATGATCGAAGGCTCCTGAAAACCGCTTGTGGACCAAGGACTTGGCGCGGGTGCGCCGCCGGACCACCATACAAAGGGCGCGTAGTGTACTCAGCGGATGCGATACGGTCAAACCGTTGATGCGCCTATGAAAACAGCGGTTCTCGCCGTCCCCTGCCTCCGCTAGCATGCCGCATTCCGACCGGCTGCCAGTATCCATGACACTCGACGAAATCCGCACCCTTGCCCAACCCGACCTGGCCGCCGTGGACGAGGTGATCCGGGCCGTACTGCGCAGCGAAGTCCCGCTCATCAACCAGATCGCCGAGCACATCATCGCCGGTGGCGGCAAGCGGCTGCGGCCGCTGCTCGTCGTGCTGGCCGCTCGCGCCTGCGGAGCCGGCGGCGCGCGCCATACCGAGGCGGCCGCGTTCATCGAATTCATCCATACCGCAACGCTGCTGCATGACGATGTGGTCGACGGCTCCGCCATGCGGCGCGGTCGCCACACGGCCAACCAGGTATTCGGCAACCAGGCGAGCGTGCTCGTCGGCGACTTCGTCTACACGCGCGCCTTCCAGATGATGGCGGCAATCGGCTCGCAGCGCGTGATCGAAATCATGGCCCTTGCGACCAACGTGATCGCCGAGGGCGAAGTGCTGCAGTTGATGAATGCGCACGATGCCGACACCACCGAACAACGCTACCTCGACGTGATCTACCGCAAGACCGCGAAACTGTTCGAGGCCGGCGCGGAAGTCGCGGCCGTGCTCGGCAATGCCCCGGCCTCGGTGCAGGACGCGCTGCGCCGCTACGGATGCCATCTCGGCACGGCCTACCAGTTGATCGATGACGTGCTCGACTATCGATCGGACCCGGTCGCGCGCGGCAAGAACCTTGGTGACGATCTTGCCGAGGGCAAGCCCACGCTGCCGCTCATCCGTGCGCTCGCCGCGGGCAACGAGGCGCAGCGGGCGAAGATTCGCGCTGCCATCGAGCACGGCGGCCTCGAGCACCTGGATGCGATCATCGCGACGATCGAGGCGACCGGCGGGCTCGACTATGCGCAGGGCCTCGCGCAGCGCGAAGCCGATCAGGCGATCGCCGCGCTGCAGGACGTGCCGCACTCGCCGTACCGCGACGCCCTGGCCGCGCTCGCAGCGTTCGCCGTCGCGCGCCAGACCTGAGGTCCCGGGTTCGCGCCGGGGGCGCGAACGCATGCGGGGCGCCGAAGCGCCCCGCACGATCGAATTGCAGCAGGGAGCCCTTCAGTCTCCCCTGGCCGCCGCCTCTGCCGCTTCCTTCGTCACCAGCGGGTAATAGACGGAGAACGGCTCATCGTTCGGGTCGAGCTCCACGAAGCGCTCGTCCCAGTGATCGATCGTCAGCGCCCAGCGTGCCTTCTCGCCGCGGACGTAGTCCTCGAGGTCCGGGTAGAGCTTGCGGATCAGTTCGGCGCGCGACAGCTCCTTCTCTTTGGGCTTCTGCACCACTTCGCCCGGCTTCGGGCCGAGGCTGATGATCGCGAAATCCCACGGGGCGCCCGGGGCATGGTTGCCGGCAGCGTAGATCTTCGATGAACCGCCACTGTACTGGCGGCCGTATTCCACGATCGGCTTGTGGTACTTCTTGTACAATGCCAGCCACTCATCCTGCTTGCCGGGCGTCACCTTGTAATACGAGATGCTGACGCGCTGCTTGCCGACGCCCCGGCCATTCTGGCCCTGTGCCAGCGCCGCATCCGTGCCGAGCGCGAACAGGCCGACTATGGCGACGGCGAGCGCCGCGAAGCGCGTGGAAGGTTTCATCTTCGTCATCGTGTTTCCTTATTGCTGGATCAGAAAGTGAAGCGGACGGCCAGGTAGTACTGGCGGCCGTAGATGTCGTAGGTGCTCGACTGCGTGGATCCCGGCGACGTACCGACGAGCGGCGGCTCCTTGTCGTCGACATTGTTGACACCGCCGTGCACGCGGATCAGGTCCGATACCTGCCACGATCCGTACAGGTCGATGTAGTTGATCGCCGAAACGCCTGGTACCGTCGAAGCCGGGTTGGTCACCAGCGACGAGTGCTGCATGGCGTCGAGATAGCGCCAGCGCAGCCCGGCACTCACGTCGGGCGTCGCGTACTGCAAGCGCGTGACGGCCTTCCACTCGGGCAGCGAGCCGGGTTGCGTGCTGCTCGGCGTGCCGACTGAGCCGCCGTACTCGAGCACGTTGCTGCCCTTCTGCAGTTGCACGTCGAACGAGTCGAGCCAGCTCGCGACCGTGTTCACCGAGAACGGCCCGAAGGCCCAGTCGACCTGGAAGTCGATGCCCCTGGTGCGGTAGCTGCCGAGGTTGAGCGTCGGCTGGCCCACGTTGGCAAAGAAGCCCGTCGCCGGATCGCGGGTGATCTGCGAGCAGAAAAAATTGGTGTTCGAGAACGCAGGGTTCGAACCGTCCTGGTTGAAGCACTTCGGCAGTGTCTGCGATGCGCCGATCGTGCCGATCACATCCTCGATCTCGATGTCGTAGTAGTCGGCCGACACCTGCAGGCGCGAGAGGTATTCGCTCTCGAAAGGCGAGGTCCACACGACACCAAAGGTCTTCGTGTCGCCCGACTCCGGCTGCAGCGAGGTGTTGCCGCTGGTGGTTGCCAGGACCTCGTCCTGTGTATTGACGAAGGTGTCGATGATGCCCGGATCGATGCCCTGCGCGAGGCACAGTGCGCGGGCCGCGGCCGGGTCCGCGGCCCGTGCCTGGCTCTGGTAATGGCAGGGGTCGCCGCCGCCCGAGGCGACATTGCCGATGCCCGGGATCGACACGTTCGGCGCCACGAACAGTTCGCCCACGCTCGGCGCGCGCACGGCGTGCTGGTAACCGCCGCGCAAGCGCACCGCATCGATGAGCGCCCAGCTGAAATCAGCCTTGTACGTGTCGACGCCACCCGCGAGGTCGTAGTCGGAGTAGCGGTAGGCGACGTTCAGATCGAGCTGCTGCGCGAGGAATCTGTCCCGCAGCAGCGGCACGAGCAACTCGCCGTAGATCTCGGTGACGTCCGAGCGACCGCGGCTCTCACCCGTGCGGAACACGCCGACCACATTGCCGAGTGCGAGGTCATGGTCCGGCTGGTAGCGATAACTCTGGCTGCGAAAGCCTGCTCCCGCGGCGAAGCGCAACTCGCCCGCCGGAAGGTCCATGACCTTGCCCTGGACGGTGGCCTCGACGAGGTTCTGCTCGAGGTTCGTCTCGCTGATCGGTGTCGCGACCAGGTAGTTGCGGCACTCGGCCGAAAGCTGCGAGAAACCGAACGGGTTGTAGCCACCCGCGCAGATGCTGGCCCCGCCGTCGGGGGCGTTCAGCAGCGCCTTGAGATTGTTGACCAGCACGGAACCGGCGTTCGTCTCGGTCTTCTGCGTGTTGCCGGTGGCGGCATATACGTCCCAGCTGCCTGCGATCGCCTCGATCGGGCCCTTCAGGCCGGCGGTGAACTGGAACACGTCGAACTGGCGGTTGAACTCACGTGCGCCGGCCTCGGAATGAAAACGCTTCTCGAAGCGGAACGGTGCTTCCGGATCGGCGCGCGAGGCGAGGATGGTGGCCAGGTCGTCCGGAATGAACGGGTTCGTCACCGGCACCTGGAAGGCATCGTTGCCCGCCTCGGCGTTGGTCAGTGACTCGTAGGTCGTGTAATAGACCTGCGCGTAGGCGGAGACCTTCTCCGACAGGTCGTAGCTGCCGCGGCCGAATGCCGCATAACGCGTCAGCGGCACCTGCAGGCGCGATACCAGGTTCAGGTTGTTGAGTTGTGTGCCGGTGTTGAAGAGCACGCCATCCGGGCCACGGTAGTTGAACGGACCGTGGCTCGCCGCGAACAGCGTGCCGTCATCGTTGTAGCCGAGCACGGCGGTATTGGGGACGCGACCCGCGTCTGCGCCGTACTGCGCGAAGACCTGGTCAAGGGCTGCCTGGCTCGGCAGGTTCGCACCGTTCACATTGCTGCGATAGATGCCGGTCGGGATGCGAAAATCGGTGCCGCCCTGCGCGCGGGCGAAAAAGTCGCGCGCCATGTAGCCGACGTCTTCGCGATCGAGGTAGGAGAAGGACACGACCGCATTGCCGCGGTCATCGGCGAAATTCCCGCCGACCGTCAGCGCGGCATCGAGCGTTGCGCCATCACCTTCGCCGAACACGTTGTACTGCGTATCGATCTGCACGCCCTCGAAGCGCGGATTGATCTGCAGGTTGACGACACCCGCGATGGCGTCGGAACCGTAGACTGCCGAGGCGCCGCCAGTGATGACTTCGACGTTCTGGATCAGTGCCGAGGGGATCGTGTTGATGTCGACGACCCCGAGCACGTCCGCTGGCTGCAGGCGACGTCCGTCGAGCAGTACGAGATTGCGGGTCGGTCCGAGGCCACGCAGGTTGAGCGTCGCCTGTCCCGTGCCGGAGAAGCCCGCCACGGTGCTGTTCGCACCAATGGCGAACTGCGGCAGCTGGTTCAGCGCCACTTCGAGAGTCGGCGCACCGCTCGCCTCGAGCGCCTCGGTGGTGACCGTCGTCAGCGGGCTGTTGCCGACGTAATCCTTGCGCACGATGCGCGATCCGGTGATCGCGACTTCCTGCAAGGGCTCGAGCGGCACGGAGCCTGCGGAATCCGCACTGTCCGCGACGGGCGCAGTAACGGCAACGGCGGCGTCATCGGCGAGCACAGCCGCCGAACCGATTGCGAGCGCGACCGCAGCCAGCGATGCGGCACTCCATGTAGAGCTGTTCAAAGTTGTTCCCTGACCGAAGCGAAAAGGTACGGTAGGGAAAATAGCGGCGCGGCCCGGCACGCCGCCAATCATCAAATGGAAGTGGCTTACGCCGTGCAGTTATAAGAGCGCGCGCGCATCGAACTCCCAGGTCTCGCCGCCGCGGGCACCTGCCACGCAGCGCACCCGCTCGCGGGAGGCAGCGATGAACCATGTCTGCTGCTGCTTGGGCTTGCCACGACCGAACACGGCGGGCACGAGCACGGCGACACAGGGCGCACGTTCCGGGTCGCGCACCGATTCATAACGGATGAGTTCGACCTGGGCCTCGCGCGCGGCCGCAGCCAGCGCCTGGGTAGGCAGGTAGTCGGTGTGATGGGTCCAGCTGGCGCGATCTTTCGACAGCGGAGCCACGGTCAGGTCGAGCACCTTGCCGCGAACCGAGGCGACGAAGGCGGTGTGCGTGACCGGCTTGAGGTCGGGAGTTTCGGGGGAGTCGAGCAGGAAGCGCAAGCGCCAATAACTCTTCTCCGCGAGCGCGGTACGCAGGGCTTCCGCCCCGTACCACACGCCGCCGTCGAACGGCGCGCGAAAGCGCGAGCCACTGCGCGGCCGGTAGCGAAACGGCGTCGCGAGCAGGTAATGGAGCTTCGCGGTGCCTGGCGGCAGGGGTGGCTTGCTGGCCTCGAGAATGGACTCGAGCAGCACCTGCTCGGCCAGCGAATCGACGAGACGCATGGTCGAGGCGGTGTGCTGCGCCTCGACGACCCGCCACAGCGCGCGCTGGTAGCGCCGCGCGCTAGAGGCGAGCGCGGGCGGCGTCCAGGTAGTCAACGGCGCGCGCGAGGCCGGCGGGATCGCGCATCAGTTCGAGTGGTACGCCGCCAAGCGCCGCGTTCGGTGCGCGCACCCAGGCGCGCGCCGCCACATCGTCCGAGCCGACGATCGCATCGAGCGATCGAAACGAGCGCACGAACAACGCCGCGAGCTGGAAGGGCTTGCTCCCCTCCTCCAGGGCCTTGCCGCCGCTCGCAAGGCGGGAGGCCGTGGCATTGCTCACCCCGATGATGGCGGCGACATCCGCCTGGGTGATCCCGAGGAAACCCGCCGCCCTGATCGCCGCGCGCGCGAGAACGGCGCCCGGATCGGGCGCCGCCCCGGGCTTGCGATGACCGGCGGTGCTCATTTCAGGGGGAATTTTATCACCAATCTATTTCCACTGCAATCCCGCTGAACGTGCCAGACGCGGTCCAGGCTTGCCGAATGCGCCAGCCCGCCACGATGTGGCTTGCATGCGACAACACGCGGCAAGTATCAGGGGGAGCCACGCTGCGTTTGAATGCGTCGTGGCCGTTCAGTAGACTGCGCCGCTCGCTGTCGCGGGGTGTAGCTCAGCCTGGTAGAGCACTACGTTCGGGACGTAGGAGTCGCAGGTTCAAATCCTGTCACCCCGACCAAATCCCCATGGTGTATTCCGGTCACATCGGTAACGCTTTATACCGAGGACATGGGTAACACCTTGGCAGCGAACGGGCTGTCAGCACATTCGAAGCGATTGATCTCGTGGTCAAAGAACCCGAGGTCGTACTGCATGAGGCTGATTAGCCAGACATTTTCTGCGACTTCCTTGACCCTGACGTTCTGACCTGCGAACACCGTGCTCAGGTTGATCTTCCTCGAGCCGGAACAGACTCGTCGTAAGCGTGACGGCGAGGCCGTCTTGACGATCAGGTATAGGGCAGCTCAGCGC
>CADEFJ010000030.1 GCA_902826575.1 uncultured Pseudomonadota bacterium | reverse complement strand
CAAAACAAGACCTACCGCCACGAGATCGGCGGCGGCTACCTGTGGTCGCCTAAGCGCAACAGGGACGGTCGGCGCAATGCGTTCTACGAATCCATGCGCGAACTCGCACCCGGGGATCTCGTCTTCTCGTTCTGCGACGCGCAGATTGCGGCGCTCGGCATCGTGCGGTCCTACTGCTACGAGAGTCCCAAGCCGCTCGAGTTCGGCGCCGCGGGCGCGTACTGGGACACGATCGGCTGGCGGGCCAACGTTCGGTTTCAGGAGCTACAGCATCGCATCCAGCCGAGGGATCACATGGCGGTGCTCGCGCCGCTGTTACCGCGGAAGTACGCGCCACTCCAGCGAAACGGTGGCGGACTGCAGGGCGTCTATCTGACCGAGGTTCCGTTGCCCTTCGCCATGGCACTCCAGCGACTCATCGGGCGCGAGGCAGTGGGCGTGGCGGACACGGCGAACGCGGTAGGGCGCGCGGAACGTGAGTCGCCCTCGTTGGAGGCCCCGCTCGAGGAATGGGAACGCCACGAAGTCGGCCGCATCGAATCGAACAGCACCATTCCTGAAACCGAGCGCCTCGCCCTCATTCAGGCGCGGCGAGGTCAGGGGTTGTTCCGCAGTCAGGTCATGCGTGTCGAGCGCTGGTGCCGCATCACGCGAGTCGACCGACCGGAGCACCTGGTCGCAAGCCACACAAAGCCGTGGCGCGATTGCGAGAACGCGGAACGGCTCAACGGCGAGAACGGCCTGCTGCTGACGCCGACGGTCGATCACCTGTTCGACAAGGGCTTCATCTCATTCGAGAACAAGGGCGATCTCATTGTGTCGCCCGTCGCGGATCCGGCGTCGCTGCGTAAGATGGGTATCGACCCTGGCGCTCGTACGAATGTCGGCGCCTTCTCCGAGGGTCAGCGGCAGTTCCTCGAGTACCATCGCGACAACGTGCTGCGAAGGCGCACGCTTCGCCAACGGAGCAGTCGCAAAACTGCGTGATTGCCACCGAATGTGCGCGTGCAGCGGCGCGCGCTCGCGCTCAATGTGCCTACCAGGCCGCACTTCCGTAGCTTCCTTGGTGGCAACCCCATGTCCCTGATAGCATTCGCCCACACTCCCCGGCACCCGCACATCATGGCTGCCACAGAAATAAGCTTCGCGCCCGAGCGCGCACTCGAGTCGCTGCTGTATGTCGCGTCGCGGCTTGCGCACCCGACTGTCCACGAGGTGCTGAAGATCCGTTACTTCGCGGACAAGCTGCATCTGGCCGAGTGGGGCTGGCTCGCGAGCGGAGACGATTACGTTGCGATGAAGTTCGGCCCCGTCGGGTCGGGCACTTACAACCTGCTCAAAGCAGCGCGAGGCGATCAGTCCGGCTGGATTCACCCGAGTTTCTTCGGGCTCGTGCGGGGGGCGCTCGAGATTGGGGACGATCGCCGCACCCTTCATGTCCTGCGTGCCCCGAATATGGATCTGCTTCCGCGCTCGGACCTGGCCGCTTTGGACGAGGCGCTGCGCCGCTATGCGGATATGCCGTTCACAGAGCGCACCGAGCTGAGCCACGACGAAGCGTGGAGGGGGGCTTGGGAAGCCGCAACGGACGACGAGGTCGGGCAGAGCCCCATGGCCGTCGAAGACATCGCACGGACCTTGCCCAACGCCGAGGAAATCATTGCCCATCTGCAGTCCTAGTTGGACTGTGCGATGTCGCTGGGAAGCTCATTTCCACCTGAGTACCTTGTGGCGCAGATTCGGCGTCGTCTGGCGCCGGGCACTGTCATCAAGCTTTGTCGGCGCATGGACGATGGAGCGGTCCGCGAGAAGCGCTTCGTCGTGCTCTTTGTCTGCGTATTCCGGTCGATCGTGACCGCTGATTCCGGATTGACGTGACCGGGGATTCCGATTTGGTGTGACCGCGGTTTCCGAATTCGTGTGACCGATTTCGGGATCGGTCGGCGGGCGCGGAAGGTGAAGTGCTTGAAGTGGGTACCCTCGCCGGTTTGACCACCGGGGAGGACACATGCCGACACGAGCACTGCACATGCGCAAGATCCGAGACCTGATCCGTCTGAAGTACGTCGCGCGCCTCTCGCATGAGCAAATTGCGCGTGCGCTGGCCATTTCCAAGGGCGTCGTCGCCAAGTACGTGGCGCGCATCGAGCGCGCGGGAGGCGACCCGCAGGCGCTGCTGGCGCTGTCGGAGACGGAAATACTCGCGCGGTTGGCGCCCGCGCCGCGCCGCAGTGCCTACGGCGGGCGGGTGGCGCCCGATTTTGCGCACGTGCAGGCGGAACTGCGCCGTCCCGGCGTAACACTCACGCTGCTGTGGCAGGAGTACGTGGCCGCGCACGCCGAGGTGGCGACCTATCGTTTCACGCAGTTCACGGACCTCTATCGCGCCTACGTGGCGAGCCTGCGCCGCTCGATGCGCCAGGTGCACCGCGCGGGCGAGAAGCTCTTCGTGGATTACGCCGGGCAGACCGTGCCGTACGGGCGCGAGGGAGATCGAGCCCAGGTCTTTGTCGCCGTGCTCGGGGCGTCCAATTACACGTTTGCCTGCGCGACGGCGCACCAGCGACTCGAGGACTGGAGCGGCGCGCTGGTGCGCGCACTCGAGTTCATGGACGGCGTTGCGGCGCTGATCGTGCCCGACAACGCGCGGGCGCTGATCGCCGATCCCGACCGTTACGAGCCGCGCGCCTCGGCCACGATCGCGGATCTGGCCGGGCACTATGGCACCGCGGTGTTGCCGGCGCGGCCCTACCAGCCGCGCGACAAGGCCAAGGTGGAAGTCGCCGTGCAGATCGTGGAGCGCTGGATCCTCGCGCGACTGCGCCATCGCGTGTTCGCCACGATCGAGGAAGTCGACGGCGCGATCGGCGAGTTGCTCGATGATCTGAACACCCGGCCCTTCAAGCGCCTGCCCGGATCGCGCCAAAGTGCCTACGAGACGCTCGATCGGCCGGCGCTCAAGCCCTTGCCAGTGAATCGCTACGAGTTCGCCCGCTACTACACGGCGCGCGTCAACATCGACTATCACGTCGCGATCGAGGCGCACTTCTACAGCGTCCCGCACGCGCTCGTGCACCAGAGCCTGGAGGTGCGCGTCACCGCGCGCGGTGTCGAGATCCTGCATCGCGGGCGACGCGTCGCGGCGCATCCGCGCGCCTTCACGCGCTTTGCGCACACGACGACACCAGAGCATCTGCCCGCTGCGCACCGCGCGCATCTGGAGTGGACCCCGGGGCGACTGGTGCGTTGGGGCGAGACGCATGGGGTCGCCTGCGCCGAGGTGATCCGCCGCATCCTCGCCACGCGCCTGCATCCCGAGCAGGGCTATCGCTCCTGTCTCGGACTGTTGCGCTTGGAGAAGCAGCACGGCAGCCAGCGGCTCGAGGCGGCCTGCGCGCGGGCGCTCGCGCTCGGCAGCGCCGCCTACCAGACCGTGGCCTCGATCCTGAAGCGTCGCCAGGAAAGCTTGCCGCTGCCGGGCGATGCGAACTGGAGCGCACCCGAACACGCGCACCTGCGCGGACCGAAGTACTACCAATAAACCGATGGAGGAGACCCGATGATCGTGCAACAAACACTCACGCAACTGCGCGCCTTGAAGCTCGAGGGCATGGCACACGCCTTCGAGGAGCAGATCGCGCTGCCGACCAGCACCGCTCTGTCGTTCGAGGATCGCCTCGCGCTGCTGGTCGAGCGGGAAGCCGCGCACCGCAGCGACTGTCGTCTCACGCGCCTGTTGGCCAAGGCGCGCTTGAAGTACGCCCAGGCCTGCCTCGAGGACCTCGACACCCGCGCCAGCCGTGGCCTCGATGCCCGCCTGATCACCAGCCTCGCGCACGGCGAGTGGGCCGAGCGCGCGCACACCGTCCTGATCTCGGGCCCCACCGGCGTCGGCAAGACCTGGCTCGCCTGTGCGCTCGCGCAGCGCGCTTGCCGGCTCGGCAAGAGCGCCCTCTATGCCCGCGTGCCGCGCCTGCTCGAGGAGCTGCGCATCGCGCGCGGCGATGGCACGCACAAGCGCCGTCTCCTCGCCCTCGCCAAGCTCGACGTTCTCGTGCTCGATGACTGGGCACTGCAGCCCCTCGAGGCCTACGGCCGCGACGATCTGCTCGAGCTTCTCGACGATCGCACCGAGCGGCGCGCCACCGTCATCACCGCGCAGCTGCCGATCGAGCACTGGCACGGCTGGATCGGCGAGGCCACCATCGCCGACGCCATCCTCGATCGACTGCTGCATCACGCGCATCGCCTAACCCTCAAGGGCGAGTCGTTGCGCCGATCGTCCAAAGACCCTAAACCCGCCGCCACGACGATGACATCGTGACCGACTGAGTTATCATCCCCGCAGAGCACTTCACCACCCGCTCGACCGGTCACGTGAAATCGAAATCACCGGTCACCATCGCCGGAATACGCACTTTGTCGACGAGCAGACAGTCACATGCGTCATCAATTCGACTGTCAGCGGCTTCATTCGCCGGCGCGCAGACTTGCTTCGTTGCCAAGTGCTGATGCGCAGTGAATCGCATGCATTCATGGATCACGATTCGCACATCGACTGCAGCCGCACGCGGGCTTACCTGACAGATCAGGTGATTCGGGATCTGGCGGAACGCCCGGAATGGATCCTCGGGGATGTGGCCACGGCATTGCGGCGCGAGATCTCCGCTGCGCTCCGGTTCGCACCCACGATTTCCCCGGCTGAAGTCGCGCTCCTGTGCCGTGCTCTCGACAAAGACGAACCCGTTTAGATCAGCCTACTGCGTCCTCGCCCCCCACGACTGCCCAAGCAGCTGCCAATCGGCCTCGCTGTTGGTATCGATCGGCGCCGACGCGCCCCAGAAGCGCTGCAGGTGCACCGAGCCGGACGGATTCCCGAGCGTACTGTTCGGCGCGAATGTGCCGCCGGTGCTCGGCCGATCCGCCGATGGCAGTCCGAAGCGCACGACGTCGTCGACCACGTCCTTCGTGAACAGTGGAAAGATCACGAGCAGACCCGAAACGCGATTGCGGCTGCCCTTGAGGCGCACTTCGCCCGGTGCGTTGCGGATGTCGCCCATGACGCCCGACTCGACCTTGATGCCGGGAACATTGCCGAGCAGACCGCCGCTGAATGGCGCCGCGACCGGCGGTCCCGTGTGGTTGCCGTCTTCCCACACGATCAGGAATTCGCCGCCCCGCAGGTTGCCGTTGAACGCGCCGAGGCCGACCGTACTGGAAGTGCCAGTCGCCGTCGTGATCTGCAGGCTGTAGCCGCTGCCGAGCGTGAGTGCGCGCGTCGTCGCCTCATCAAGATAGAGTTCGATGCGATTGGTGCCGACCTCGGAGACGAGGAGCTTGCGTTGCTCGGTGCCGGAGCAGCCGGCGAGGAGCACGATCGCAGCGAGCCCGAACCACGCTTGCGCCGATCTAATGATGCTGGCCATGACACACCTCCCTGTGAGTCGGCGGCCATTCTGCACCTATCTTGCGCGCGCCGCCCGCCGCTTCGACGCATGGCGCGCCCGCGCCTCGTGCACCGCGCCGCGCCGCGGCCGGCGCAGACGCGCGCGCAGCCAGGCGGCGAACTCGTGCTCCGACCACTTCCCCGCAGCCAGCGCGAGCATCGCCGCATAATTCTCCTCGCCGTTCGCCGTGAGTGTCGCACCGCTCAGCGCGATGAGCGGCTGCCTGCGGGACGGCCTGCGCATCGCGCTCGCCGGCCGCCGCTATCTCGAAGGTGTCCTTGCACGGCTGCCGAAGCACCCGGCGAACGAACCGGCGCGCGCGACCGTGTTCGAGATGCGCGCGGCGCTCGCGGAGCTGTTCGTCGAGGCCGGCGCTGTCAGCCTGCAGCTCGGCAAGTACTACTTATGCGAGCGCAGCCGCGCCCGCACCCGCACCCCATCGCGAGTCGGGTCCCGGGTCAGGTTCCGACGGTCATGCCTTTCTGCACCGCCGGGCGCGCACCGACCTCGGCGACCCAGCGCCGCATGTTCGGATAGGCATCGAGGTTGCCGGGCTGGCGCAGCATCGACACCGTCGCGAGCGGATAGCCGAGCACGTCGGCGATCGTGTACTCGTCGCCCGCGATGTAGCGGGTCTTGCCGAGCTGCTGCTCGATGGGCGCGACGAGGCGCAGGCACAGCGCGTTGTAATGCTCCACGGCCCACGGCATCGGCTCCGGCGCCAGCACATTGAAAACGAACTGGCCGGTGTAGGCCGCGCCGATATCGGCCTGGATGATTCCGAGCCACTGGAAGACGCGCGCCCGCGCTTCAAGATCCGCTGGCAGCAGCTTGCCGGACTTCTCGGCGAGATAGAGCAGGATTGCCGCGGTGCCGTACACCGTGAGCGGTGCGCCGCTCGCCGTATCTTGATCGACGACGGTCGGTATGCGTCCGACGGGATTGATCGCGAGATACCCCGGCGCGAGGTGTTCACCCCGGGTGAGCGCGATCTTGTGGACGCGGTATTCGAACCCGGTCTCCTCAAGCATGATCGAGGCCTTCAGGCCGTTCGCGGTGGGGGTGGTGTGAAGATCTATCATTGAACAAGGCGCCTTTGTTGAAACCGGTGCAACACAGGTTGCGGCAGTGTCGAGTATGTCCCACTCTGGAAACATCACTCGATCAGGGTTTTCCGATGGATGTGTCAGCCACCCGCTCAATTGCCGTTGGCGTCTCGAACCTCGAGCGCGCGCTTGAACTCTTCGCCGGGGTCATGGCGCTGCAGATCGCCTGGCGGGACAGCCTCGATGTCTCGCTGCTCGCGGCGTGGGGCCTGCCAGCCGGCACGCGCGCGCACGCTGCCGAGCTGTCCTGCAAGGGCTACCCCTACGGCCGGCTGCGCCTCGTGGAGTTCTCGCCGCTTGACCCGATACGGGTACGCGACGACTACGGTCCCGACGCGATCGACTCGCCGCTCGACATCGGGCCGAAGGCGATCGATTTCTATGTGGCCGATCCGATCCAGGACACGCTGCAGCGGGTGGTCGCCGCGGGTTATCCGGCGCGCTCGGCGCCGCGCAAGCACCTGATCGGGCACTCGCTCAGCGAGGAAGTGGTGATCACGGGACCCGATCGCGTACCGCTGCTGCTGATGGTCGGCCATCGCCATGCGCGCACGTCGCTGCGCGAAGGCAGTCCGGACGGCATGTACAGCGAGATCGCGACCGCATCGGTGATCTGCGGCGACCTCGAGGCGAACCGCAGGTTCTACGGCGAGCAGCTCGGGCTGGTGGCAGTGAACGATGCGGAGACCCCGGACGAGTATCGCGCGCTGGTCGACGAGCTGGTCGACGCTCCCCAGGGCACACGCGTGCACTTCCTGCTCTATGCCGAGCCAGGCGAGGCGAGCGGCAAGATCCTGCTGATCCACTTCTTCGGCGCGCCGGCCAAGCGTCTCACCGGGCGCATGCAGCCGGGCCGCCTCGGCTTCTCGCTGTTCTCGCACGATGTGGGCAACATCCACGGCCTGCATGCGCGGCTCGTGAAAGCGGGCGACGCGCGCGTCGTGCTGCGTCCCACGGCCGTGACGACGCCCATGGGTCGGCGCATGGTCATGCTGGTACGCGGCCCCAACGAGGAAATGTTCGAGTTCTCCTCACCCGCCGCGTGAGAGGAAGTCGACGAACGACAGGCCCCAGCGCCTGAAGTCGGAATCGAGCAGGCGAAACCCGGCATTGGCGGCCTCGCGAGCCGCGATCTCGGTGTGCGGGCGATTCGGGTCCCAGTCCGAGGTGGCGACCAGCGTGGGCACCGGCGAGCGATGATCGGCGGCTACTTCATGAGCGAGTACGAGCTCATCGAGTATGAGAACATCCTGCCGACCGACTGAGGACCACCATGACGACGCCCGTGCACCAGAAGTATCCGACCGCCTGCTACATCGTGATCTGCCGCGACGCGCCCGATGGCGCGGAGAAGCGCAAGGGCGCCTCCGCCGCGCACCTGCGCCACATCGAGGAGTGCATCGGTGAGTTCAATGTCGCGGGGCCGATGTTCGACGAGGCAGGCACGCGCCCGATCGGCAGCGTGCTGCTGCTGCGCACGCAGAACGCGCAGGAGGCCCGCGCGCTCGCCGAGCGCGATCCGTATTTCAAGGCGGGCGTGTGGGACTCGATCGAGGTGCTGCCGTTCTTCCCCGCAGCGGGCAGCTATGTCGGCGGCACGACCTGGTAGCACCCGCGGCGCATTGTGGCTATAATAGCCATATGGAAAAAGCCACGGTATCGAGGCTCAAGAACAACCTGAGCGCCTATCTGCGCAAAGTGCGGGCCGGACACCCCGTCGTGATCTACGACCGCGACCTGCCGATTGCCCGCATCGAGCGGATCGAGGCCGCCGGACGAGGAGCGGACCGGCTCGCGCTGCTGCGGGCCCAGGGTCTCGTGCGCCCGCCGACCCGGCGCATCGCGCTCCAGCAGCTCGCGTCGCGCGAGGCGCCAGTCCCCGAGGGCGCGCGCCTTCTGGACGCACTGCGCAACGATCGCGACGACGATCGCTGAGACGACCCCGATGCGTTTCTGGGATGCCTCAGCCGTCGTGCCGTTGATCGTCGACGAGCCGCGGCGTGCGGCCTTGCTCCGCATGATCGAGGAAGACGGCGACCTGCTGGTGTGGTGGGGCACGCCCGTCGAGATCGTATCGGCACTCGCGCGCCGCGAGCGCGAGCAGCAGCTCACGGCGGACTCCGCCACTGCGGCACACGAAGCGCTGCACGAAATTTCGACGAGCTGGCACGAAGTTGTCCCGAGCGACGCCGTGCGGCGCACTGCGCAGCGGCTGCTCAGAACCCATGCCCTGCGCGCCGCTGACAGCCTGCAGCTCGCGGCGGCGCTCGTCGCGGCGGACCACGACGCGCGCACGCTGGAATTCGTGTGCCTCGATGAGCGATTGGCCGCCGCGGCGCGCCGCGAGGGCTTCGCGGTGATCACCGTCTGAGCTTTTCACACTGTGAAGGAGCTGCAATGACAAGAGCCCTGAGCCTCTTCATCGTCGCTGCGTGCGTGGCGGGCCTTCATGTGCAGGCCCTCGCACAGCAGCACCTCCACGAGCCCTCCGCGGCGGTAACCGGTGACCTGGGCGTCATCGACTTCGCGAGTTCAGGCGCGCCGCCTGCGCAACCGGCCTTCATCCGCGGCGTGCTGCTGCTGCACAGCTTCGAGTTCGAAGCGGCGCGCCAGGCGTTCCTCGATGCGCAGCATATTGACCCGTCGTTCGCGCTGGCCTATTGGGGCGAGGCGCTGAGCTACAACAAGCCGATCTGGGGCGAGCAGGACATCGATGCTGCCCGCGCCGCACTGGGCAAGCTCGCGCCGACGCCCGAGGCGCGCCGCGCGAAGGCGCCCACCGCGCGCGAGAAAGCATGGCTTGGGACGGCGGAATCGCTTTACGGCGCGGGCGACAAGCGCGCACGTGACGCCGCCTACAGCGCGGCTCTCGGCGAGATGGCACGGAACTTCCCGCAGGATCTCGATGCGCGCGCATTCTACGCGCTCTCACTCATGGGCCTCACGGGTGTCACGCGCGATCATGCCAACTACATGCGCGCCGCTGCCGAAGCCGAGGAAGTCTACCGCGTCAACCCGCGCCACCCCGGCGCCCTGCACTATCTGATCCACGCCTACGACGACCCGGTGCATGCGCCGCTCGGGCTGCGCGCCGCGCGCGTGTACGGCGAGGTAGCACACGGCGCCTCGCATGCCCAGCACATGCCGTCGCATATCTTCTTCGCGCTCGGCATGTGGGACGACGCCATCGCCTCGAACATCGCCTCGATGCAGACCGCTCGCGCGCACGGAGCCGGCGGCTACCACGCGATGTTGTGGCTCGCGTACGCGTATCTGCAGCAGGGCCGCAACGACGACGCGCAGAGGATCATTGCTCTCATCGGCGACGACGTCGCCAAGCACCCCGATCGACGCGACAGTCGCAACAGTCTGGCCTATGCACGGGCGATGTGGCTCGTCGAGACCGGCGGCGCGGGGCTGCCGGGCGCCTGGGACCCGGTGGCGAGTGACGGCATCGGCTCGATCGAGTTTCTCTCGGCGCACGATTTCGCCCGGGGCATTGTCGGCGCACGACAGGATCGCATCGACATTGCGGCGGCGGCGCTGCTGCAACTGCAGGGACGCATCGAGGCCGCCAAGGTCGCAGGCGCCCACCTGGCCGCCGACCGACTCGACACCACCACGTCCGGGGAGATCGAGCATGCGCAGCTGCTCGCCACGACGCTCGAGGGTGCGATCGCGTTCGCAAAGGGTGAGCGCGACAGCGGCCTCGCGCGCGTGCGCGCAGCTGTCACGCATGCCGATGGCATGGAGTTCGAGTATGGCCCGCCGTGGTCCGTGAAGCCACTCGATGAGCTCGCGGGCGACCTGCTGTTGTCGCTCGGCCGGCGTGAGGAAGCGGCGGCGGCGTATCGGAAGTCGTTGCAGGCGCATCCGAACCGCCGCCTCTCCTCCGATGGTGTGGCGGCGGGCAGCAATAGCGGCGGCACGACCTGGTAAGGCAGCGCAAGTATGCGGCGCGCTGGAATGCGCGCCCCTCGGTGGCGCGTGCGCGCGCCATCGACGCAAAGCTCGTCGCGGACCGCGCTCAGTAGTGCGGCGGGATCTCGATCGCGGTCGCCGAGGCGGCGGCGGTTTCCTGCGCCGCGGACTCGATCTGCCGCTCGAGCTGGCGGCCGCGCTCGCGCAGCATTTCGATGTCCTTCTGCTGACGCGCCATTTCGTCGCTCATCTGCTGAAGCGCGAGCTCCAGGTGCGCGAGTTTCGCTTCGAGGCGCTCGATTCGCTCGTCGGTCATCTTTACCCTCCAGTCAGCGCATCGACAACAATTTGCGCGCGTGCACGATGAAGGCCTGTGGATCGTGCGGCGTTACAAGCACCTTGCGGCGCGCGAATTCCAGCAGCACGGCGCGTGACAGATCGGTCGCGAACACGCGATAGCGCCCGAGCTTGCGATTCCAGAACCAGCCGGTGATCGCAAACAGCCCGCCGTTACCCCAGAGGCGCAGCGAGCCGCGAGCCTCATCGCCAATCCCGCGCACGACCCGCAGATCATCGAGCGGCAGCGTGGTGTCGAAGCCGAGGCGGTGAATGACGAGGTTGCGGCTCGTGAGCCTGTACCCACGCACCATGAAAGGCAGCGTCGTGGCGATCACGACCAGCGGGCCGCCCACCATCACGAGACTCCAGATCGCGAGATGGCCTGGGCCGGCGAACAGGCCGAACGCCGCGATCAGGCCCAACAGCACCAGCGTCGCGCCGGTGCCGATGCGCACGACCCTGCCCCAGGGCGCCTGATATTCGCGTTCCACGGCGCAATTATGCCGCGCCAGCCGCACGCGCGGTGCGATCCGCGCATGCGCGGTGCGATCTGCGTGCGCGCTGCGCGATCCCGGGGCGCGCGCTTCAACTCCCGAACGTCTTGCGCACGACCAGTTCCACGTATGGCCCGATCCTGAGCGTGCGCACGTCGGTGTAGGCGAGCGGCACGCTGCCGCGCATGCCGTCATATATATCGCGTGAGCGCACGGCCGGCCGGTCGGTGAGGTTCTTCAGGTCGAGGCGCACGATCCAGCCGTCGCGGGGCCGCAGCTCGGCGAACAGATCGAGACGCGTCCCCAGGCTGTCGGTCTGGATCCGGTCGAACTGATACTCCCGCTCCTCGGTCTCGAAGGTGACATCGACGCCCCAGCGGCTGGATCCGAACGGCAACTGCTGGGAGTAGTGCACCGACGCTTCGAGCGGCAGGTCTCCCGAGATGCGGCGCATCGTGCCGGTTGCCGGATCGGTGGCCTCGCTCCTGCGCCACAGCGCACTGACCTTGAAGAGGCCGTCGGCGATGCCGAAGCGGTCGAGCGGCAGGTCGATGCCGACCTGCAGCTCGTCGCGCGTGCCCGAACCGATGTTGCCCACCGCATCGAAGACCTCGCCGCTGCCGTCGGTCACCGGGATGCGATCTATCAGGTCCTCGATCTCCTCATGCCGCAACGCAAGCACGAATGCGCCGGCACCTTGCATGAAATGCCGTTCCCACACGAGTTCGACCCGCCAGCTGCGGTCCGGCTCGAGATCGGGATTGCCCGCCGTCACGGTGCCATCCGACAGCGACGCGGAACTCGCGAAGTCCTCGAAATCGAGCTGGCCGACGTCACGCTCGATCAGCAGGCGCAGTCGGTCATCTTCCGTCGGCGTCCACGACAGCAGCGCGCGCGGCTTCGGATAGGTGAAGGACTTCGTGAGCTCGCTATCGCCGCTCTGCGAGAGTTCCGAGCGCTCGACGCCAAGACCGGCCTCGAGCGACCATGCCGGACCCATGCGCCAGGTCGCCGCGATGACAGCCTCGGCACGCTGCTCCTCGACGCGCACGCGCGCGGACGGCAACGGCACGTCGATGCCGTTCTCGGTGAGCGACGTACGGCTCTCGAGCGTGTTGAGCGCCGCTTCGAGTCCGCCCTCGAGCGTCCAGCGCTCGCCGGAGCGGCGCAGTGTCGTGCGCAGCACCGATTCGGCCACGCGCAGTTGCTCGCGAAACAGCGAGTACGCGTCGCCCTCCTCGCTGCTCTCGCCGTTGTCCTCATCCGCATCGCGCCGGATGCCGAACACCTCGAGCGCCAGGCGCCCGCCGAGCGGACGCTCATAGTGCAGCCCCAGCTCGGCGTTCACCGCGTCCTCGAACTCGGCGCCGATCTCCTCGCCGGGGTCGGGCGCGATCTGCGTTTCGATGATGTCGGCGTGAAAGCGCTCGTGCTGGTACGCACCGTTCACGCGCAGCCGCCCGCGCCCGAGCGTCGAGTCGAAGCCGGCGCCCAACTCGGCGATCTTCGCGCCTTCGTACTGCCAGTAGTCGACATCACGCAGCAGGCTGCCGTCCGGCGCCATGCGCGGCCGGTCGCCGACACCGTGCTCGTCGTCCCATTCCCGATACAGGGCGCCCGACAACTCATAGCGCTGCGCGCCACGCCGGTGCGACAGCTCGCCGGCGACACGTGGCGCCTCGAAGCCGCGCTCGAACTGGCCGACACCCGCCTCGGCCGAGCCGCGCGTCTCCGCGCCGCGAACCCGGACCACATTGGCGAGCACGGTGCGTCCCTGCATGTCGACGCCGGGTGCGCCCGAGCGGATCAGTTCGATGCTCTCGACCGTGCTTGCGGGAATGCGGCGCAGGAGCGTCTCGAGCGTTTCCTGCTTGCTCACCGGGCGGGCGCCATCGATCAACACATTGCCGCCGGCAGCGGCGAAGCCACGCACGTCGGCGTCGCCTTCACTGAAGGTGTAGCCGGGCACCACGCCAAGCATGTCGAAGGCCGAGTACGGCTGCATGCGCGCGAAGAATTCGTTGGGATACGAGGTGACCCACGGCGGCGCGTCGTCGGCCAGCGCGCCGGCGCAGGCACTCCACAAGCAAAGGGCGAGAGCTGGAGATCGCATGCCCACAGCATGCCGCAACGAGCATTACCGACCGATTATCGCGGCCGCCGTGTTTCACGCTACGCTTGCGCGAGAGGTGACCCATGCGGCAAGAATCCTGGTGGCGCCGGCCATTTGCGGCCCTGGCACTGCTGAGCGTGCTCATTTCGCCCCTCGCGGAGGCGCGCGAGAAGATCGGGCTGGTGCTCGGCGGCGGCGGCGCGCGCGGCGCGGCGCACATCGGTGTGCTGCGCGCGATCGAGCGTGAACGCATCCCGATCGACTACATCGCCGGCACCAGCATGGGCGCGATCATCGGCTCGCTTTATGCCTCGGGCTATACGGTCGACGAGATCCAGCAGATCCTGGACGAAATGGACTGGGGCGATGTGTTCCGCGACGGGCAGACCCGCGATTCGATGCCAATGCGCGAGAAGGAACTCGACCAGGCACAGCTGATTGCCCGGGAAGTCGGCATCGGGCGCGATGGCGTGAAACTCCCGCCGAGCATCGTGATCGGCCAGAAATTCAACATCGTCCTTCGCCGGCTGCTGGTGCAGACCGAGGAGCGCATCGACTTCAACGACCTGCCGATCCCGTTTCGCTGCGTTGCCACCGACGTCGGCAAGGCGAAGGAAGTGGTGTTCCGCGGCGGCGACCTTACGGCCGCGGTCCTCGCGAGCGCGTCGATCCCGGGTGCATTCGCGCCGGTGCGTTACGACGGTCGCCTGCTCGTCGACGGCATGGTCACGAACAACATCCCCGTCGACGTCGCGCGCGACATGGGCGCCGACCGACTGATCGTCGTGAACGTGAGCGAGCCGCTGCTGCCCGAGGACAAGCTCAGCTCGCCGGTGTCGGTGCTGATGCAGGTGCTCTCGGCCCTCGTCGATCGCGAGAGCGCGCGCGTGCTGGCCACGCTGACGGAAAGAGACGTCGAGTTGCGCCCCGACATGCCTGAGATCGCCTCGCTCGACTTCGCCAAAGTCGGCGATGCCGTGCGCGCAGGCGAAGCCGCGGTCGAGGCCCGGATCGGGGCGCTGCGTGCATTCGCGGTGAGCCCCGAGGAGTTCGTGGCGCACCGGGCGACGCAGGCGCGCCAGCCCATCGGCAATCCGCGCATCGAGTTCATCGAGGTGCGCAGCGACACCAGCCGCACTGCCGGGCTGGTGCACGACCGGCTTGGCGTCCAGCAGGGCAAGCAATTCGACCTGGATGCGGTTACGGACCACATCGGGCGCGCATTTGGCGGCGGCACCTACGAGCGTGTCGACTATCGGCTGGAGGAGCGCGACGGCGAGTTCGGCCTGATCGTGCGTCCGGTCGACAAGTCATGGGGACCGACCTACCTGCGCATGGGCCTGCAGTTCGAGGACGACTTCGCCGGCCGCGACGATTACCAGTTCAATGCCGAGGTTCGCATGACCGGCCTCAGCTCGACCGGGGCCGAGTGGCGCAATCTGCTGCAACTCGGGCGCGAGAGCGGCATCACCTCCGAGTTCTATGCGCCGTTCGGCGCGCTCGGCCGCTGGTTCATCGCCCCGCAACTGCAGTACCTCGCGATGAACCAGCCAACGCGCGTTGGCGACGTCGAGATCGCGCGCTATCGTGTGGAGACGAGCGGCGGCGAAGTGCGCTTCGGGCGCGATTTCGGCGAGAACACGCGCTTGTCGCTCGTGGCCTCGCGCACCCACGATCGCGCCAAGCTGCTCGTTGGCGATCCGTCGTTGCCGGACTCGATGCGCGCCGACATCGCGGGCATCAGGATGCAGTACCTGTTCGACTCGCTCGACAATGTCGCCTTTCCGACGCGCGGCCTGCGCCTCGAGGCGAGTTACGGGTGGTTCAGGGAGGCGCTCGGCGCCCACGAGCGTGGCGATCTCGCGCGCCTCGCGTTGGACCAGGCGAAGACCTTTGGCCGCAACACCTTCTCGATCGGGGCGCGGGCATCAGTCTCCACCGACAGCATCACCGCGTTCAGCACCATGGCGAATCTCGGCGGGCTCACCTACCTCTCGGGCTATGGCGAGGACCAGCTGATCGGCGACCAAATGGTGTTCGGGCGGCTGATGTACTACCGCAGCTTCGGCAGCACCGAGTCATTGATCAGCATGCCGCTGTTCGTCGGCGCCAGCTTCGAGGCCGGCAACGTGTGGGAACAGTTCGAGGACATCGCCGCCAGGGACCTGATCAGGGCGGGCAGCGTGTTCGTGGGCGTGCCGCTGCCGCTCGGACCGCTGCGCTTCGGCTTCGGCTACGCGGAGGGCGGCGAGCAATCCTTCTACCTGACATTCGGCTCCTACGTGCGCCCCGGCTTTCATTAACATGGCGGCATGAAGGCCCGCACGAAGAACATCCTGAAGAATGTCGGGATCGCCGTGGGCGCGCTTGCCGGCGCGGTGGCGGTCGCCTTCATGATCGCCCTCTTCTATTACGACCGGCAGGTCGCGGCGCAGTTCGAGGGCCGGCGCTGGACCCTGCCCGCCAAGGTCTACGCGACACCGCTCGAGTTGTACGCCGGCCTCGCCTTCACGACCGACGAGCTGGTAGCCGAGCTCGACCGGCTGCAGTACCGCGAGGTGAGCGAGCTTACGCGCCCCGGCACCTGGCGCCGGCGTCGCGGGCGCTTCGAGATCGCCGTGCGCGAGGCCCGCTTCGCGGATGAGGTGCGCCCCGCGCAGGTGATCGCATTGACCCTCGAGCGTGGCGCGATCGCGAGCCTGCGCGATGCACGCGGCAACGACGTGCCGATCTTCCGCCTCGATCCGCTGCTGATCGGCAGCATCTTCCCGATCCACGGCGAAGACCGCATCGTGCTCACACCCGAGCAAGTGCCGCAGATGCTGCCGGCCGCCATCAAGGCGGTGGAGGATCGCAAGTTCGATGCGCACCACGGCCTCGACTTCGAGGCGATCGCGCGCGCGCTGTGGGTGAACCTGCGTGCCGGCCGCGTCGAGCAAGGGGGCAGCACACTCACGCAGCAACTGGTCAAGAGCTACTTCCTCGACGGTCGGCGCACGCTCGGGCGCAAGATCGAGGAAGCCTTCATGGCGCTCGCGCTCGAGGCGCGCTACGACAAGCGCGACCTGATGACGGCCTATATCAACGAGATCTACCTCGGCCAGCAGGGCGATCGCGCCATCCACGGCTTCGGACTTGCGAGCCAGTTCTGGTTCGCCAAGCCGCTCGATGAGCTCGACACGGCCGAGCTCGCCTTGCTCGTCGCAATCGTGCGCGGCCCGCCATACTACGATCCGCGCCGCAATCCCGAGCGCGCGCGGAAGCGGCGTGACCTCGTGCTGCGCATCCTTGCGCAGCAGCAACTCATCAGCGCCGAAGAAGCGCAGCGAGCCACGGCGCAACCGCTCGGTGTCGCCGCGCGCCCCTCGGGCGGCTACTACCCGGCCTATCTCGACTTCGTGCGCCGCACGTTGCGCCGTGACTACAAGGAGGAAGATCTCACCGAGTCGGGGCTCAGCGTCTTCACGAGCTTCGATCCGCGCGCGCAGGTCGCGACCGAGCAGGCGCTCGAATCCGAGATCGGACGGCTCGACAAGCGCAAGAAACAGGACGAGGGCCTGCCCGGGCTCGAAGGCGCGAGCATCGTCACGCTGCCGCAAAGTGGCGAAGTGATCGCCATGGTGGGCGGGCGCAATGTGAGCTTCGATGGCTTGAATCGCGCGCTCGCGAGCCCGCGGCCGATCGGCTCGCTGGTGAAGCCGTTCGTATACCTGGCGGCCATCGAGACCAGCCGCTGGAATGCGACCAGCGTGCTCGACGACACGCCGATCGAAGTGCCGCTGTCGCGCAATAATGTCTGGCGTCCGCAGAATTTTTCGCGCAACTTCAACGGACCGGTGTCGATGGTGCGCGCGCTCAGCGAATCACTGAACCTCGCCACGGTGCACCTGGGGCTCGACGTCGGCGTGCCGAAGGTCGCGCAGATGTTCACGCGCTTCGGCCTCGAGAGCGAGCCGCGCCCGCTGCCCTCGCTGCTGCTCGGCGCGGTCGACCTGCCACCGATCGATGTCGCGCAGCTGTACAACGGGCTCGCGAACGGCGGCTTCCACGTGCCGTTGCGCGCGGTGCGCGCCGTGGTCAACGAGAAGGGCGAGCGCATCGGCGCGTATCCGGTGAAGGTCGAGCCGGTCGCCGCGCCCGATGCCGTGTATCAGCTCGATCGCATGCTCACCTACGTGATCGCGCGCGGCACGGGGCGCGCCGCCGCAGCTCGGCTGCCGCGCGGACTCATCGTCGCGGGCAAGACCGGCAGCTCATCGGACCTGCGCGACGGCTGGTTCGCCGGCTTCTCGGGCACGCACCTCGCTGTCGTGTGGATCGGCTACGATGACAACCGCCCGACCGGCGTCACCGGCTCGAGCGGATCGCTGATCGTGTGGCAGAAGATCATGTCCGCGCTCGACACGAGCTCGTGGCAGCCGCCGATGCCCGAATCGCTCGAGGACCTGCCGATCGACTATGCCTCGGGGCTGCGGGTCACGACCGGTTGCTCGCAGGACGAGGTGATCGTCGCGGTGCCGCGTGGCACCGCCCCGCCCTTCCTCGCCGGCTGCGCCCCGCCATCAGGGATCGTGGATTGGCTCCGTGGCATCATCCAGTAATGCGAAGTCACCTCGCCTCCCCACTCCTGCTGCTCGCGACGCTGGCGCTCGCGGCCTGTTCGACGCCTCTTTATCGGCCGTCGGGCGGGTCAACCCCGAGCCAGCCCGGCACGTCCACGCCGGAGCAGCCCGGCAGTGCCGGGCCCGAGCCGACTCCGCCCGTTGTACCGACGCCGGTTCCATCACCCACACCGCCGCCTCGGAGCCATCGACTGAGTCCGGCGACGAACGCGCTCGTCACCCAGGCGCGCACGGCCACGTCGAACGGCGATTTCGACGCCGCGGCGGCCACGCTCGAGCGCGCACTGCGCATCGAGCCCGACAATCCGCTCGTCTGGATCGAGATGGGCCAGATGCGCCTCGCGAGCGGGGACGCCGCGCAGGCCGAAAACATGGGGCGGCGGGCGCTCGCATTGGCTGCTGGTGCACCGCGCGAACAGGCGAGCGCCTGGCAGCTGATCGGCTTTGCGCTGCGGGCGCGTGGCCGCAACATCGAAGCGCAGGAGGCGCTGCAGCGCGCCGGAGCGCTGGTGGCGCCGTAAGCAATGGCGAGCACATACGGGCCAGCCCGTACGGGGACTGCCGAATTGCCCGCGCCGGAACCGGCTTCTAGCCTGTCTCCCCGAGAGAGTGGGGAATCCGGTGCGCCCGACCTGGTGGGCGAATCCGATTCCGGTCGGACCCGGGCGTACCCCATGCCCGGCTCCGGCCATCTCCTTCGCGCCGCTCTTTTCATCACCGCCTACGTCTTCATCGACTGGCTCAGCTATCTGCAGCCGGTGCTGCAGCTCGGCATCACGCCGTGGAATCCGCAGACCGGCGTCGCGCTCGCGTTCCTGTTCTGGGAAGGACGCCGCGGCGCCGTCGCCGTCGCCGCCGCGGCACTGCTGTCCGAGATCGTGGTGCGCGACGTGCCGGCGGGCAGCATCGCCGCCATCACCACCTCGATCTGGATCGCGATCGCGTACACGGCACTTGCCGAAGTCCTGCGCCGCAAGCGCACGAGCTTCCTGCCCTCGCCCGGCGACGCCGCGCGCTTCGTCGGCGCCTGCCTCGTCGCCACGCTGCTCGTCGGCGCGGGCTTCATCGCGATCATGCTGGCGATGGGCGCGCTGCCCGAGGAAGTCGCGCTCGGCGGCGTGGCGCGCTACTGGGTCGGAGACTTCAACGGCGTACTCACGCTGACGCCGCTGCTGATCTGGGCCCCGCAGTGGCGCGCCGGACTTGCGGCGCTGCGCGCGCAATGGCGCGAAGCGCTGCTGCAGATGGCCGTGCTCGGGGTCACGATCTGGATCATCTTCGGCCTGCTGTCCGACCAGGCGCTGCGCTTCTTCTATCCGCTGTTCGTGCCGATGATCTGGATCGCGCTGCGCTGGGGCATCGTCGGCGCGGTGGTCGGCGCGCTCGCGATCCAGATCGGGCTCGCGCTGATGGTCAATGAGGGCGGCGTCGCCGCGCCACTCCTCGACCTGCAGTTCCTGATGCTGACGCTCAATCTCACCGCGCTGCTGCTCGGCGCCACGGTCAGTGAGCGCCAGCGCGCACAAGAGCAGCTGCGCGAACGCGACGCCGCGCTCGCGCGCGCGATGCGCTTCGCCACCGCTGGCGAAATGGCCTCGGCGCTGACCCATGAACTGAACCAGCCGATCACCGCGCTGGTTTCCTACCTGCGCGCTGCGGAAATGCTCGCGGCGCAGCCGGACGCGCGGCTGCCCGAAACGCTCGGCAAGGCCGGGCGCGAGGCGTTGCGCGCCTCCGAAGTGCTGCGCCGGCTGCGCGACTTCTACAGCACCGGCCAGGCCGCGTGCGCGCCACTGTCGCGCGCCACGCTTTGCGAGGTCGTGATCACGGCGTTGCAGGAGCGCCTGCGCCGGGAGCGCGTGCAGCTCACCTGCAGCGTCGACGCCAGTTTGCCGCTGGTCGCCGCCGAGCCGACTCAGCTCGAGATCGTGCTGCACAATCTCGTCTCGAACGCGCTGGATTCCATCGCCACCTCCGGCGGCGCCGCGGGGCGCATCGACATCGCCGCGGTGCATCGCGGCGACGAAGTGCTGCTGAGCGTGACCGACTCGGGACCGGGTGTCGCCACCGAAATCGCGCCGCGCATCTTCGAGCCCTTCATCACCAACAAACCCGGCGGCATGGGACTCGGGCTCGCGATCAGCCGCTCGCTGCTGCGCGCGCAGGGCGGCGATCTCGACTACCAGCCGATCGACGCCACGGACGGCGCGCGTTTTGTGTTGCGACTGCCGGTAGCGGTGCGCGATGCCAAATAGTGCGACCGTCTTCGTCGTCGATGACGACGCCGCGATCCGCGATGCGCTGAGCCTGCTGATCTCGCTGCACGGCCTGCGCGCGCAGGTATTCGCCTCGGCGGATGCCTTCCTCGACACTTATCGCAGCGAATGGCGGGGATGCCTGCTCGTCGACCTGCAGATGCCCGGCATGTCGGGCCTCGAACTGCAGGCCGAGCTCAAGGCACGCGACATCTCGCTGCCGGTCGTCGTGCTGACCGCACACGGCGATGTGGCCACCGCGCGCGCCGCGCTGAAAGGTGGCGCGGCGGATTTCCTGGAGAAGCCCGTCGACGACGCGGTATTGATCGACGTGCTCGGCAACGCCATCCGGCTCGACGCCGAGCGGCACTCGACGGCGCAAGCACGCGCTGCGGCGGCCGAGCGCCTTGGGCGCCTCACGCCGCGCGAACGCGATGTGCTGCGCCTCCTGGCGCAGGGCAATCAATTGCGCGAGATCGCCGGGCAGCTCGAGATCAGCCCGCGCACGGTCGAGGTCTACAAGGCGCGCATGATGGAAAAGCTCGGCTGCCGCACGCTCGCCGATGTGGTGCGGGCGGGGAGTGAGCTGGCGGCGGAGACGGAAGGCGAAGTGGACTGAGCGCACAATCGACCACGGCCTAGAAATCCAGATCCGCCGCCGCGGGCTTGCGGCGCGCGCGCTGGACGCGCGTTCGATCCAGGATCGCCGCAGCGACGGGGTCGTCCAGCTTCATGATTGCGGGAAGCAGTCCCACGAGCTCCAGCACCGACAACCACATTCCCAACGAAACCGAGGGCGCACCTTTCTCAATACGCTTCAGCGTGGCTGTGCCGATCCGGGCACGCTCAGCGAGTTCGGCGATGGTCCATCGGCGCGCCAGACGTCCCTGACGCACGAGGGCGCCAGGATGCCGGGCAGCCTGCTGGGATCGCGGTGTGAGGAAGGTCTGAGTCGCGTACTTCATGGATCGTATATGATCCATCAAGTCGATAATGGGTCAGATACGATCCTTTTATGCCGCGGCTTGGCGACCGGTCAAGGCATCCTGTCTTGATCCGCGACCTCTTGCCTTTCCAGCTTCTATATGCATACTAAATGCATATGGATGTCGAGTGGGATGCTGGCAAGGCTGCCGCAAGCTTCAAGAAGCACGGGATTCACTTCGAGGAAGCCGCAACTTCACTCCTTGATCCGTTGGCGCTCGCTCAGGAAGACGACGACTCCGAGGGCGAAGTGCGTTGGGTTCTGGTTGGCATGAGCGCAAATGCGCGATTGCTGACTGTCATTTACACATTGCGCGGCAAGAATCGAATCCGCCTCATTTCGGCACGCGAAGCCACACGTCAGGAGGCTGCCTACTATGCGTAAACAGTACGACTTTTCGAAAGCCAAGCGCGCCAAGAGCGTTCCACATCTTTCGCGTCTGCAGGCAGAAGCGAAGGGAAAGACACGCATCACGATCATGCTGGATAACGATTTGCTAATGACCTTTCGAGCCAAGGCAGAATCGGAAGGCACCGGATATCAGACACTGATCAATCAGGCTCTGCGACAGGCGGCGCGCACCGCTCCGGTCGACGAAGCCGCACTTCGTCGAATTCTCAGGGAAGAGCTGAAGGCCAGCTAACGGCTTTCGAGCGCAGGCCGCCGATGGGCAATCCGTGTTCAGGCCGGCCTCGATTGGTTGTGCCGAATATCCGCCGGGCTCCGAGATTGACTGTGCCAAGCTCATGTATGTGGCGATGACCCGCGCGACGCACGAGTTGCTGATCAGCACCAGCAAGCGCAGTTCATTCAGCGAGCGCCTACGGACGATCTGCGAGTCGCGGGCGGCCTGAAGCACGCGAGCGGCGGGATGCGAAAGATCGTCGAGGCACCGCCCCGGCTGCACGCGGGTCGGAGCGCCCCTACCCCGCCGGCTCCTCAAACACCACAGCGTAGACATCCTCGCCCAGCAGAAAGTCGAGCTCATCCGTCGGCGCCACGGCCTGCGCGGTGAGCGCGGCGCCATTGAGCGGATCCTGGACCGCCGGTCCCGACGTCCACAGCACCACCGCGACGACCGCCGCCGCCGCGAATCCCACTGCCGGCGCGATGAGCCACGCGGAGCGGCGCGAGCGGCGCTGCAATTCGTCGAGCGCCGCATGCCGCGCCTGGGTGAGACGCGAGCGCACACGGGCGTCGAGTGGCTCGACACTCGCCTCGAGCGCCGCGCGCGCCTGTTGTTCGAAATCACGCTCGGTGGTCACGATCCGGCCTCCATGAGCCGCGCGCGCAGGGTGTGGACCGCGCGCGAATAGTGGGTCTTCACGCTGCCCTCGGAGCAGCCCATGGCCTTGGCGGTCTGGGCCACATCGAGGTCTTCAAAGTTTCTCAGTAGAAACGCTTGCCGCTGTCTTTCGGACAATTGCGACACTAATTGTTCCAATAGCACCATCGACTGGCTGATCTCGAGCTGCCGCTCCGGGCCCGGTTCCGGGCTTGGTGTGGCACTCACAGGGTCGTCAACGTCCCCGGCTTCGCCGCTCGCCGACGGCCACCAGGCAAAGAGGCGCCCGCGCGTTGTGCGCCGGCGCTGCATGTCGCGGATCCGGTTGCCGAGGATCCGGTAAAACAGCGGCTTCCACTCGGCCTGCGGGCGCGCGGCATAGGCGCGCACCAGTTGCAGCATCGAGTCCTGCACGGCGTCGAGCGCGTCGTCGTCGTTCTGCAAGGCGAGGCGCGCGATGCGAAACGCCTTGCGCTCGAGGGCGATGAAGAAGCGGTCGAACGCGGCGTTCTGCGCGCGCAGTGCATCGGGCATGTCGTGGCCGTCGCCGTGGGCAAAGCTCATGCTATAAGCGCGCGGCGACGCCGCAAATGCCTTCATACAATGGGTAACGCGGCAGGCGCGGCGCCGTTGACGGCACCAATAACCGAAAGGTCGGGTGCCCGGCACCGCGGTTTTCGGTATTTATTTGACATAACTTGCTCATCGATAAGGGATCTTCTTGGCCGAGTCGATCATTCGGGTGGCGGTCGACACGCCGCTGCGCAGGACTTTCGACTATCTCGCCGGCGACGAGGCTCCGCGGCCCGGTGCGCGCGTGCGGGTGCCGTTCGGGCGCCGGCAGATCATCGGGATCGCGCTCGAAGTGGCCGCCGGGTCGGCGCTGCCGCCCGACAAGCTGAAGCGCATCGCGGAAGTCCTCGACGCGGAACCCGTGTTCGACGCCGAGTTGCTCGCGCTGCTGCGCTGGGCGGCCGATTACTACCACCATCCGGTCGGCGAGGTGCTGTTCGCGGCGCTGCCGAAGCTCGCGCGCGAGGGCGCGCGCACGCGCGTGCTGCGCGAGGTCTGGGTGGCCACGAGCGAGGGCAGCGCAGCGCATGCGGCCGGCGAGCCGCGCCGCGCGCCCCGGCAGCGCGAGGTGCTCGGCCAACTGATCGCGCACGGCCTTGACCTTCGGCCTTTCCACGAGGGCGGCATGGGCTACCAGGACCTTTATGTCGTGACATCTCGCCGCGAAACCGGCGAGGTGCGCGAAATCCCACGATCCCGGTGACAGTCACCAGCCTCCTATCGACCTGAGCGCTCTGCCCGGGCGGCAAGGTTGTGGTGGCAGGCATCGAGCAATATGTGAAAGAGTGCAAAAAGGCGCGTTCCCCGGCGGCGACCGCAGCTGTACGGTGGATGAAGCCGAGTACGAGAAGCCTGCAGGGGCGGTGGCCGGCGCCATCCGCGTCCGGGCGGGCTTCGCCATCCGGATGCCAAGCCCTGCAATGACGAGCACACTTCTCTCGAAAAAATCCCCCAGCGCCGTAGCCTTTAGGCCGGAGACCTTGACCGAGCAGGCCTATCTCCGGCTCGAGGAGATGGTCGTCACCCTGGAGCTCGCCCCGGGTGCAGTGCTTTCCGAGCAAGCGTTGTCATCCGAGCTCGGCATCGGCCGCACTCCCATTCGCGAAGCGCTGCAGCGGTTGTCACGCGAGGGCCTCGTCCTCGTTCTGCCCCGCAAGGCCATCATCGTCACAGATACGGACCCCAGGCGCCAGCTGCTCGTGCTGGAGGTCCGGCGCGAGCTCGAACGCTTGCTTGCGCGCGCGAGTGCGGAACGCGCCACCCGTTCGGAACGCACCCGCTTCCAGGCCATAGCCGACGGCATGGAAGCCGCCGCCGACAAGAGCGACGACATTGCCTTCATGCGACTGGATCGCGAGTTGAACACGCTCCTGGCAGAGGCGGCGCACAACGAATACGCGGCCCGCGCCATGCGTTCGCTCAACGGGCACTCGCGCCGCTTCTGGTACCTGCACTACAAGGAAGCTGCCGACCTGCCGAAGTGTGCTCGCCTGCACGCCGACGAAGCACGCGCGATCGCCAAAGGCAACGCCTCTCGCGCCGCGGCCGCTTCGGACAAGCTGATCGATTACAACGAGCGCTTCACGCGGGCGACCATCGCCGTCCGCCGCTAAGCGACTTGCACCCCACCTACAAAGGTCATCCGGCGCGCGTTGTGGCCGATGTTGGGATGGTGTCGCCGCGCTAAGAGGCCAACTTCTGCCATAGCGTTCAGCACCTCGACCTCGCTGAGCTGCAGAAATCCCAATCCAGCGCGGACCTGACGGTAGTCCGAGAAGTACGAGCGCACGAGCCCGGCAAACGCTGCCACCGCAAAGCCGTTCGCGGCGGCAAACTTCAGGAGCTGGAGCGCGTCGGCGTAGGGGCTGACGTTGGGTGGCACGATGTCGGCCAGAACGAGTTGACCGTGGGGCCTCAGCTTCTCCGTCCAAACCCGCAGCAGCCGGGCGAACTCTGAGCGCGAAAGATACTGCACGACCGAATTCACGATGATCATGTCAACGGCCCCGGACGGCAGCGCTTCGAACGCCTCCGGGCTTATGACGTCGATGTTGTCGCGGTCTGCGTAGCGCGCTTCGAGCCGCTGCCTGACAGTCAGCGCGCTGTCACACAGAACGAGTTGACCGCACGCCGCAGCGACTTGGTCCGCCGACATCGCCTCGCCGCATCCATAGTCGACCAGACGTGTCTCAGGACCGGGCACCAGGCGCCGCACATCCTGCGCGATCCTCTCGTAGTGCACGCGCTTGTGGCGGTCGTTGACGTAGATCGTCGTGTCTTGGTTCCAGTACTCGGTCCAGGTCATCCTACCCCGATCGGCGATCGTACACCCGCTGAGACCAACACGCGCATTGCGCTACGCACCAAAAGGAAGGGCACGCAATAGGCTTGCGCGCCCCTCCGTTCTGCCTTGAGTGCCGTCACCACTCGGGAGTGGCCGGCCGCCTCGATCAGTAGCCCAGATTCTGGGCCACCAAATTCCAGCGCCCCTTCTCGACGCGCGCAAGGAAGGTAGCCATGGAGCCCTGGTGCTGCTTGTTGTTGAACGTCAGCTTGGGGCCGGGGAAGAACGGCTCGTAGTCCTTGACGGACTCCAGAGCCGCGAGGAACTTCGCCCGCGTCAAATCCTTGCCCGCGGCCTCGAGCGCACGCACCACGAGGTCACCGCTCACGTAGCCGTACTGCGCGGCGCTGTTCGGATCCTGCTTGGTCCGGTCCTTGTACTTGGCTGCCCAAGCCTTGATCTTTTCAGAGCTGGTGTCGGGATAGGAGTAAGGACCGCCCGTGCCGGAGTAGAAGCCCTCCATGATGCCGCCCGGCGCACCCGCCACGATCGGATCATACGACGCAGCCTGGCCGACGAACGTCACGTCCCAGCCGAGCTTCTTGGCCGTTCCCACCGCCTGGATGCTGTCCCGGATGATCGAGCCCATGATGACGAGATCGCAGCCCGCGGACTTCAACTTCGTCACTGGCGCAACGAACTCCGTGTCCTGCGGACCGTAGCTGGCCTCCGACGTCATCTCGAGCTTCAGGGCCTTGACCTGGTCACGCACGCCGTCGCGGATCTCGTGACCAAAATCCGTGTCCTGGTACATCGTGCAGACCTTGGACTTCTTTTCCTTCTCCACGAAGTGCTTGGTGGAAGCGCGCACCTGATCATAATAGCTGGAATACAGGGTGAACTTCAGCGCGTGATGCGGCTCCACCATCGAGCGCGCCGCGGTGAGCGGAAACAGGTTCGGCACGCCCTTGGCAAGCTGCTCGCCGAACACGGCGTTGTTCATGGGGGTGCCGAGCGCACCGACCATCAGGAAAATCTTGTCGTTGTTGATGAGTTTGTTGGCTGCCTGCACGGCACGCGGCACCTGGTAGCCGGTGTCCTCGACCACGAACCTGATCTTGCGGCCGTGGATACCCTTCTCATTTGCCTCCTCGAAGCGCATGCGCGTGCCTTCGGTCGAGCCGACACCCCAGGCACTCACCGGACCGCTCAGCGCGGTATGGGTGCCAATCACGATCTCGGTCGCACTTACGCCATCCTGCGCCGTCGCGGGCAGTGCCAAGGCACCTCCCATGGCGGCAGTCAGCGCGAGCTTGGTTAGTTTCCTCATCGTCTACGCTCCATTCCTTCTTGTAACTTCAGTGTCCTATCATAGTCCCGCTTTCGGCGCGTGCACGAACATCTACGCTTGCGCACGATACATTTCGTCGATCAGCCCTCCGTATTTCTTCTCTACGAGACCGCGCTTGAGCTTCATGGTCGGGGTCAGTTCTTCATCTTCCGCGGTGAGAAGCTGGTCTATCAGCTTGTATCTTTTGATCGTCTCGACACGGGCAAACTTCTTGTTCACGGCTTCTACTTCCTTGCCGATCAATTCCACGACCTGCGGCGCCCGGCACAGGCTGGCATAGTTCGTGAACGGCACCTCATGCTCTTGCGCGAACTTCACGACGTTCTCCTGGTCGATCATGACGATGACGGTCAGATAGGGCTTCTTGTCTCCGATGACGACGGCATCGGTGATGTAGGGCGAGAACTTGAGCTCGTTCTCCAGCTCGCTGGGCGTGATGTTCTTGCCGCCGGCCGTGATGATTATGTCCTTCATGCGGTCGTTGATTCGGAAGTAGCCCTCGGCGTCGCCCAGGCCCACGTCTCCCGTGTGCAGCCAGCCATCGGCGTCGACC
>CADEFJ010000029.1 GCA_902826575.1 uncultured Pseudomonadota bacterium | reverse complement strand
GGTGGGGCAAGCGACCCCGCTGTTATAATCGCTACGGGAACCGGCGCACACGGCTGGATGTCAACTTTGTGCACTGGTTCACGGGCGCCGGCGACCCCGACCCCCGATTGCCAGCCGATAAAACCCAGCTGGCTGAATACATTAGCAGCATTACCGAAGGTTTCCATGGCCCTGCTCACGATCCTCGAATACCCCGACCCCAGGCTGCGCACGCGCGCCGAACCCGTCACCGTGTTCGACGAGGCCTTCGGGCGCCTGGTCGATGACATGTTCGAGACCATGTACGCGGCCCCCGGCATCGGCCTCGCCGCGACCCAGGTCGACGCGCACCGGCAGCTGATCGTCATCGATACCTCCGAGGAGAAGAACGAGCGGCACGTGTTCGTGAATCCGGTGATCCTCGAGAAAAGCGGCACGGCCGTGACCGAGGAGGGTTGCCTGTCGGTGCCCGGCATCTTCGATGAGGTGCAGCGCGCCTCGCACGTGCGCGTGCGTGCGCGCGACCGCCACGGGATCGAGTTCGAGCAGGATCTCGAGGGCATCCTCGCCGTGTGCCTGCAGCACGAGATGGATCACCTCGACGGCAAGCTGTTCGTCGACTACCTCTCCGACCTGAAGCGCGAGCGCATCAGGAAGAAGCTCGACAAGGAGCGCAAGGCGCGCGGCACGTCGACGACCGCGCCAGTGCCGGCGCGCGTGCCGGCACTCTGAGCGCGGACACTCGCGGCATGCGCATCGCGTTCGCCGGAACGCCCGGGTTCGCGTTGCCGCCGCTGCGCGCACTCGCGTCGCGCCACACGATCGTCGGCGTCCTTACCCAGCCGGATCGGCCGGCCGGTCGCGGACGCGCGCTCACCGCCAGTCCCGTGAAGCTCGAGGCCGCGGCGCACGGCTGGCCGCTCGCGCAACCCGCATCGCTCAAGTCGGAGGAGGAGCGCGCCGCGCTGCGCGCGTGGCAGCCCGACGTGCTGGTGGTGGTCGCCTATGGGTTGATCCTGCCGCAGGCCGCGCTCGACATTCCGCGCCACGGCTGCATCAATGTGCACGCCTCGCTGCTGCCGCGCTGGCGCGGCGCGGCTCCCATCCAGCGCGCGATCCTCGCGGGCGACGCAGACAGCGGCGTGTCGATCATGCGCATGGAGGCCGGGCTCGATACCGGGCCCGTCTATGCGGTGCGCCGCGTGCCGATCGGAGAGCGCATGACGGGCGGCGAGCTGCACGATGCACTCGCGGACGAGGGCGCAGGCGCATTGCTCGAGGTACTCGACGCGATCGAGGCCGGTACGGCGCAGGCCGTGCCGCAGCCGACAGCCGGCGTCACGTACGCAGCGAAGATCGACAAGGCCGAGGCGCGCATCGACTGGGCGCGCAGCGCCATCGAGATCGACCGCCAGGTGCGCGCCTTCAATCCGTGGCCGATCGCCGAAACGCGCTTCGCCGGCGAGCAGTTGCGCATCCTGCGCGCGCGGCCGGATCCGCACGGTGCCGGGTTTTCGGTATTTCGGTTATTGCGGCGCAGCCGCGCAATAACCGAAATACCGAAAACCCGGCACCGTTCATCAGGCGCCGTGCTGGGCACTTGCGCCACCGGAATACGGGTCGCCTGCGGCAGTGGCACGTTGGTGATCGAAGCGGTACAGCGCCCGGGGCGCAAGCCGGTGGCGGCGGCCGATTTCGCGCGCGCCGTGGCGCTCGAGGGTGTGGTGCTCGGATGAGTGGCACGACGGTGCTGACGGACGCCGCGCGTGCCGTGGTGCGCGTGGCGCACGAGCGGCGTTCGGCGGACGATGTGCTGGGCAGCAGCGCCGCGATCCGTGCGATCGCGCTCGGTACGCTGCGCTGGTACCTGCGTCTCGCGCCCGCCATCGAGCGCTTGCTGACGCGCCCGTCCGCACAGATGGCGCCCGCGGTGCACGCGCTGCTGGTCACCGCTGCGCACCAGATCGTCTACTCGCGCAACGCGCCCGAGGGTGTGGTCGACGCGGCCGTCGATGCGACGCGCGCGCTCGGCGCGCCGCGCGCGAGCGGCTTCGTCAATGCGCTGCTGCGCCGCTTCGTGCGCGAGCAGGCGGGCATCTTCGCGACGATCGATGCCGACCCCGCCGTGCGCTACGCGCATCCGCGCTGGTTCGTCGAGGCGCTCGGGCGCGAACAGCGCGAACGGCGCGACGATATCCTCGCCGGCGGCAACGAGCGCGCGCCGATGACGCTGCGGGTCGACCTGTCGCGCAGTTCGGTGGCGCAGGCGCAGGCGGCCTGCGCCGCGCGCGGCATCGCGGCGCAGCCGCTTGCGGGCTACGCCAGCGCGCTGGTGCTCGCCTCACCGGTTGCGGTCGACGAGCTGCCAGGCTTTGCCGAGGGAATCGTGTCGGTGCAGGACGCCGGCGCGCAGCTCGCCGCGACGCTGCTCGCGCCGCGCGCGGGCATGCGCGTGCTCGATGCCTGCGCGGCGCCCGGCGGCAAGACCGGGCATCTGCTCGAGGTGGCTGGCGGGGAGATCGACCTGCTCGCGGTCGACGACGATGCCGATCGCCTCGGGCGCGTCGCGGCCAATCTCGAGCGGCTCAAGCGCCACGCGCGGCTTGCCCGCCTCGACCTGCGCGATCCCGGGGCGCTCGCGGGCGAGGCGCCATTCGACCGGATCCTGCTCGATGCGCCGTGCTCGGCGACCGGCGTGATCCGGCGACATCCGGACATCAAGTTGCTGCGCCGCGCCGCGGACATCCCGGCTTTCGCCAGACTGCAGCGCACGATCCTGCAGAACTGCCATGCGCGCCTCGCCCCCGGCGGGCTGCTGCTGTACGCCACCTGCTCGGTCCTGGCCGGCGAGAATGCCACGGTGGTCGACCGCTTCCTCGCGGACACGCCGCGGGCGCGCCGCGCCGCGGATCCGGTGCAGCTGTGGCCCGGACTGCGCGCGCCCACCGACGGCTTCCATTATGCTCTGCTGACCAAGACGGACCCGACATGACGCGCGCAAACATCATCCTCGCAGCTCTGCTCGCAGGCCTCGGCGTCGCGACGTCGGTTTTTGGCAACGCGCTCGATGGCGTGCTTGAAGTGCACTCCGCGTATGTCAACGTCGACGGCGGCGTGTTCAAGCTGCACGCGCGCGTGCAGTACCCGGAGAACGAGGACATCCGCGCCGCGCTCAGCGACGGAGTCACCCTGATGTTCGATCTCGAGGCGATCGTCGCGCGTGAGCGCCGCTACTGGTTCGACGCCGGAGTCGTGTCGAACATGCTGCGCCGGGAACTGTCGTATCACACGGTGAGCAATCGTTATGTGGTGCGCGATGTCGGCGCTGGCGGCCGGCAGGACAGTTTCGCGACGCTGCACGAGGCGCTGGTGGACATCGGCACGATCGACAACTGGCCGCTGCTGGTCGAACCGCAGATCTCGCCCGACGCGCGCCATCGCGTCAGCGTGCGCGCCAGCGTGCGGCGTGGGCGGTTGCCCGACACGCTGCGCGCGCTGATGTTCTGGTCCGACAGCTGGCATCGCACGAGCGAGTGGTACTCGTGGTCTTTGCCAATCTGAAGCGTTTCGGGTCGGCCGCACTCATCACGCTCTGGGTCGCGGTCGGCGCGGCGTCGCTGATCCTGCTGGCGCAGACCGCACAGAACTCGGCGCAGTTCGGGCGCCTGCAGCCGTGGATCCTGCTGGTCAATGTCATCGGCGTGCTCGCGCTCACCGTGTTGCTGGTACGGCGCATCACGCGCCTCGTGCGCGACTATCGCGACCACGTGCCGGGCTCGCGCCTCACGGTGCGCACCGTCGCGACCTTCGGCGCGCTGGTCGTCGCGCCGCTGCTGATCGTGTACGTGTTTTCACTCGACTTCCTGAACCGCGGCATCGACAGCTGGTTCCGGGTCGAGATCAAGCAGGGCCTGGCGGATGCACTCGGCCTGTCGCGCGCCGCAGTCGACCTGCGCATCCGCGAGCACGCCGGACGCACCGAGCAGTTCGCCCAGCAGCTCGCCTACGTGTCCAACGCCGATATCGTCGCGGTCATCGACGAGGAGCGCCGCGCGAGCGGGGCCCTCGAGGTGGCGCTGTTCGGCGCCAACTCGCAGCTGATCGCGGCGAGCAGCGCCGCGCTGCTGTCCGGCGCACCCGAGCAGCCCACCAGCGAGATCGCCCGTCAGGTCGGCGAAGGACGCCCCTACGTGGCGCTCGAGCCGCGCGCGAACGGCGAGTACTACATCCGCATTGCCGCCCCGCTCAGCGCCACCTCCGCGCGGCGCGATCCGCGTTTCGTGATAGCGCTGTTCGAGGTGCCCCCGCAGCTTGCCGCCCTGTCGGAGGCCGTGCAGCGCTCCTATTCGCAATACGGCGAACTCGCCGCGATGCGCGATCCGCTGAAGTACAGCTTCCGCCTCACGCTCACGCTGGTACTGCTGATCGCCATGCTCGCGGCGATCAACGGCGCGATCGTCTCCTCGCAGCGCTTCGTGCGCCCGGTCCAGGACCTGATCGCCGGCACGCGGGCGGTAGGCAAGGGTGATTTCGGCGCGCGACTGCCGCTGCCCTCGCGCGACGAGCTTGGCTTCCTCGTGCAGTCGTTCAACGACATGACGCGGCGTCTGCGGCGCGCGCGCGAGGAAGCCAACCGCAGCCAGGCCGAGGTCGAGCATGCGCGCGGGCGTCTCGCGGTGATCCTCGCGCGCCTCTCGGCAGGCGTCCTGTCGGTCGATCGCACGCTCGAAGTGCGCATCGCCAACGAGTCGGCGAGCGCGATCCTCGGCGTTGACCTCGCGGCCGCGAGCGGCCGGAACCTCGCGGATCTCGCCACCGCGAATCCGCGCGTCGCGCAGTTCGTGCGCGAACTGCGCGAGCGCCTCGACGGCGGTCGCGACGAGTGGCGCGAGCAGATCGAGTTGCCGGGTGACCAGGGGCGCCGCGTGCTCATGTGCGCGTGCACGCCGCTGCCGGGCGGCGAGGACGAGCCCGGCTACGTGTTCGTGTTCGACGACATCACCGCGCTGCTCGCCGCGCAGCGCGAAGCCGCCTGGGGCGAGGTCGCCCGCCGGCTCGCGCACGAGATCAAGAACCCGCTCACGCCGATCCAGCTGTCCGCCGAGCGCATGCGGCGGCGATTCCTTGCGCAGATGAACGCCGCGGATGCCGCCGTACTCGAGCGGGCGACCCACACCATCGTGCAGCAGGTCGAGGCGATGAAGCAGATGGTGAATGCGTTCAGCGAGTACGCGCGCACCCCGGAAATGAGCGTCACGCGATTCGCCCTCAACCACCTCGTCACGGAGGTGGCGGACCTGTATCGTGCGCAGAACGCCGGTGTTGCGCTGCGGCTGGAGCTCGGCGACGAGGTGGAGTCGCTCGAGGCGGACCGCGGGCGCCTGCGCCAGGTCCTGAACAACCTGCTGGCGAACGCGTTCGAGGCGGTCGAGGGTCGGGAAGGTGCGCGGATCGAAGTGGCAACCAGGCTCGCCAGTGACGGCGACGACCCGGTGGCGACGATCGAAGTCAGTGACAACGGGCCCGGTTTCCGGCCCGATATCATCGACCGGGCGTTCGATCCGTATGTGACGAGCAAGACGAAGGGGACGGGGCTGGGCCTCGCCATCGTGCGCCGCATTGCCGAGGAGCACGGCGGACATGTCGAGGTGGAAAACTTGGCGGAAGGCGGGGCGTGCGTGCGAGTGACGCTGCCGCTGACCGACGCCGCGCGCACCCAGGCGGGCCGCGAGCGCCGGAATGAATTGCGAAGGGAACGTGCATGAGTGCAGCTCACATATTGGTGGTGGACGACGAGTCGGACATCCGCGGCCTGCTGACGGAAATCCTCACTGAAGAAGGCTACGAGGTGGACGCCGCGGCGAATGCCAGCGAGGCGCGCGCGGCGCGCGCGAGCCGCGTGCCAGACCTGGTGCTGCTCGATATCTGGATGCCGGACGTCGATGGCATCACGCTGCTGCGTGAGTGGTCCTCGCAGGGTGGCGAGAGCTGCCCGGTGGTGATGATGTCCGGGCACGGCACCGTCGAGACCGCGGTCGAGGCCACGCGCCTCGGCGCATTCGATTTCGTCGAGAAGCCGTTGTCGCTCGCCAAGCTGCTGCGCACGGTCGAGCGTGCGCTCGATGCGGGCCGCCGCCGCCGCGGCGGGCGCCTGACCGTGCCGCCGCTGATGGTGCCGGTCGGCAAGAGCAGCGTGATGCGCCAGCTGCGCACCGAACTCGCGCAACTCGCCCACAGTCCGCGGGTGCTGTTCATCGGCGAGTCCGGCAGCGGCCGCGAGGCGTTCGCACGCTACCTGCATGATGCGGGCCCGGATGCGTCGCGACCGGTGGTCACGCTCGTGGCCAGCACCGTAAGCGAAAGTGATCCGGCGGAGCTGCTGCTCGGCACCGAAGCGGGCGGCACAGTGAAGCCCGGGGTGCTGGAGCAGGCTGCGGGCGGCACGTTGTTCATCAGCGAGATCGACGACCTGCCCGCAAGCGCACAGCGAATCCTGCTCGGCGTGCTCGAAACCCAGCGCATCACGCGTGTCGGCGGCACCGATCCGGTTGCCTTCCATGCGCGCGTGCTCGCTTCGGCGCAACCCGGTATCGAGCAGCGCGCGGCCGACGGCACGTTTCGCCGCGACCTGCTCGCGCAACTGAATACGCTGATTTTCCGCGTGCCGCCGCTGCGCGAGTACGCCGAGGACGTGCCGGAGCTGCTGCGTTATTACGTCGATCGCCTGGTCGATGCCGAGGGCCTGCGGTTTCGCAAGTTCAGCGTGGCGGCGCAGAACCGGCTGCGCAACTATCCGTGGCCCGGCAACATCCGCGAGATGCACAACCTCGTGCATCGCCAGCTGCTGCGCGGCGGCGCCGAGGAGATCGAACTCGAGGAAGTCGAGCGCGAACTCGCGGTGCGCACCCCGCAGGAAGAGCCGCTCGTGAAGCAGGACCTGCTGGCGCTGCCGCTGCGCGAGGCGCGCGAGCATTTCGAGCGCACCTACCTGCAGCAGCAGCTGCTCCTGTGCAACGGCAAGGTGGGCCAGCTCGCCAAGCGCGTCGGCATGGAGCGCACGCACCTGTATCGCAAGCTGCGCTCCCTCGGCGTCGAGTTCCGCAACATCGCCGACGACTGATGGACGGGCACGGCGCGGCGCACGGTGAAGCGCCGGTGGCGGTGTTCGTCGCGGAGGACTTCGCCGCCTGCCAGGAGCGCGCCTTCGTGCTGACCGCGGTGGGCATCCCGTTCGTGATCGCGCGTGCCCCGGCCGGGCACGCCTTGCTGGTCGATGCCGCGCTGGCGCAGGACGCCCGTGAGCACCTCGTGCGTTACGCCACCGAGCGGCTCGCCGCGCCGCGTGTCACGCTGCCGCGCCGGATCGGGCACCCGCTCGCGTGGTTCGGCAGCCTGATGTACGTGGTGGTGCTGCTCGCAGTCACGTTCGCGATCGGCAGCGGCCTCGGGCCGCTCGATGCCTACGCGCGCGGCGTCGCCGATACGGGGCTCATCCGTGCCGGCGAGTGGTGGCGCGCGATTGCCGCGCTCACCTTGCACGTCGACCCGCCACACCTGGTCGCGAATCTCGCCGGCGGCATCTGGTTCGGCCAGCTCGTCGGGCGGCGCCTCGGCCCCGGCACCGCGTGGGCGTTGATCGTGCTCACCGCGACGATCGCCAACCTGATTCAGGGCTGGCTCGGCCCGGTGCCCTATCGCTCGGTCGGGGCATCGACTGCGGTGTTCGCGGCGCTCGGCCTGCTCGCCGCGCATTCCTGGCGCGAGCACTTTCCGCTGCGCGCACGCTGGGCCGTGCGCTGGGCGCCGCTCGTCGGCGGCGTGCTGCTGCTCGGCTGGCTCGGCACCTCGGGCGAGGACACCAACGTGATGGCGCACCTGCTCGGCTTCGCCTGCGGCGCGGTGGCGGGACTCGTGATAGCGCGCAGCCAGGTCGAGCGGGCGCTCGCGCGGGTGCCGCAATGGGTCGGCGGGGTGCTGGCGATAGGCGTCGTTGCAGTGGCGTGGGCGTTTGCGTTGCGCTTGGCAACAGGCTAAGGGCGTAGGGCCAAGAGCTCAGGGCCAGAGAGCGCGTTCGTGCGTGGTGCCGGTGTGGGAGCGCCGCGCGCGCTCACTGCGCTGTCCATCCCCCATCGATCGCAATCGCCTGCGCCGTCACGTTGCGCGCGCCATCGCTGATCAGGTAAGTCGCGAGCGCCGCGATCTCTTCCACCGTCACGAACGCCTTCTTCGGCATTGGCCGCAGCATGATCTCGCTGATCACCCGCTCGATGGAGAGGTTGTGCTCGCGCGCTTGCGCTTCGATCTGCTTATCGACGAGCGGCGTGCGCACGTAAGCGGGGCAGATGGTGTTGATCGTGACATCGACGTCGCCGTTCTCGAGTGCGAGCGTCTTGGAAAGCCCGATCAGGCCGTGCTTCGCCGCTATATAGGCGCTCTTGTAGGGCGAGGCGACCAGCGAGTGGATCGAGCCCAGGTTGATGATGCGTCCGAAGTTGCGCGCGCGCATGCCGGGCAGTACCGCGCGCGCCATGTTGGCCGCGCCGGTCAGCATCACCGCGACCAGCAAGGCCCAGCGGTCGGCCGGGAAGTCCTCGAGCCGCGCGACGTGCTGCAGGCCGGCGTTGTTCACGAGCACGTCGACGCTGCCCGCGGCACGCACGACCGTGTCGATCGCGGCCGGTTGGGTCACGTCGAGGGCGATGCCGGCGGCCTTGCCGCCGAGGGTGATGATCGCATCGGCGACGCGCAGCGCGGCGGCACCGTCGCTGTCGGTGGCGATGATTTCGTGGCCGGCCGCGGCCAGCAACTGCGAGAGTTCGGCGCCGATGCCGCTGCCGGCCCCGGTTACAAGGATGCGTCGTGTCTTCATGGGGCCACGCTACCGGAGCCGGCCGCGCGCCGGCGCTGCTACCTTAGTATTATTCTGCATTGCCATCGGGCGCGGTGAACTTCCCGAATGAAACCCACACACATTGCCGCCACTGCGGCTGCCGCTGTCGTCGTCGTGCTGGCCGGTTGCGCAGCAGGATCTCCCACCCAGCCCACACCGGGCGCAGCCGATGCGGCGGCCCCCGCAGTCCGCGCGCAGCGACTCGGCGCGCCGATCCGCTACGAGTTCGACGGTGTGACCGACGACCTGCTCACCGCGGGCCTCGGCACTGCCGGTCTCCTGGGTGCGGCACCGACATTTGCGGATCCGCGCAAGCCGACCGCGCTCGAGCTGCGCCGTCGCGCGATCTACATGAACTATCGCGGCCTTGCCGATCTCGCCGCGGCGCCTGGCAGCGGTCCGGCGGTCGCGGGCGTCGAGTTGCTCGTCGGACTGCATACGCCTGCAACGGGCGCATCGACGGCGATGCTGCAGATTCCGCGCGATTTCGACACCACCAAGCCCTGCCTGGTCGCGGTCGCGAGTTCCGGCTCGCGCGGCATCTACGGTGCCCTGCCGACGGCCGGCGGCTGGGGGCTGCGTCATGGTTGCGCGGTCGTGCACACCGACAAGGGGACCGGCAGCGGCTTCTTCGATGTCGCAAGTGGTCGCGGCGCGCGCATCGACGGCACGCTCGGCACGGCCGGCGCGGTGGCCACGGCGGGCGATCCGCCCCTGTCCTTCGAGCCCGATCCGGCGACCGTGGCCCGGCTCGCGGCGCAGCGCCCGCACGCGGTGCTGTTCCGCCATGCGAACTCGGGCATGAACGTCGAGGCGCACTGGGGCGAATACCTGCTGCAGGCGATCGACGTGGCGTTCGATCTGCTGAACCGCGAATACCCGGACCGCGCCGAGGCTTTCCGGCCTGCCAATACACTCGTGATGGCCGCCGGCGTCTCGAATGGCGGCGGCACGGTGCTGCACGCGCTCGAGCACGACGTGGCCGGCTGGATCGACGGCGCGGTGGTCTCGGAACCGAATATCTCGGTGCCGGGCACCGGGGTTTTCGGTTATTCGGTCCGGCCGCTGTACGAGCTGTTGCTCGAGCATCTGCTGCTGCAGCCCTGCGCGGTGCTGGCCGAGGACGATGCGACCGCGCCGTTCCTCGCCGCTACCGTCGCGGCGCGCCCGGCGCTCGAGCAGTGGTGCCGCGATCTGGCGGCGCGCGGTGAGCTGCCGGCGGGTGAGCCCGACGCCATTGCGCGCGCTGCGCGCGAGCGGCTGATCGCGCTCGGCATCGAGCCCGGCGCGCTGCGCCTCGGGCACGTGAACGTGCACGCCTCGTTGTGGACCGCCGTCGCGGTGGCCTATACCTCGGCCTACGCACGCCTGCCGCCCGATGAACTGCCCTGCGGCGTGGGCTTCGCGGCGACCGATGCCGCCGGCCTGCCGCGGGCGCTGACCGAGGAGGAACTCGCGCGCATTTTCGCCGACAGCACCGGCATCGCGCCGACCGCCGGCGTCAACCTCGTCGCGGCAGGCGCCGACGGCACGCTGCGCGCCGCGAACCTCGGCAGCATCGATCTCGCGCTGTGCCTGCGCGGCCTGCACGATCGCGTCGCGCCGGGCCTCACCGCCGCGCGCGCGACGCCGCGCGCCGACTCGCGCCCCGTGATCCTCATGCACGGCCGCCTCGATGGTCTCGTGCCGGTGGGTCACAGCTCGCGGCCCTGGTTTTACTCCAGCGCGGTGGCCGGTGGCGATACGGCGGGTGTGCGCTACTACGAAATCGAGCGCGGGCAGCACTTCGATGCGTTCCTGCCGGCGCCCGGTTTCAAGGGCCACTACGTCGCGATGCAGCCGTTCTTCGACACCGCGATGGACCTGCTGGCCGCGCACCTGCTTACGGGCAGCGTGCTGCCGCCGAGCCAGGTGGTGCGCACGGCGATCCTCGCGACGCCGGGCGATGATGCGATCACGGTCGAGCGCGGCGCGCTCGTGATTCCGCAATGAGCAACTTCTCCACCTGCGATTTGTGTGATGAACACGGCCCGGAGCTGCTGATTGCGGCGCCCATATTCCGCGATTACGGCGGGCGGCGCGCGTTTCACGGCGAGATCGCCACGCTCACCTGCCCCGAGGACAACTCGCAGGTGCGCATCGCCGTCACCGAGCCGGGTCAGGGCAAGGTGCTGGTGGTCGACGGCGGCGGCTCGCTGCGCCGCGCGCTGATGGGCGGCAATCTCGCCACGAAGGCGGCGGCGAGCGGCTGGGAGGGCGTGGTGATCCACGGCGCCGTGCGCGACCTCGACGAACTTGCGGCGCTCGACCTCGGCATACGCGCGCTGGCCACCTGCCCCTGGGCGGGCGCCAAGGCCGGCGCAGGCTCGCGGGGCGGCATCCTGACTTTCGCCGGCGTCAACTTCACGCCCGGCCACCATCTCTACTGCGACGCCGACGGCCTGGTCATCTCCCGCAATCCGCTCTGACCCGGCATCGCCCTCGCGCAAGTGCCGTCTGCGCCCCGCAACGAAAAGGCCGCGGCAGGTCTCCCCGCCGCGGCCTCTTCATCTGGCTGTCAGCCGTTGGCTGTCCGCCGGTCGCCCTCTTCAGTACTGATACCCGACCGTAAACGTATACGTCCTCGGCGCCCCGTAGTACCCAATCTGGCTCATGTTCGCGAAGGTGCCCGTGGTGCCGAAGTCGTAGCCGGCAGTGCGGTACCACTCATCGGTCACGTTCTTCGCATCCACCGCGAAGCGCCAGTGCGCGTCGCGGGTCGTGAATGACAGGCCGAGGTTGAGCACGTCGTACGCCGGCTGGTCGGTCACGCTCACCAGTGTGAACGGGATGGGGGCGATCGAGGTGTCGTCGCGCCACTGGTAGCCGACTCGCGCCGTGGCTTCGCCACCGAACACGCTGAAGCGATACATCGCGTCGGCCGAAACGGTCCATTCCGGCGCGTTGATCACCGGCGTGACGCTGGCGAAGTTCTGCGGCGGGCCGGGGGCGGCCGGGTTCGAGGCGAAGAATTCCTTGAACTCGGCATCGAGATAGCCGATCGCGGCGGACAGCGTGAAGGCGCCGACGGGCTGCCATACCGTCTCGATCTCGACACCCTGGTTGACCTGCTTGCCGGCGTTCAGCACGGCCGTGGCGTTGGTCGGCACGCCCATTACCGTGACGAACTGCTGCGTGGTGACCTGCACGTCGGAGTAGTCGGCGTAGAACACCGTGGCGTTGAAACGCAGGCGATTGTCGAACAGCGTGCTCTTGAGGCCGACTTCGTAGTTGTCGACGGTCTCGGGCTTGTACCCGTCCACCGTGCCCGGGAACGCCGCGGCATTGCCGCGCATGTCGAAGCCACCGCTCTTGAAGCCCTGGCTGTACTGGGCATAGACCATCGCGTCGTCGGTCATGTGGAAGTCGAGGCCCACTTTCGGCGACACCTTGTCGTCGGTGCGGCTCGCCTGGTAATCGCTCTGCACCGCGAACAGGGTCACGCCTGCGGGAATGTTGTTGCGGTCGAATAGTGTCGCGTTCGACGGGATCTGCCCGAGGTACTGCGCGACGAATACCGTGGCGTCCTTCTGGTCCTGGTTGTAGCGCGCGCCGACGTTCAGGTTCAGCCGGTCGGTGAGCGCGAAGGTCGAATCGATGTAGACCGCGTAGCTCTCGGTATCGACAGAGCCCTGCGTCAGGCCGATCAGGCCGCCGAAGGCCGGCAGCGTGGTGCCGAGCACGGCGTCGAAGGAGCCGGACGCGGTTCCCTCGAAGTAGTACACACCGCCGACCGCCTTGAAGCGATCGCCCGTATACGTGGCCTGCAGTTCCAGGCTGGTCTGGTCGTCGCCATAGATCGCCGGCACGTTGAACGCATTGATGTTCAGGGTCTCGAAATCGAGGAAGGTGCTGCCCTCGCCATCGCGGGCCGAGCCGACGGCCTTGAGGCTCCACTGGTCGTTGAGGTTCACGGTGTAGGTGGCCGCGACGCCCGTGATCTCGGTTTCCTCCTCGTCGACCGGCATGTCGTTGCGTACGTCATAGCGGTCGTCGAGGCGCGGGCCGCCGAAGGCGTCATTCAGGCGCTGGCCGCCGCGGACGTTGCCCTCGTCCTTGAGGTAGTCACCCATGATGCGCAGGCGGCTCGAATCGCCCCACAGGAAGTTCACCTCGGCGCGCGCGGCGAGGATGTCCTTGTCGCTGACGTCTTCACCGACGCTGTTGAAGGCGTACGGGTTCGCGTCGGCCACGACTTCACCGAAGCCATCGCGCTTGAGCCTGGCAGCGGACGCGCCGACGTAGACGTGATCGCCGATGCCGGTGGAAGCGCCGAGCTTGGCATCGAGCTGCCCGAAGCTGCCGGCGGCCACGGAGGCGTTGAAAGTCGGCTCGCCAACGATGTCGCGGGTGATGTACTTGATCGCACCGGCCAGCGTGTTCTTGCCGTACAGCGTGCCCTGCGGGCCGCGCAGGATCTCGACGCGCTGCACGTCATAGATGTCGAACAGCGCGCCCTGCGGGCGGGCGACATAGACGTCGTCGATGTAGATGCCGACGCCGGGCTCGAAGCCCCACAGCGGATCGTTCTGCCCCACGCCGCGGATGTACGCGTTGATCGTATTGCTCGTGGCGCGGCCCGAATTGATCTTGATGTTGGGCGCGAGAGCGGTGACGTCCTCGAGGTTCGTCACGGCGAGTTCGCGCAGGCGCTCATCGGAGAACGCGCTGACCGCCGCGGGCACGTCCTGCAGGTTCTCCTCGCGCCGGCGCGAGGTGACCACCACTTCCTCGATGCCGACCGTGGCGGCAGCGGAGGCGTCCTGGGCGAGCGCCGTTGTGTCGGCGCCACTGATTGCGAGGCCGGCAATCACCGCAATGGCGAACGGCGTCGTTTCTCTGATCGTCATGGGGGTCCCCCTTGCATGGATAGGCCGGACCGTACGCCGCTCCTTCCGCCGCTGCATTGGTACGTTAGTACTATGGAGTGGTCGCCCCGCAACAGGGCAACTTGCGCGCCCTATGCTCAGTCTTTTTGGCCTGCTGCTCGGGCTCGCACTTCTCATCTGGCTCACCATGCGCGGCACCGAGCTGCTCATCGCCGCTCCGCTGTGCGCGCTGCTGGTCGCGGCCCTGTCGGGGTTCGCGATGTTTCCGCAGCTCGCCGGTCCCGAGGCGCCGAGCTTCACCGCGAGCTACATGCAGGGCTTCGTCGATTTCGTGCAGAGCTGGTTCTTCATGTTCCTGCTCGGGTCGCTGTTCGGCAAGATGATGGAGTGCACCGGGGCCGCCGACAGCGTCGCCAACTGGATCGTCGCGAAGCTCGGTGCGAAACACGCGGTCGGTGCCGTGGTGCTCGCCTGCGCGGTGCTGACCTACGGCGGCGTGAGCCTGTTCGTCGTCGCGTTCTCGGTCTACCCGATGGCCGTGAGCCTGTTTCGCCGTGCCGACCTGCCGCGCCGCTTCATCCCCTCCACGATCGCCTTCGGCTCGGTCACCTTCACGATGACCTCGGCGGGCTCGCCGGAAATCCAGAACTGGATCCCGATGCGCTATCTCGGCACGACGCCGTACGCGGCCTGGGAAGTGAGCCTCGTCGTCGCGATATTCATGCTCGTGCTCGGCCAATGGTGGCTGATGCGCATGGTGCGCAAGGCGAGCGTGGCCGGCGAGCGGTTCGATGGGCGCGCATCGGATCCCGAAATTCATGACCGCGATATGCCCGCCGTCTGGCGCGGCCTGCTGCCGCTCGCGATCGTGCTCGTGGTGTCGTTCGTGTTGCACGGCAGGCTGGCGGAGTCCGCACTGATCGTCGCCCTCGGCAGCGGCGTGCTCGCGGCGCTCGTGCTGAACTGGCGCTACGCGCATCGCTTGCCTGCGGCCATGTCGGCCGGCGCCGTCGGCGCGCTGATCGCCATCGCCAATACCGCAGCGGTTGTCGGCTTCGGCGGTGTCGCCAAACTGACCGACGGCTTCCAGGCCGCGGTCACCGCGATGACGAGCCTGCCGGGCAGCCCGCTGATCGGCGCCGCGATCGCCGTCAGCGTGATCGCGGGCCTCACGGGCTCCGCCTCCGGCGGCCAGACGATCGCTCTGCCGCTGCTTGCACCGCACTATCTCGACCAGGGCGTGGATCCCGAGGCGCTGCACCGCGTGGTTGCGATTTCCTCGGGCGGCCTCGATTCGCTGCCGCACAACGGCTATGTCGTGACGACGATCCGCGCGATCTGCAACGAGTCGTACGCGGCGGCCTATCCGTCCTTCGCGGCCTTGACGGTCATCGTTCCCGTGCTCGGTACGGCCCTGGCGGTGGCGCTCTTCTCGTTGTGAGACGATAACGGTGGCATGTTGACACCGTGGCTCATCGCGCTGCTCGGACTCGCCTACGTCGGCGTGCTGTTCGTCGTCGCGCACCTGGGCGACCGCATGGCTGCCGAAGGCCGCGGGCAGGGTGCGCGCCCGTGGGTCTACAGTCTCTCGCTCGCCGTGTACTGCACCTCGTGGGCGTTCTACGGCACCGGCGGGCAATCCGCACAGCTCGGCTGGTGGCTGCCGCCGACCTATGTCGGCACGATCCTGCTGTTCGTGCTCGCCGCGCCGTTCCTCGACAAGATGATCCGCATCGGGCGCAAGCAGAAGATCACCTCCATCGCCGATTTCCTCGCCGCACGTTTCGGCCGCGATCCGCGCGTCGCGGTGCTGGTCACGATCGTCGCGGTCTGCGGTCTCACGCCCTACATCGCGCTGCAGCTGAAGGCGATCGACATCAGCTTCACGGCGCTCGCCGGGCTCGACGCGGCGGGCGTCCCGGACAGCGCGCTGTTCGGCAACACCGCGCTGTATGTCACTTTGGCGATGGCGGCGTTCGCAATCCTGTTCGGCACGCGCCACGCCGATGCCACCGAGCATCACCCGGGCATGATGCTCGCGCTCGCGTTCGAGTCGATCGTGAAACTGGTGGCATTCCTCACGGTGGGCGCCTTCATCACGTTCGGGCTGTTCGACGGGCCCGCGAGTCTCGCGCAGCGCGTGGCCGCCGATCCCGCGGTGCAGGCCATGCGCGAGGCGGCGCGCCCGGCCGGACACTACCTGGCCCTGACCGTGCTCGGCGTCATCTCGATATTCTGCCTGCCGCGCCAGTTCCATGTGGCGGTGGTCGAGAATTCCGGGCCGCGTGACCTGCGCGTCGCGCGCTGGCTGTTCCCGCTCTACCTGCTGGCGATCAGCCTCTTCGTGTTGCCCGTGGCGAACGGCGGACTCGTCGCCTATGGTGCCGACGCGCCGAATCCCGACCTCTACATATTGAATCTGCCGCTCGCGAACGGCCAGCCGGGCCTTGCCTTGCTCGCCTTCATCGGCGGACTCTCCGCGGCTACCGGCATGGTGATCGTCGCCTGCATCGCGCTCTCGACGATGATCTGCAACGAAATCGTGATGCCGGCACTGCTGCACGCGATGCCCTCGCTGCGCCGCCGCCAGGATCTCACCGGCTTGCTGCTGCGCGTGCGGCGCATCGCCATCGTGTTGCTGCTCGCCGCGGCCTATCTCTACTACCGCGCGATCGTCTATGCGGGCGCGCTCGCCGAGATCGGCGAGATCGCGATGGCGGCCGTCGCGCTGTTCGGGCCGCTGGTGTTCGCAGCGCTCTACTGGAAGCGCGCAAGCAGCGCCGGCGCGCTGGTCGGGCTCGGCTGCGGCTTCGCAGTGTGGCTCTACACGCTGATCGTGCCGGTGTTCGCCGATGCGGGTTACCTGCCGCAATCCCTCGTGACCGCCGGGCCCTTCGGGCTCGAATGGCTGCGGCCGACGGCGCTGTTCGGCTTCGAGGGCGTCAACTCGCTGGCCCACGGGCTCGCGGCGAGCCTGGTGGTGACCACCATCGGCCTCGTGGTCGGCTCGCTGGTGCTGCGCCGTTCGCTGGTCGATCGCATCCAGGCCGCAGTGTTCGTCGATGCCACCGACGGCGGTGGCGTCGAGCAGTACCACGCGCACACCGGCGCACTCACGTTGAAGGACCTGCGCGCGCTCGTCGGCCAGTTCGTCGGCCAGCATCGTCTCGATGCGCACTTCGCGCAGTTCCGTTCCCCCGTGGGCGAGGGCGCGAGTGCCGAGCAGCTCGAATCGGTGCAGCGGCTGCTCGGCTCGGTGATCGGCGCGGCGTCAGCGCGGCGCGTGATCGACGCGGCGGCCTCGGGCAAGGATCTCGTGTTCGAGGACGTGGTGTCGATCGTCGACAGCGCCTCGCGCGCACTCGAGTTCAATCGCGAGTTGCTGCAGGCGACACTCGAGAACGTGAGCCAGGGCATCAGCGCGGTCGACGCCGAACTGCGGCTCGTCGCCTGGAACCAGCGTTACGCGACCCTGTTCGACTATCCGCCCGACCTGCTGCAGATCGGCAAGCCCATCCAGGAAGTGCTCGAGTACAACGCGGCGCATGGTGCCCTGCGCGGCGACGACGCGATGCGGCTCGTCGCGCGGCGCATGGCGCATCTGCGACGCGGCACCGACTACGTGTACCAGCGCAATTCGCCCGACGGCACGGTGCTCGAGATTCGCGGCAACCGCATGCCTGGCGGTGGCTTCGTCACCAGTTACACCGACGTATCGGAGTACAAACGTACCGAAGCCGAGCTGAAGGAAGTCAACGAATCACTCGAGCGGCGCGTCTCCGACCGTACGCAGGAACTCGCCGCCGCCAAAGTCGAGGCGGAGCGCGCCAACCAGAGCAAGACGCGTTTCCTCGCGGCCGCGAGCCACGACGTGTTGCAGCCGATCAACGCCGCTGGCCTTTTTGCCGGCGCGCTGCTGCAGAAGCTCGATCGCCCGGCGCAGAAGGCCCTCGTCGGCGACATCGAGCAATGCCTGCGCACCGCGGAGGGCATGCTCACCGACCTGCTCGACATCTCGAAGCTCGACGCCGGTGTCGTGCAGGCGCAGATCGGCGAGCTGCCGGTGCAGGAGCTGCTGGGCGCGCTCGAGGGCGAGTTCGGCATGACGGCCCGCGCGCAAGGCACCGAACTGCGCGTGCGCGCAACGCGCGCGGTGGTGCGCAGCGACGCGCGACTGCTGCGCCGCATCCTGCAGAATTTCGTCTCGAATGCGATCCGCTATACCTCGCAGGGCCGCGTGCTCATCGGCTGCCGCCATCGCGGCGACCGGCTGCGCATCGAAGTCTGGGACAGCGGCGTCGGTATTGCGGCCGACCAGCTCGAGCGCATCTTCGAGGAGTTCTATCGCGCGCCGACGGCGGGCACCGCCGATGCCGCGTCCGGCAAGGGCTTTGGCCTCGGCCTCGCGATAGCCGATCGCATCGCGCGTCGGCTCGAACATCGCCTGAGCGTGCGATCGACGCCGGGGCGCGGCTCGGTGTTTGCTGTGGAAGTACCGCTCGGCGGCACGCGTCGCGCGGTGGTGCGTCCGCTGCGTCGCACACGCGCGGTGGGCTCGCTCAACGGCGTGCGCGCGCTGGTGATCGACAACGACAATGCCGTGCTGCGTGCGATGCAGGTGCTGCTCGAGTCCTGGCAGTGCGAGGTACGCGCGGCGGCATCGGAGGTGGAGCTACCGGATTTCGCCGCGTGGCAACCCGACGTAATGATCGTCGACTACCACCTCGATCGTGGCGTGACCGGTGTCGCGCTCGCGGCGCGGATCCGCAAGCGCGCGAGTGCCGATCTGCCGCTCATCGTGATCACTGCCGATGCGGCCGATGCGATCAGCGCAGAGGTGGAGGCGGCCGGCGGCCTGTGCATGCGCAAGCCGGTGCGGCCGCTCGCCCTGCACAACGTGCTGCGGCGCGTGGTGCTGCACGGCCCCGATCAGCGATCGAGGGAGAGCTGGTCGGCGTCCTGAATCTCGAGCGACCTGTACAGCAAGGTCGCCTGGGTGCGGTTGCGCGCGCCGAGCTTGGCGAGCGCCGCCGACACATGCGCCTTGGTGGTCTGCTCGGTGATGCCGAGCTCGGCTGCGATCTGCTTGTTCAGCTTGCCGCGCGCGAGCAGTTCGAGCACGCGAAACTGCTGCGGCGTTAGGCTCGCGAACCGCGCGGCGAGCGAGGCGGCGCCCGATTCCGGCTCGGCGGGATCCTCGTACGCCGCGACCGGGAACCACTGCGAGAACTCCAGCACCGCGCGAATCGCGGCGACCAGGTCGGCGAGCGGCGCTGACTTCGGCACGAAGCCCGCGGCGCCAAACTCGAGCGCCGCGCGCATCACCGCTGCGTTCTCGGTGCCCGAGACGACGATCACCGCGATGCCCGGATGCTGGCTGCGCAACCACGCGAGCGGCGCAAAGCTGCGGCTGCCCGGCATCATCAGGTCGAGCAGCACGAGGTCGACATCCGCATGGGTCGCAAGCGCCGCGCGCAGGGCGTCGACGTCAGCCGCTTCGATCAGATGCGCATTGCCCACCGCCTCCTCGATGGCGTGCCGCAGTGCCGCCCGAAACAGCGGGTGATCGTCCGCGATCAGGATTGTTCGACTGGCAGCTTCATCCATGACCTGTCATCGCCCGGTCACGACTTGTTCACAGTCGTGGCTTCTACTTGCCACGGGTCCAGCTTGCATTCACCGGGGAGCGAAAAACTCATGGATCGTGTCACGTCCGTGCCTGTCACTGTCACCGTGGGCGAAGAGCCCGAGTCTAATCCGTCGGCGAACCCGTGGTTCGGCGACATTCTTGCAGACCGGCTGTCGCGCCGGCGCGCGATCAGCGGCGGTGTGGCGACCGCGGTCAGCCTGGCGGTGGCAAGTGATGCGCTCGCGCGCGGGAGAGACGATGACCACCACGGCAGGGGCCGTGGCAAGGGTCACGGCCGCGACCACGATTCTCGCCGGCCGCTGAGCCCGACCTTCACTGCCGTGCCGCACTCGACCGCCGATGCGGTGATCGTGCCCGAGGGCTACAGCGTGCAGGTGCTGATCCCCGAGGGCGAGGCCCTGGTGCGCGGCGCAGCGCCGTACATCCCCGGCGACTTCAACAGCGGCGCCGAGCGCGAGAAGCAGATCGGTGCGCATCACGACGGCATGGCGTACTTCCCGTTCGTCCATGGTGACGCCGGCAATCGCCACGGCGTGCTGTGCGTCAACCACGAGAACATCAATCCCGAACTGATCCACCCGGCAACGGAAGGCGGCACTTACGAGGCCGGCAATTTCCGCCCGGTCGAGGACGAGGTCCGCAAGGAGTTGGCGTCGCATGGCGTGAGCGTCGTCGAGATCTCGCGCAACAACGGTCGCGGCCGCGGGTCGGGCGCGTGGCGCGTGGAGGCGAGCCGTCTCAACCGCCGCATCAACGTGTTCACGCCGATGGAGATCACGGGCCCGGTGCGCGGCAGCGATCTGCTGAAGACGAAGTACAGCCCGAAGGGCACGCGTACGCGCGGTACGCTCAACAACTGCGCCAATGGCTTCACGCCGTGGGGCACCTACCTCACCTGCGAGGAGAACTGGGCCGGCTATTTCTACAACACGGGCACGCGCCCGCGCGAGCAGACGCGCTACGGCGTCCCCGGCGCGCCGACCAGCACGCTCGGCTGGGGCACGCGCCCCGAGGACGAGTACACGCGATTCAACCTGACGCCGGTCGAGGGCGCCAGCGCCACGCAGGACTATCGCAACGAGGCGAACACCTTCGGTTGGGTGGTCGAGATCGATCCGCTCGATCCGAAGTCCACGCCGCGCAAGCACACCGCGCTCGGTCGCATGGGCCACGAGGGCGCCGAGCTCGCGCCGGTCACCGCCGGGCGGCCGATCACCGTCTATCTCGGCGACGATGCGCGCGGCGAGTACCTGTACAAGTTCGTCACCAAGGATGCGTATCGCCCCGGCCGCACCAACGGGTCGATTTTCGATCGCGGCACGCTCTACGTGGCGAAGTTCGAGGCCGACGGCACGGGTCGCTGGGTGGCACTCGAGTTTGGCAGGAGCGGCCTCACGGCCGAGAATGGTTTCGCGAGCCAGGCCGAGGTGCTCGTCAATACGCGCAGCGCCGCTGACTTCGTCGGCGCGACGCGCATGGATCGTCCCGAATGGACGGCGGTCAACCGCTTCAAGCGCGAGGTGTATCTCGCGTGCACGAACAACTCGCAGCGTGGCGTGGCCGCCAACCAGCCGGTGAATGCCGCGAATCCGCGCGCGCGCAATCCCGACGGTCACATCATCGGCTGGCGCGAGCGCGGCGGGCATTACGAGTCGACGAGGTTCGACTGGTTCATCCTGTTCGCGGCCGGCGCCACGCGTGAAACGGTCCTGGCGCTCGGCGCGGCGGATTCCGTTTACCAGGGCGACGTGCAGTACGCGGTGCAGGCCTTCCCGTACAATGCGCTCAAGCAGCGCTTCCTCGGTGAAGAGGCGAGCCTGAACAGTCCCGACGGCATGTACGTTGCGCGGAGCGGCATCCTGTGGATCCAGACCGACGGCTATTCGAGCGCCTCGCGCGGCTTCGGCAATCAGCAGATGCTGGCCGCCGACCCGAAGACCGGCGACCTGCGCCGCTTCCTCACCGGTCCGGTGGGTTGCGAGATCACCGGCATCACCGAGACGCCGGATGGCCGCACGCTGTTCGTGAACATCCAGCACCCGGAAGGCTCGAGCACGTGGCCCAACATCAATGGTGAGACGCGCCCGCGCTCGGCGACGCTCGTGATCACCAAGGATGATGGCGGGATCGTCGGCACCTGATGCGATAGAGAGGGCGCGGGGCGGCTGTGCTAGGCTCTTGGGCCCGGCACAGCCGCTCCACCCATGGTCTCCACCGAACTCGTCGTCATATTCGTTCTCGTCCTGCTGAACGGCTTCTTTGCGCTGTCGGAGATGGCGCTCGTGTCCTCGCGCCGCGCGCGGCTGCAGGCCAGGGCCGAGCAGGGCAGCCGCGGGGCACGCGTGGCGATCGCGCTGCTCGAGGACTCCACGGCCTTCCTGTCGTCGGTGCAGATCGGCATCACGCTGATCGGCATCATCACGGGTGTTTACAGCGGCGCGACGCTCGCTGCGCACTTCGACGACGTCCTCGCCGGCTGGGGCGTGCCGATGAACTACGCCGTCGAGATCGCCTTCGTCCTGATCGTGTTCTCGGTCACCTTCGTGACCCTGATCTTCGGCGAGCTCGTACCGAAGCGCATCGCGCTCAACAACTCCGAGTCGCTCGCGATCGCGGTCGCGCCGGTGATGCGCGGCTTCGCGAAGCTGATGACGCCGCTCGTCTGGCTGCTGCGCGGCGCCGTCGAGCTCGTGCTCAAGCTGCTGCCGGTCTCGTCGGCCTCGGGGCAATCGGTCACAGAGGATGACGTGCGGGCGATGATCGCCGAAGGTACGCGCTCGGGCGTGTTCCTCGCGAGCGAGAAGCGGCTGATCGAGGGTGTGCTGGCGCTCGCCGACCGGCACGTGACGACGGTGATGGTACCGCGCCAGGACGTGGTGTGGCTCGACCTCGAGGATCCGCTGCCGGAACTGTGGCAGGTCGCGAAACTGAGCGGGCACGCGCGCTTCCTCGTCGCGCATGGCTCGCTCGACCAGCTCGCGGGCATGGTGACGCTCGCCAACCTGAGCGAGGCGCTGCGCCGCGGCCACCTCGACGCCGAACACGACATCGAGCCCGCGCTGCACGTGCCGGATACGCTGTCGGTGATGCAGCTGCTCGACCAGTTCCAGCGCTCCAGCAACCATCTGGCCGTGATCACCGATGAGTACGGCGAGATCGAAGGCGTCGCGACGCCGATCGACATCCTCAAGGCGATCGCCGGCGAGTTGCCGGACATCGGCAGCCGCGAGCGCCCCGAAGCGCTGCAGCGCGAGGACGGCGGCTGGCTGATCGATGGCCATCTGCCGATCGACGACCTGCAGCGCGCGCTCGGCCGGCGCGACATGGCCTCGGGCGAGTATCACACCGCGGCGGGCTTCGTGCTCGCGCGACTCGGGCGCATTCCGAAGGTGGGCGAGGTACTGACATGGCGCGAACTGCGTTTCGAGGTCGTCGACATGGACGGCCGGCGCATCGACAAGCTCATGGTGACCAGGGTCGAGGCACCCGGCTGATCCGCCCGTCGGCGCCGAACTCGAGCCAGCCGTACGGAAACGCGGCGGCCGTGAGGTCGCGAATGAGCTGCAGGGCCCGCTGCTCCGGGTCGATCGACGGTCCGTCGGGACGCAGCTGGATCGTCGAATCGATGCGCCCGCCGACGAAGCGGCCTTCGGCATCGAGCCGCGCCGTGACGATCGGTGCGATGCCGCGATTGCCCTCGACACCGATGCCGTAATAAGTCGCGAAATTCCCGAGGCTGTAGGCAATCAGCCGTTCGCGATAAAGCTCCATCGCCCGCGGCACATGCGGTCCGTGGCCGAGCAGCAGGTCGGCGCCGGCGTCGATCATCGCGCGCGCGAACATCACGACATCGCCGCGGTCCTCGCCGACATAGACCTCGCGCGTGAAGGGCAGGGCCTCGGCGCCCGCGCCTTCGCCGCCGGCATGGAACGACACGATCAGGATGTCGTTCGCCGCAGCGAGCGAGCGCACGAACTCGACGGCGAGGTCATGGTCGTTGAGCGAGTTCGCGCCGACATTGGGCGCGAAGGCGACCATCGCGACGCGCACGCCTTTCACCGTCATTTCGGCCCACGTACCCTCGCGGCCCGAATGACGGATGCCGACGGCATCGAGCGCGGCCATGCTCGAATCGCGCCCCTCCTCGCCGAAATCGCGCGCGTGGTTGTTCGCGAGGCTCATCACATCGAAGCCCGCGTCGCGCAGATAAGCGGCGTAACGCGTCGGTGTGCGGAACACGAAGCAGCTTGTCGAGGCTTTGCACTGCTTGACGGGCTCCCCGCCGTCCATCAGCACGCCCTCGACGTTGCCGAAGGCGATGTCCACCGCCGACAGGATCGGCGTGACATGGCGCAGGAAGCCGACGCCGTCGTCGTCCGGGAGGATGTTCTTCGGGAAATCGGTGCCGAGCATGATGTCGCCGACCGCGGCGATCGAGATCTCGGTGGGCGGCGGCGGTGGTGGGGGTTCGACGACCGCGGGCGGCGGCGCGGGCGCCGGCGGTGGCGCGGTCGCGCAGCCGGCGAGCACCGCGGCGGTGGCGATCAATATTGCGACAGCGCTGCGGCGCGGGCGGCGTTCAGCTGCGCGCATGGTTGCGGTCGATCCACCAGTAGACGGTGCGCGCGCCGGCATCGGCCATGCTTCAGTCCCCCACCCGGATCACGAGCGCATCGATGTCGTTGGCGCGCAGCCGCGCCCGCACGCGATTCAATTCGGCCAGATCGGCGATGGGCCCGATGCGCACCCGGTGCCACACATCGGTATCCACCGAAACGCGCTGCACCGCCGCCTGGATGCCCTGCAGCGCGAGCTGCGAACGCACGCGCTCGGCATCGCTCTGGCCGCGATACGAGCCGGCCTGCAGCACGTACACACCCGGTCGTTCGACGGCGGCGGGCGCGTCGGGCTTCACTTCGCGATCGCGCTCAGGCACCACGACCTCGAACTTGGGCAGCATCTCGTAGAAGTCGTACTGCTTGCCGGCCGCGTCGTCGGTGCTCTCCGCGACCTGCGCTTCGGTGGGCTCGGCCGCGACGCGTGGTTCGGGGCGCTCCATCGCGGCATCTTGCGCCGTCTGCAGCGCGCGCTGGTTCATCACGACATAGACGAGCAGGGCCACGCCGAGGCCGGTGCCGAGTCCGTAGGCGAACTGGCGAAAACGCGTGAACTCGACGCCACCGCCGCGGGTTTTCTTGAAATCGCGTGCCGTCAGTCTCATGGCGTGCGTGAGCTTACCGCGTCACATCGTTTCCGGTGCGGAAACGCCGAGCACATCGAGGCCGTTGCGCACCACCTGCTGCACGCCGAGCGCGAGCGCGAGGCGCGCGTTGCGCAGTTGCGGGTCATCGACGATGAACTGCGCGGCGTTGTACCAGGTGTGGAAGGTGTTGGCGAGATCGCGCAGGTAGTGCACGACCGTATGCGGCGTGCGGTTCGCCGCCGCCTGGCGCAGCACTTCCGGGTAGCGCACCAGCGCCGTGAGTGCGGCCTGCTCGTGCTCGTCGGTGAGCAGCCCGAGGTTCGCGCGCGCCACCGCCTCGTCGTAGCGGAAGCCCTTCGCGACCAGCTGCTTCATCACGCTCGAGACGCGCGCGTGCGCGTACTGGATGTAGTACACCGGGTTCTCGTTCGAGCGCGACTTGGCAAGCTCGAGGTCGAAGTCGAGCGGCTGGTCGTGGCTGCGCATCAGGTAGAAGAAGCGGCAGGCGTCGGTGCCCACTTCCTCGCGCAACTGGCACAGCGTGACGAACTGCGCGTCGCGCTTGCCCATCGGGATCTTCACCTCGCCGCGCCACAGGCTGACAAACTGGATCAGGATCGCCTCGAGGCTGTCGGCGGGCTGGCCCATGGCCACGAGCCCGCCGCGCACGCGCGCGACATAGCCGTGGTGGTCGGCGCCGAGCACATCGACCAGCAGCTCGAAGCCGCGCTCGCGCTTCTCGAGGTGGTAGGCGATGTCGGAGGCGAAATAGGTTTTCTCGCCGTTCGCGCGCACCACGACGCGGTCCTCGTCGTCGCCGAACTCGGTGGCACGGAACCAGGTGGCGCCGTCCTTCTCGTACAGCCGGCCCTGGCCGCGCAGCACGTCGAGCGCGTGGTCGATCGCGCCGCTCGTTGCCAGGGAACGCTCGGAATACCAGCGATCGAAGACCACGCCGAAGTCGGCGAGGTCGTTCCTGATATCGGCGAGCATCGCCGCGAGCGCGAAATCGAGCACGCGCTGGTAGTCGGCCGCTCCGAGCAACGCGCGCATGCGCTCGATGATCGCATCGACATACTTGTCCTTGTCGCCACCCGCGGGCTCATCGGGCGGCAGGCCGGCAAACACCTCGCCGGCCGGGCGGCGGAAGGCCTCCTGGTGCGCGGTGTGCAGCGCCGCGCCGAGCACGCGCACATACTCGCCGCGATAACCGTTCGACGGGAATTCGAGCGTCTCGCCACAAGTCTCGAGATAGCGCAGCCACGCGCTCGCGGTGAGGATGTCCATCTGCCGACCGGCGTCGTTGATGTAGTACTCGCGATGCACCGCGTAGCCGGTGGCTTCGAGCAGGTTGCCGAGCGTCGCACCGAAGGCGGCCTGCCGACCGGTGCCGACGTGCACCGGACCCGTGGGATTTGCCGAGACGAACTCGAGGATCACTTTGCGCCCTGCGCCGAGTTCGGTGCTGCGGCCGTATTTCGCACCGGCCTCGAGCGCGCGCCACAGCTCCTCGAGATTGGCGTTCGCGTTCAAGTGGAAATTGATGAAGCCCGCGCCGGCGATTTCGGTGCGCGCCACCAGCGGGCTCGCGGGCAGCGCCGCGATGATCTCGGCGGCGAGTTCGCGCGGCGCGCGGCCGGCGCCCTTGGCGAGGCGCAGTGCGACGTTCGAGGCGAAGTCGCCGTGCCTGGCGTCGCGGGTACGCTCCACCACGATCGCGGACCTGTCGGTGGGCGGCAGGCTGCCCGCCTCGGCGAGGCGCGCCAGCGCCGCGGCGAGCAGGGATTCGAGCTCGGTTTTCAAGGGGTTGCGCCGTAAATGCGGAGGCGCGCAATTCTAGCGGAACCCGGCGTCAACCGGGGGGTCTCAGCTGCGTTATTGACTCTAGTACCCAACCCCCGATGGAGTTCAGCATGAAACCGACAGTCCTGATCCTCGCACTGATGGCCGCGCCGCTGGCGGTGATGGCCGGCGATTCCAAGCCCGACCGCGACCACATGGGTGGGCACGACATGGGCGAACGGAACCTCATCCAGCAGCTCGACACCGACAAGGACGGCAAGGTCTCGCGCGACGAATCCAGCAAGGCTGCCGTCGAGCGCGCCAACAAGCGCTTCGACCAGCTCGACGCCGACAAGGACGGCTACATCACGAAGGAAGAGGTCGACGCGGCCCGCACGAAGATGCGTGGCGAGATGGGCAAGCGCGGCGCCGAGGCGTGGAAGGCCGCGGACAAGGATAGCGACGGCGCCATCTCGCGCAGCGAAGCCGAGGCGGGCATGCCGATGATGTTCCGTCGCTTCGACCAGCTCGATGCGAACAAGGACGGCAAGATCACCCGCGACGAAATGCCGCAGGGCAAGCGCATGGACGACGGCAAGAAGACCCCCCCGACGACCTGATTCAGAACAGTTCGAGCGGATCCACGTCGAGCGCCCAGCGGACACGCCGGGCGCTCGGCAGGTCCTGCGCGAGCGGCAGCCAGGTATCGAGATAGCGATGCAGCGCCGCGCGGTCACTGCTCTCGACGAGCAGTTGTGCATGGAAGCGATCGGCGCGCCTCGCCATGGCCGCCGGCGCGGGCCCCAACAGCTTCACTTGGCGCGGCGGCGCCAGCAGGCGCCGGGCCTCGCCCAGGAACTCCACCGCTGCATGCAATGTGGGCGCCGATGCGCGCACCGCGGCCAGCCGCCCAAACGGCGGCCAGAGCGCGGCTTGCCGCTCGGCGAGCGCCGTCGCGGCGAATCCCTCGTAACCTTCCCTGAGCAGGCTCGTGAGCAGCGGGTGTTCGGGATACTCCGTCTGGATCAGCACCTCGCCGGCGCGCGCGCTGCGCCCGGCGCGCCCGGCCACCTGCACGATCGTCTGCGCGAGCCGCTCGGCAGCGCGAAAGTCGGTGCTGAACAGGCCATGATCGGCGTTGAGCACCACCGCGAGCGTCACGTCCGGAAAATCGTGGCCCTTCGTCACCATCTGCGTGCCGACGAGAATGCGCGCCTCGCCCGAGGCGACGCGCGTCAGAACCGCGTTGAGCTCCTCATCGCGTCGCACGACATCGCGATCTAGCCGTGCGAGCGCCACCTGCGGGAAGAGTTCCGCGAGCGTGTCCTCGACGCGCTCCGTGCCCTGGCCCACAGCGCGCACCTCGTAGCCGCATTGCGGGCAGCGCGTAGGCAGCGGCGCGTCGGCACCGCAGTGATGGCACTTCAGGCGCGAGGCGCGCGCGTACACGGTGAGGCGGGCATCGCAGGAGCTGCAACCGGCGATCCAGCCGCAGGCCGTGCACGCCAGCGTCGGCGCATAGCCGCGGCGATTCAGGAACACGAGCACCTGGCCGTGATCTTCCAGATGGCGGCGGATCGCCTCCACCACCGTGGTCGACAGGCCGTGACGCAACGCCTCGGCACGCAGATCGACGAGCGTGAGCCGCGGGGGCAGGGCCTCGCCGGTGCGGCGCGACAGCGCGAGGCGCGTGTAGCGGCCGAGCTGAGCGTTGTGCAGCGTCTCGAGCGAGGGCGTGGCCGAGCCCAGCACGATCGGCACGCCGGCGCGCTGCGCACGCATCACCGCGATGTCGCGTGCCGAATAGCGGAAGCCCCCCTCCTGCTGCTTGAACGAGGCATCGTGCTCCTCGTCGACGACGATGAGGCCGAGCCCCGCGAGCGGCGCGAACACCGCCGAGCGCGTGCCGAGCACGATGCGCGCGCGCCCGCCGAGCGCGTCGCGCCAGGCATTCAGGCGCGCGGTGCCGGTGAGCCCGGAATGCATCGTTGCCATCGCCACCGCGAAACGCGCGGCGAAGCGCCCGACGAGCTGCGGCGTGAGCCCGATCTCGGGCACCAGGATCAGCGCCCGCTCGCCGCGCGCCAGCGTGCGCTCGGCGACGTGCAGGTACACCTCGGTCTTGCCGCTGCCGGTGATACCGTGCAGCAGGAAAGCGCCGAAGCGGCCGTGACCGGCCT
>CADEFJ010000028.1 GCA_902826575.1 uncultured Pseudomonadota bacterium | reverse complement strand
CCGCCTCGGGTCGCCGCTGGCTCACCGCGCCGTCGGCGGTGTCGATTGCCGTGCGGCCCCCATCCCTGGCCGGCGCAGCGGGGCGCGCGAGCGAGCTTGCGCTGCGCTCGGTGTCGGCGTCGGCGCCGCTCGCGCCCGGCTACTTCGACTTGCAGGCACGCGGGCCCGGTGTGGCCACGGTGAGTATCGCAATCGACGATCTGCACCTCGCGCATGCGCCGCAACCCTACGTGCTTGCGGCGCAGGCCGGCGTACTGGGCGGTGACTGGGCAGCCGACGGCCCGGAACAGGTGGTTGCGCGCGTCCGGGGCCTTGCGCCCTTGCGGGTACTCACTCCGGTTACCGGCATCATCGGGCCGCTCACGCCATTGCTGACCCTGTTCGAGCCACGCTTGCGGGAGTTCTGCCCTGGCACGATTGCACCGGAGGTCGTGCCGCCCGATCGCCTCACACCGCGTCCAGCAGTGCGCGGCGCGCAGTGGGTCCGATGCTGAGCCTGGCATGGGTGGCCGCGCTCGCCCTGTCCGGGGCCACGCTGATCGATCGCGATGCGGTGATCGTCGATCGGGTGCCGCTGCAGATCGAGCGCTACCGATCCGCGCTCGCGCCAGGGCAAGTGCTGGCCGCCTGGTCCGACTCATCGACAGCGTCGGTTCCGAATCAGCGAGCCGGCCAGTGGCGTGTTGCGACCCGCAACTCGGGCGCAATCCACGAAACCCTGCAGGCGCGGGCCGATGGGCGCGGTGGCAGTGAACTGATACTCGCGCGACTCGACCTGCGCTCGCCCCTGGCAGCGCCCGTGAAGTTGCCCTTGTCGTTGCCGGCTGGAGGCGAGGTCCTGAGGGCGATCCAGTTCAATGAGGCTCGCGCCAGGGCCAGCCAGTACCTCGTCTCGATCCCGGGTGGTAGTGCGCGCGCGCTGGCGCAACTTTGCGCGCGCGCCGCGGACAGCGGCTGGCGCGTGCTGGGCGCCGTCGACTGTGCCCGCGGACGTGGCTCGCAGGCGCGCTGGTTCATGCGCGATGATGAAACGCTCGGCATCGAGGTCCGTGCGGCCGGGCGCAGGACCCGCGTCGTCATGGGACACGTGGCGCCGTGGCCATGAGCGCGATTCGCGGCCAGGCGCTCGTCGAGTACATCGTGGTGCTGACCGTGCTGATTGCGGCCCTGTGCCTGCCGCTGGCCGCAGGCGAATCGCCGGTTCAGCAACTGGAGGCCGCACTTCGGCACTTCTGGCAGGCGTGGCGCGCGGCATTGCTCACCGTGGGGTACGCGGCGTGGTCCTGAGCGATACCTTGCGCGCCGGCACCAGGTGGTTGCCGTGGCTTGTCGCGATCGCTTCCGGCCTCGCCGCCGCCACGCTCGCCGCCCGCCATGTGAGCGGGCGGATCGCGAGTGCCGAGGCAGGGCTCGCGGAGCGTTATGCATCACGTCCCGTCATCGTGGCCGCGGCTGACCTGCCGGCCGGTCATCTCGTCCGTCACGAAGACCTCGCCATCCGCCAGGTGCCAGTACGCTTTGCGCCGAGCGCCGCGCGCGGACCCGACGCAGCCGCCGAGTTTGTCGGCCGCGTCACGCTGCAAGCACTTGCGCCCGGCGATGCCGTATTGCCGGCCGTGTTGCAGCCGGACGACTGGCCGCGGCTCGCCTCGCTCGTGGGGGCCCACCGCAGGGCCATCACCCTTGCGGTGGATGAGATCAACGGCTTCTCGGGCATGCTCGCGCCGGGAAATGTCATCGACCTCGTCTACGCTCCCGATGAGGGCTCGGCGTCGGCACGCGGTGCGGTCGTGCGACCGCTGCTCGAAGGCGTGACCGTAATCGCGACGGGGCGCAGCACGCGGCAGGCACTGGGCAGCCGTGAGGGCGCCCCCGTCGACATCGACTATGCGACGGTCACCCTCGATGTGGCACCGTTCGATGCCCAGCGGCTCGTGCTCGCGCAGCGCACGGGCGAGGTAACCGTCCTTTTGCGCGGCGTCGTGCCCGAGCCGACAGCGGCGCTGCGGGTGGTCGATATCAGTGCGATCGGGGGTGGCGCGCCCCCCGAGCGCCGTCGCGCACATGGCGTCCAGATCATCGTCGGCGGGTCGGCGGCGCGATCGATCCAGGCACGTCTTGCACCGGCACTGGCGGCAGCGCCATGAAGCGGCCGTGCCTGCCCCGGCAGCTGCTGCTTTGCGCGGCGCTGGTTGCCTTGCAGGCGGCACAGGGATCCAGCGTGGCCGCGGACGACATCCCGGCGCACATCGACCTGTTCGTGGGCGACAGCCGCGTGCTCGTCGTGTCCCCGGTGCGCATCGCGATCGGCAATGGCGCCATAGTCTCGGTCACCAGCCTGCAGGGCGGGGAGCTGCTGCTGCTCGGCGAGAGCGCGGGGCGCACGGTGCTGCAGCTGTGGCTGCGCGATGGATCCCAGCGCCGCATCACGATCGAGGTCGCGGAAACGGACCTGCACGCCACGTTGCGCGTGGTGCGCGAGCTGCTGGTCGGCGTACAGGGCATCGGCGCGCGTCCGATCGGCAATCGCATCGTGCTCGAGGGTCTCGCCACCGGTGCCAGGGCGCAGGACCGCGCCGCGGCCATTGCCACGCTGTACCCGGGAGTGGTGCTCAACTTCGTCGGCAAGGTGGCCTGGGAAAGCATGATTCATTTCGACGTGCGCATCGTCGAGGTGCGCAGCGGGGCACTGCGCGATGTCGGCGTGCGCTGGCGTGACGACATCAACGGGCCCAATGCCGGCCTGATCGCCGATCTCGTCACCAACGATCTGTTCCGGGCGGTTCCCTCGGCGCCCGAACTCGACCAGCTGCAGGGTGGCCCGCTGCCGCAGCGCGTGTGGCCGCCGAAAGCCTATCTTGGCTGGGTCACCGCCATCGATTCGCGCATTCGCCTGCTCGAGCAGCAAGGCGACGCCGTCATCGTCGCCGAGCCGATGCTGAGCTGCCGCAGCGGCGGCAGTGCGCGCTTCGTCTCGGGCGGCGAGATTCCGATTCCGGTGTTCGACCCGCAGGGCGGCGCGGACATCGAATACAAGGAATACGGCGTCATCCTCGACGTCAAGCCCGTGGCGGAACCCGACGGCAGCATCTACGCGCGCATCGATACCGAAGTGAGCCAGGTGGACGATGCCCAGCGCGTGCTCGGGGTGCCCGGCTTCATCAAGCGCCAGTCGGCCACCGAGGTGAATCTGCGCCAGGGCGAAACGCTGGTCATCGCCGGCCTCGTCAATCGCAATTTCTCGCGGGAACGACAGCAGGTGCCGGGCCTGGGAAACCTGCCGGTCGTGGGTGGCGCATTTCGATCGCGCACCCGACGCAGCGCGGATTCCGAGCTCGCCATCTTCATTACACCGAGGATCGTCGCCGGCGAGCCGGCGCGCTCTCCGTCCGACTCCGGCGCGCAGGCGTCGAGAGAGCGGCTGCAACGGCAGATCGATGCGCTCGAGCCGCCCGCGCGGCCGCCGCTGCGACCTGCGAGCCCGCCGCCATGACGGCTGCGCGCACCATCCCCGCCGCGCCATTGCCGGAGCTTGCTCGGACCCTGCATCGCGAGCTGCTGGCCTCGCTCGACTTGCGCCGGCGTGATGTCGTGCAGATGTCCGATGGTGAGCTGCGCGCGCTGGCGAGCGAGCGCCTGGGCGAGATCATCGGCCGGATGAGCCTGCCGCCGGACCTGGACACCCCCGCGCTCGTGCGCTTCGTCGTCGATGAGGCGATCGGCCTCGGGCCGCTCGAAAGCCTGCTGGCCGATGACACCGTGTCGGAGATCATGGTGAATGGCGCCGGGCGCGTGTTCGTCGAGCGCGGCGGTCGCCTCGAGTCGACAGCCACGCGCTTCACCAGCGAGCAGGCGCTGCGGGCCGTGATCGACCGCGTGGTGTCGCGCGTCGGCAGGCGGGTCGATGAATCCTCACCGCTCGTCGATGCGCGGCTGGCCGACGGCTCGCGCATCAATGTCGTGCTCGCGCCGCTGTCCCTGTGTGGCGCGGCCTTGACCATACGCAAGTTCTCGCGTCGGCGACTGACCGTGCAAGACCTGGTCGAGTTGGGCGCGATCAGCCGGCCCATGGTGCATTTCCTCGCCGAATGCGTGCGCCATCGGCGCAACATCATCGTGTCGGGCGGCACGGGGTCGGGCAAGACCACGCTGCTGAACGTGCTCTCGGCGCTGATTCCGGAAGCGGAGCGCATCGTGACGATAGAGGATGCCGCCGAGCTGCAACTCGCCCACGGGAACCTCGTGCCGCTCGAGGCGCGCACTGCCAATCTCGAGGGACGCGGCGAGATCACGATCCGCGACCTGGTGCGCAATGCGCTGCGCATGCGCCCCGATCGCATCGTCGTGGGGGAATGTCGCGGCGGCGAGGCCCTCGACATGCTGCAGGCGATGAACACCGGGCACGATGGCAGCCTGACTACCGCCCACGCCAACGGCCCGCGCGATCTGCTGTCCCGCCTCGAAGTGATGGTGCTGATGTCGGGAGTCGACTTGCCGCTCGCGGCCGTGCGCGAGCAGATCGCCGCCGCGGTCGACCTGATCGTGCACGTGGCGCGCTTCCCGAACGGCGCGCGACGCGTGACCCACATCGTCGAAGTCACGGGCATCGACGCGGGGATCATCGCGACACAGGGATTGTTCCACCACGTCCGCGCACGTGCGGGGGGAGCGGGCTACTTCGAGGCAGCCGGGCAGGTGCCCGCCTTCTACGAGGCCCTGCGCGAAAGCGGCGCAGTACTCGATTACTCGATCTTTCGCCGCGATGGGGCCGGCGCTGCGGCGCAATCATGATCCACGTGGCATACGCGCTCACGGCAATGGCTGCGGCGGCGCTCGCGCTCGGCACGCACTGTCTTGCCCGGGCGGCGGCGGCAGTGCTGCGTCGGCAGGGCATCGAGCGGCCGGCCGGCGCACTCGCCGACCTCTTCATATTCATCGAACCGGACAGACTGCTGCGCGCAAGTGCGCTGCTCGCCGCGTTGGGCGCGCTCGCGACGGCGGCCGCGTTTCAGTCGGTGGCGCCAGCGCTGCTGGTGGCGGGTGTCGCGTTGGCGACGCCGCGGGTGCTGCACTGGTGGTGGCGCCGGCGCTATGTGCGCCGCATTGGCGCGCAGCTTCCGGACATGATCGCGATGTTGGCGAGCGCGGTGCGCGCTGGAGCCGCGCTGGCGCAGGGACTCGACCAGCTTGCGCACCGTGTTCCGGCGCCGCTCGGCCACGAGCTCGCGCTCGTCATGCGCCGTCACCGGCTCGGGGTAAGACTCGAGGTCGCATTGCAGGAAATGGCGACGCGCGTGCCGCTCGAGCCGATGCGGCTGCTGGTGATCTCGGTGTCGCTCGCGATGCAGGTCGGCGGCGGGCTCGGCAGCACGCTCGACCGGCTGGCCGGAAGCCTGCGCCGCAAGCATGCGATCGAGGCAAAGCTGCGCTCGCTCACCTCGCAAGGGCGCCTGCAGGCCATCATCGTCACCGCATTGCCGTTTGCATTGATGCTCGCCATGTTCGCGCTCGACGAGGCGTCGATGCTGCCGTTGTTCACTACCCCACCTGGCTGGATGGTGCTCGCCTGTATCGTCGTGCTCGACATTACCGGATGGTTCCTCATCCGCCGCATCGTGGCGATAGACGTATGAGCGGCGAGTGGGATCCCGCATTGCTCGGGTGCGCACTCGCCGCCGGCGTCGCAGTGGCCTGTGTCGTGCTGCGGCTCATGCGCTGGTTGCCGCAGCGGCTTGCAGGCCCCGCGCGATCCCGCGCAGGTTTGCCCGCATGGTTGCGCGCCGCCTTGCCAGTGGCAATGCAGCTCGCCCCCCTTGTCGAGCCACTGCTGCCCAGGGGTCTCGCCCGCTACCTGCAGGCGCATCTGCGTGCGGCCGATCTCGACGATGCCATGGATGGCAACGAGTGGCTTGCGGTGCACCTGGTCACGCTTTCGGTGGCCAGCGTCACGGCAGCGTTGGGCGGTGCTCGCGCCGCTGCGCTGGTCCTCGCGACGCTGGCCGGCGCGTGCTGGCCGACTCTGTGGCTGCGCGACTGCCGCGCGCGACTCACTCGCGGCATGGACCGCGACCTGCCGCGAGTGCTGGAACTCGTCACGCTCGCCGTCGAAGCGGGCTGCTCGCTGGGCGCGGCACTACGCATCGGCGTGCAGTCCGGCGGGTCGGGTGCGCTGCCGCGGGGCCTCGCCCAATCACTGCGAGCCATCCATGCGGGGCGTCCGCGCGCCGATGCGCTCGTCGAACTCGCGGCCCGTTACGGCCATGCCGGCCTCGACGCGATGGTGGCGGCCATCGTGCACGCCGACGCGAGCGGGGCGGGCATCGCCGCCACGCTCCGTGCCCAGGTGGAGCAGCGTACCGAGGAGCGCTTTGCGCGCGCCGAGCGCGTGGCCATGGAGAGCCCGGTCAGGATGCTCGGGCCGCTGATCCTGTGCATATTTCCCTGCGCGTTCCTGGTGATCGGCTTTCCGATCGCGCACCGACTGTTGCAGTGGGCCTAGGAGGTACCATGCGCGAACGCAGGCTTCTGCACAATGGCCGGCCGCTGGCTACCCGCGTGTTCGCGTGCGAGACCTTTCTGGAGCGCGCGCGTGGCGTGAACCAGCGCCGGGCGCGGCGGACACTCGCGGTGGTCAAGATCGCACCCTGCGCGGGAGTGCACACGCTCGGCTTGCGTGACCCCATCGACGTCGTCTTCACGAATCGCGAGGGCCGCGTACTGCGCTGTGTGCACGGACTGCGCCCATGGCGGGCCGCCGTCTGCGGTCGCGCGTTCATCGCCTGGGAGATGCCGCGAGGCATGTGCCGGCAACTGGCGATCCAGCCGGGAGACCGTCTCGATGACGCCCCGCCGCGGTCCTGAGCGCACGCGCCGTGGTTCGGCGACCGTCGAGTTCCTGCTCGTCGCCTTTGCCGTGCTCATGCCACTGGTGTTCGGCACCCTGGAAATTGCGCTGCTGGCGGTCACCCGGCAGACGCTCGGTGTGGCTGCGCTCATGGCGGCGCGTGCCGGTGCCGTCGAGCACGGTGATCGCGCCGTGATGCAGCGGGCGCTCGCGCGTGGCCTGTCGCCGCTGTTCGCCGTGCACGCCGACAGCGAGGCCCTTGCGCGAAGTTACGCCGAGGTCCTGCGTCCCGATCGCACGCGCATCGAGGTCTGGAATCCGGTCGCGGCATCCTTTGCGGACTTCGGTGTGTCGGTCGAGGGCCGCACCGAGATTCCGAACGTGTGGCCGCATCACCGGGTGCGAACCGGCAGCGCCTCGCGACAGACCCTTGCCGAGGCGAACCAGCTCGGCCTGCGTATCAGCATCTGCCGCATGCCGCTCTTCCCGCTCACGGGCCCCATGATCATCCCGGTGCTGCGCACGCGGGACTCGAGCGCGTTTGCGCAGGGCTGCTACGCCCAGGGCGGCGTGCCGCTGCATGCACGAGTGCTCGTGCACATGCATTCATCGGCGCGCCGTGCCGCGCTGGGAATCTGAGCGGGTATGCCTCGATACAACAATAAGCAGCCTTGCCGCGCGCAGCCTGCCACGCCTCAAGACCCCGGTGTACACTGCGGCCCCGAATTCAGGTCCATGGGACGGACGAGCGAGGGGTCTTGGTGGAATTCGATTTTGACCTGGGCGAGAGCGCGGAGCTGCTGCGCCAGACGGTGCGGGACTTTGCCAACGAACGCATAGCCCCGCGGGCGCACGAGATCGATCGCGACAACCGGTTTCCGCGCGACCTGTGGCCGGAACTCGGCGAACTCGGCCTGCATGGCATCACCGTGTCGATCGAGGATGGCGGCAGTGGCCTTGGTTACCTCGAACACGTGATTGCCATGGAAGAGGTCAGTCGGGCGTCTGCCTCCGTGGGACTGTCCTACGGTGCACATTCGAACCTGTGCGTGAACCAGTTGCGTCGCTGGGGCACGGCCACGCAGAAGCGTCTCTACCTGCCGAAGCTGCTATCTGGCGAACACGTCGGCGCGCTCGCCATGAGCGAGCCTGAATCGGGCTCGGACGTCGTCAGCATGCGCCTCACGGCGACCCGCGCCGGCGATCACTATGTGCTCGATGGTCGCAAGATGTGGATCACCAACGGGCCGGAAGCCGACGTCGTGATTGCCTATGGGCGCCTGCCCGGCACGCGCGGCACGAGCGGCATCACGGCATTCATCATCGAGCGCGGCATGCCGGGATTCCACGCGGCACAAAAGCTCGACAAGCTCGGCATGCGCGGTTCCGACACCTCCGAGCTCGTGTTCGAGGCTTGCCACGTGCCGGTGGCGAACCTGCTGCACGAAGAGGGCCGCGGTGTCGAGGTGTTGATGAGCGGCCTCGATTACGAACGGGTGGTCCTCGCGGGCGGGCCGCTCGGTATCATGCAGGCCTGCCTCGACACCGTGCTGCCCTACGTGCGTGAGCGCAAGCAGTTCGGCCAGCCCATTGGCCAGTTCCAGATGATGCAGGGCAAGCTCGCCGATCTCTACACCACGCTGAACGCCTGCCGCGCGTATGTGTACAGCGTCGCGCGCGCCTGCGACCGGGGCCGCACAACCCGCTACGACGCTGCGGGTTGCATCCTCTACGCAAGCGAGCGCGCGACCCAGTGCGCACTCGAGACGATCCAGGCGCTCGGCGGCAACGGCTACATCAACGACTATCCGGCAGGCCGCCTGCTGCGCGACGCCAAGCTGTACGAAATCGGCGCCGGCACCAGCGAGATCCGCCGCATGCTGATCGGTCGCGAATTGTTTGCCGCCGATGTCTGAGCGCAAGGCGCGTCCTCTGCGCACTCTCCTGATCGCCAATCGCGGCGAGATTGCCTGCCGCATCATGCGCACTGCGCGCCGGCTCGGCATGCGCACCGTTGCGATCCATTCGGATGCCGATGTCGACGCCTTGCACGTGCGCAGCGCCGATGTGGCGTTGCGGGTCGGTCCCGCGCCGGCGCGCGCGAGTTACCTCGATATTGACGCGGTGATGGCGGCGGCGCGGGCGAGCGGTGCCGATGCTATCCACCCGGGTTACGGCTTCCTGTCGCAGAACGCGCAGTTCGTCGAGGCCTGTGACGATGCAGGCATCGTCTTCGTCGGGCCCGGCGCGGCCGCCATGCGCGCCATGGGTCGCAAGGACGAGGCCAAAGCGCTGATGCAGGCCGCTGGCGTGCCAGTCGTGCCCGGCTGGCAGGGTGAGGACCAGTCCGATGCAAGCCTGGCCCGCGAGGCTGGGCGAATCGGCTTTCCGTTGCTCGTCAAGGCGGTGTCCGGTGGCGGCGGCAAGGGTATGCGCGTGGTCCGCTCCGCGGCGGAGCTGCCCGCTGCGCTGTCCGCCGCGCGCGGCGAGGCGGCGCGCTCGTTCGGCGATGACCGTGTGCTGCTCGAGCGTTATGTCGAGGCGCCTCGCCATGTGGAAGTGCAGGTGATCGCCGATGCGCACGGGCACTGCATCCACCTGTTCGAGCGCGATTGCTCGCTGCAGCGCCGCCACCAGAAGGTGATCGAGGAGTGTCCGGCGCCGGGGCTCTCGCCGGAGCTGCGCGCGCGCCTGCATTCGGCCGCAGTCAGGGCGGCGCAGGCTGTGGGTTACGAGAACGCGGGCACCGTCGAGTTCATCGTCGCGGGTGAAGACGGCTGGTTCCTCGAGATGAACACGCGCCTGCAGGTCGAGCATCCGGTCACCGAAGCGGTGCTCGGCATCGATCTCGTGGAGTGGCAATTGCGCGTCGCGGCCGGTGAACCGTTGCCCGCAATCCCGCGCGAACCCCGGGGGCACGCCTTCGAGGCGCGCCTGTACGCGGAGGATCCGCGTCACGACTACCTGCCTGCGGGTGGGCGGGTCGAAGTGCTGCACTGGCCGCAGGGCGATGTCCGCATCGATGCCGCGGTGGAGGAGGGCGATCGCGTCGTCACCGATTACGACGCACTGCTCGCCAAGCTGATCGTGCACGGTCCGACACGCGAGGCGGCGTTGCAACAGCTCGAAGCCGCGCTGCTCGACACCCGCATCGAGGGCGTCACGACCAATCTCGCGGCGCTCGTCGCGCTCACGCGTGATCCGGATGTGCGCGCCGGCCGCATGACGACCGGCCTGATCGATGCGCGCGGCGATGCCCTGCTGCCGGCGAAGGCCGCGCAGCAGGAGCTGGCAGCGCAGTGGGCGGCGGCCGCGCTGCTGGCGCCGGACCCGGGTGGCGATCCGTGGGCTGCCCGGGACGGCTGGCGTGTGCAGGGCTTGCGGGACGTGCGAGTCCGGCTGGCGCTGCCGGATGCGCAGTTGTCGGTCCTCGCGGGTTCAACCGGCGGTCCCGGGGAACCCACCGTCGTGGTGAGCGCGGATGAAGTGCGCGTCTGGCGCGACGGTGAGTCCTTCCGCTTCGCGCGCGTGGCTCGGGGCGCACCTGCGGAAGCTGCGGCGACCGATGGTGATGTCGTGGCGCCGATGCCCGGAGCGGTGCTCGAGGTGCGGGTCGGCGAGGGTGACACGGTTGCGCGCGGGGACGCGCTCGTCGTGCTCGAGGCGATGAAGATGGAACACACGCTGCGCGCGGGCGGAGCAGGGCGGGTTGGAGTGGTCCACGTGCAGACGGGCCAGCGGGTGCGCGAGGGCGAGCGGCTGCTGTCGCTGGTGAGCGGTTAGCCCGAGGGAGAAGTAATGAGGCAAGTGGCGCACGGGCACTATGCGTTGCTGCTCGCGGCAGCGTGGTTCGCGCTGTGGCTGCCGCTCGCCTTCAGTCCCCACGACCGCAGCGACTGGTTGCTCGAGAACAGCCTGTTGGTCTGCGCGATCGCGCTGCTTGCGGCGACCTGGCGGCCGTTCCCGCTGTCGCGCATTTCGTACACGCTGATCTTCGTGTTCCTGTGCCTGCACACGATCGGTGCGCACTACACCTATTCGCTGGTCCCGTACGACGCATGGGCGCAGAGTACGCTCGGCTTCTCGATCGATGCGTTGCTTGGCTGGGAGCGCAACAACTTCGACCGCATCGTGCACTTCGCCTATGGCCTGCTGCTCGCCTACCCGATCCGTGAAATGTTCCTGCGCATTGCCGCGGTGAGGGGATTCTGGGGCTACTTCCTGCCGCTCGACCTGACGATGTCGACATCGGCGCTCTACGAAATCATCGAGTGGTTGGCCGCCGAGCTGGTGGGCGGCGACCTGGGCGTCGCTTTCCTCGGCGCGCAGGGCGACGTGTGGGACGCGCAGAAGGACATGGCGCTCGCCAGCCTCGGGGCGCTGCTCGCGATGCTGGTCACGGCGGCGATCAGTGCGTACTGCCACCGTGATTTCGCGCTGGAGTGGCAGCAGAGCCTGCGTGTGAAGCAGCGCGCTCCGCTGTAAGGCGGCGCTCAGTCCGTCACGGGTGGCGGTTGCGCGCCGGCCTCGAGTCCGAGCAGGTCTTCCGGCCGGTCGATGTCGAGCGCAGCCGACACCATGCGCAACCGCGAGACGCGATCGATGTAGCGCTGCAGCAGTATCTGCGCGCCGCGATCGCCGCGCAGTTCGGCGAGATCGCGGAACGCCCAGCGCGGAAAGATGGCCGGTACTCCGGTGATGCCGCTGTACTGTGCCGCGACAATCGTGTCGGGCTGGCGCCGCCAGGCGCCAGCGAGGCGACGCAGGTCGTCGGCGGTGACACTGGGCTGGTCGGCAAGCATCAGCAGTACGCCGTCCGCAGCGCCCGGCAATTGCGACATGCCGGCACGGATCGAGCTCGCGATGCCTTCCTGCCAGTCGCGGTTGACGACGGTGGATGCGGGCGTGTGCCGCAGCAACGCCGAGAGGTCGCCCGCGTGCGCGCCCAGTACGACAGTGACCGAATGCCCCGCCACCTCGACCGCGCGCGTGACGACCGCGTGCAGCAGCGGCCGTCCGTCCATGCGTACCAGCTGCTTCGGCGAACCGAAGCGTGTCGAGGCGCCGGCCGCGAGCACGATCGCGTGCAGGGTAGGTGCTTCGCCGGCCGGGAATGCCATGCTCAGCCCGGTGCTGCGGGCGCCAGCACGCCGGGGGGTGCTGCCGCCTGGCATGCTGCATAACGCTCACGCTCCTCGATGATGCTGTCGGCGTCGACGGAGGCCGTCGCGCGCCAGTCCTCGATCGAATAGTGCGCAGTGAGCAGGGGCTCGAGCGCGTGGCGCCGTTTGGCCAGCGCGCCGTCGACGAACTCCAGGTAATCGAACAGGCCCGCGACGCGATCCGCCTCGCCCTCGAGTGCCTGCAGCGCAACGCGCAACTGCTTGAGCGTAGCCTCGAGATCGTCGAGCAGCCTGTGGCTTGCGGCATCGCTGGAGGCGAGTCGTGGCCGCAGCAGGACAGCGTGCGCATGGTCCTGCGCGAGCAGGCGGCGTCCGAGGTAGAGCAGGTAGTCGCCGGCGACACGCGCGAAGTCATCGACGCCGGTTGTTGCACGGCCGGCCGACAGCGCGGTGCGGCACGCGGCTTTCACGGCAATGAGGTGGCGGCGCTCGGTGGCGATCTGGCCGCGTATAATCGCGAGTTCATCCATGCGTGGACTGTAGCAGTCCGCGCGCCGCGCCGGGCAGCCCGGCCGCCGTCAACCGATCGCGCGTTGCGGGACCTGCTCCGGGGCGGCCTGTACGGGGGCGGCCTGCACGAGCGGTGTCGCCTCGAGCACCCAGGCCTTCGACTCGCGGCGCGCGGGCGAGGGAATCGCGTAGATCACGTTGCCGCGCTCGTGGTCCTTCTTGAGCCGCTGCATGTCGATGCGCCAGCCCCGCGCCTCGAACTCGTCGAGTTTGTCGCGGTACTGGGCGATGACCTTGTCCGCCGGCATCATCAGCTCGCGCGCGGTCGAGGGCGGCGTGAGCACGGGCCGCAGCTCCTTCACGACCGCGATGTCCTGGCCGGCGACGAACAGGTTGCGCACCGTGACCTTGCTGTCGAGCCAGTTGTTGAGCTTCGCGAGCAGGCCGCCCTTGAAGAAGACGATGTTCCGGTAGGTCACGAGGAACACGCGCGTCGAGCGCTCGTCGATCGGCGCCTCGAACAGGTACTGGTGCATCGCCTTGGTCGCAGAGATGTGGATGTAGGTCCACATCTGGTTCGGGCCGTAGGTGCCCGAGCCCGCCTGCATCTTGCCGCCCTTCCTGCGCGAGAAGCGCAGCACGCCGTTGCGCAGCGGCGGGGCATCGTAGGTGTGCATGAAGCCGAAGCCCCACGCATTGTCCTGCGAGGGTTCGAGCTCGTTCACCTTGTACTCGTTCTCGCGCTCACCCTGGTGCCCGTGGGTCGTGTGGACATACTCGTTGTGTGCGGGATCGAGCCCGTTCTCGATCGAGCGCTCGTAGTGGAACGGGACTTCGAAGGTGATCGAGTGCGCGCGCCAGTTCGGATCGTCCGCCTCGAAGATCGGCATGATCGGCGGGCGCTCGGCCTGCGGCAGGTCGCCGAGGAAGGCATGCACGAGTCCGTAGCGCTCCTCGACCGGGTACGAATCGACACGCGCGCGCGGCGGGATCTTCGCATTGATGCCGATCGACGGGATGCGCGTGCACTGGCCGTCGCGATTGAAGCGCCAGCCGTGGTAAGGGCACTGCACCGTGCCGTCGTCCTTGCACTTGCCGCCCGACAGCGACCCGCCGCGGTGCACACAGGTATCCGACAGCACGGCCGGCTTGCCGGCCGCGTCGCGGAACACGACCAGGTCATGCGCAAGTATCCGCACGCGCTGCGGTGCAGTGCCGAGATCCGCCGACCTGATGACGGGGTACCAGAAATTGATGAACATGGCCGCCTCGCGAGTTCCCGTTGCGGAAACGTTAACAAAAGCCCTTGCGGGACGATATGCGCACCGCTGCAAAGAATTGTCAGCGGGGCCGGGCCGCGTCCGCCTGACGGGCAGTGCGCGATCAGGCGACGAACGCCCGCCACAGCATCCGCGCCGCGACCAGCGACAGGAAGACTCCGAAAGCGAGCGCCAGCGCTCGCGGCGGGAGCGCGTGCGCGATCCGCGCGCCGATCGGCACGGTGACGATCGTGGCGAGCGCAATCAGCGCTGCGCCCGGCAGACTCACGAGGCCGGCGGTCCAGTGGGGCAGCGCGAGGCCTGGCGAGGCGAGCAGGTAAGTCAGCGTGCCAGGCACGCTGATCAGCAGGCCGAATACCGCGGCGGTTGCCACGGCGCGATGGATCGGCTCGCCCGTGAGGGTCAGGGTCGGTACTGCCAGCGTGCCGCCGCCTATGCCCATCATGGCCGAGATGGCGCCGATGCCGGTGCCGAGGGCGATGCCGAGCGGCCCGCGTGGCGGCGATGGGGCGAATCGCAGGTGGTCGAGCGGCAGGTACATCTTGAGCGCCACTGCCGCTGCCACGGCGCCGAACAGCACTGCCAGCCAGGTGCTGGACACCTGCGCGGCGAGCAGTCCCCCGAGCAACGCCCCGGCAATGATCGGGACACCCCAGTGCCTCACAAGCGGCCAGTCGATGGCGCGGCGCGCATGGTGCGCGCGGACCGACGCGATCGAAGTGGGGATGATGGTTGCGAGCGAGGTGGCGACGGCGACATTCATGCTCCATTCGGGCGCGACGCCGGCGGCGATCAGCACGATATCGAGCACCGGCACGATGACGATGCCGCCGCCGACACCGAGCAGGCCGGCCATGACGCCGGCGAGCAGACCGGTGCCGAACAGCGCGAGCGCGAATGGCAACAGCGCTTCCATCAGTGCGACAGCGCGCCGCCGGTGGTGCCGGCGAGGTGCGCCTGGATCTCGGCGACGATGGCGAGCGCAATCGTTGTGGGGGAGTGCGCGCCGAGGTCGAGGCCTACCGGTGCTCGCAGCCGTCCCTGCAGCGCCGCTGCACCCGCACCGAGTTCGCCCAGCAGTCGCGCGCGCCGCGGCGGCGGACCGAGCAGGCCGACGTAGTCGATGGTGGTTGCGGCCAGCACGCCGAGATAGCTGCGGTCCGAGTCGAGATGGTGGCTCATGACCACCGCGGCGTCGATGTCCGCCAGGTCACACAGTGTCGCGAGTTGCTCGGCGCGCGCGGCGATGACGCGCGTGCCGGCGACAAAGCGCGCCGCTTGCGCATACGCCGGGCGATGATCGACGACGGTGAGCCGCCAGCCGAGGAAGCGCGCCAGTTCGGCGATCGGCAGCGCATCCGGTCCGCCGCCAAGCAACAGCACGTGTGGCGGCGGGTCGATCCTCACGGCGAAAACACCGCTGCCGCCGGCGGGCGGCATGACAATCGCACCCAATGCCGGGCCGCCTGGTGCGGTGGCAGTCACGACGCCGAACTCGCAGGCCACGCCCTGCGCCTGCGCTCGTGCAACGGCATCGAGCGGTTGCCAGTCCTCCGCGGCACTGACGCGCACCACCAGGATGTCCATCGCGCCCTCGCAGCCACTGCCAAGGCCCCACAGCTCGTCGTCGGGACCGCGCGAGTCGTACCTGACCGTTTCGGCCACACCACTGTCGATGACCCGCGCGGCGTGGACGTGCAGATCGCCCTCGAGGCAGCCGCCGGAAAGCAGGCCCGCATAGCGGCCATCCCGGGCGATCAGCATCCACGCGCCGGGCTTGCGATAGGTGGAACCCGCGGTGCGCAGGACGAGCGCAAGTGCCAGCGGCTGCGCTGCCGCCCGCGAATCGGCAAAGAACGGCAGGAGCCGATGCAGTTCATGTTCCACGAATCGCCCATTATATTGCGCGCGATGGCACCAAGGCATTAACCTTCAAAAGTTTTTGCCCCCCTTCGAAGAGAATCAATGACCGGTTCCGATCGGACTGCCTGGTGCGTCCACAAATTTGGCGGTTCGAGCGTGGCCGACGCGGCCTGCTTCGAGCGCGTCGCGAAGATCATCGAGGCCTCTGCCGATCAGCGGCTCGCCATCGTGCTGTCGGCGTGCCGCGGTGTCACCGATGCGCTGTATCACCTGGTGCAGATTGCCGAACGGCAGCAGGACGGCGTGCGCCGCGAACTAGATCAGCTGCGCGCGCGCCATGAGGCGATCGCGGCAGCGACACTTGGCGCGGCTGGTACTCGCCTTTGGTTGGCGGCGTTCGACCGCGATTGCCATGACCTCGAGGGCATCCTCAACACAGTACGGCTGACCCGCTCGGCGTCCGGTGCGGTGCGCGACCTCATCGTCGGTTATGGCGAGCTGTGGTCGACGCGGTTGTTTCGGGACTACCTGGCGCATCGCAGGCAGCGCCGTGGAGAGATCGACTGGGTCGACGCGCGCCAGATGCTGATCGTCGAATGGGGGCCGCTGGGACCGGCCGTGCAATGGGCCGAGTCACGTGCGCGACTCGCCGCGCTGGCCGATGGGGAGGGTCCCCGCACACTTGTCATCACCGGCTTCATTGCCTCCGATCGTGAGGGTGTGCAAACCACCCTCGGGCGCAACGGCAGTGACTTCTCCGCATCCATTTTCGGCGCGCTTCTCGATGCGGGCGAAATCGTCATCTGGACCGACGTCGACGGGGTGCTGTCGGCGGACCCGCGACGCGTGCCGGACGCCCGCGTGATCGACTCGTTGTCCTATAGCGAGGCCATGGAGCTCGCATACTTCGGCGCCAAGGTCATCCACCCGCAGACGATGGCGCCGGCGGTCGGCCGGCGCATACCGATCTGGATTCGCAACACCTTTGCCCCGGACAGCCCCGGCACGCTGATCTGCGCCGAGCCGCGCTCGAGCATGCCGGTCAAGGGGATCACGAGCATCGAGCAGGTGGCGCTCGTGAACGTCGAGGGCGCCGGCATGATCGGCGTACCCGGCACGGCGCACCGTCTGTTCGGCGCGCTGCGCGAGGCGAGCATTTCGGTGATCCTGATCTCCCAGGGCAGCTCGGAGCACTCGATTTGCTGCGCGGTGCCGCAGGCGCAGGCCGAAGGAGCCCTGCGGGCCGTGCGCGAGGCGTTTGCGCGCGAGCTCGCGGACGGTCAGATCCAGAGCGTCGACATCGACCGCGATCTGGCGATCCTCGCGGTGGTGGGTGACGGCATGGCCGGCATACCCGGCGTGTCGGCCAAGGTGTTCAACGCACTCGGCACGAGCGGCGTCAACGTGCGCGCCATCGCGCAGGGCGCCTCGGAGCGCAATATTTCCGTAGTGGTGGGCGGCAAGGATACGACGCGCGCGCTGCGCGCCGTGCACGCCGGCTTCTACCTGTCACCGCATACGCTGTCGATCGGGGTGATCGGCCCGGGAACGGTGGGCCGCGTATTGCTCGACCAACTGGCCGCGCAGGAGCATCGCCTGCGCGAGCTGCAGCTCGACCTGCGCGTGCGCGGCATCCTTACCTCGCGCAGGATGGCGCTGGCGGACGGCAGCATCGAGCTGCCTCGCTGGCGCGAGGCGCTCGAGGCGGGCGCCACGCCGGCCGATCTCGCGCGCTTCGTCGAGAACGTCAACGTCGACCACCTGCCGCACGCCGTGATCATCGATTGCAGCGCCAGCGCGGAAGTCGCGGCGAACTATGCCGCGTGGCTCGAGGCCGGCATCCATATCGTCACGCCGAACAAGCGGGCGAACAGCGGCGAGCTGGCGTACTACCGCAAGCTGCAAGCCGTGCGGCGGGCGAGCGGCGCACACTACCTGTACGAGGCGACGGTTGGCGCCGGCCTGCCGGTGATCCAGACGCTGCGCGACCTGCGCGACACCGGTGATACCGTGCACGGCGTCGAGGGCATCTTCTCCGGCACGCTCGCCTATCTGTTCAATGTGTACGACGGCTCGGTGCCATTTTCGCAGATCGTCGCCGATGCGAAGCAGCGCGGCTACACCGAGCCCGATCCGCGCGATGACTTGTCGGGCACCGACGTGGCGCGCAAGCTGATCATCCTCGGTCGCGAGATCGGCCTCGATCTCGAACTGCACGACGTGCAGGTCGAGAGCCTCGTGCCGAGCGGGCTCGAGCAGGGCACGATCGACGAATTCCTGCAGCGCCTGCCGCAGTCCGATGCCGCCATGCAGAAGCGCTTCGAGGCCGCGCGGGCGCGGGGCAAGGTGCTGCGTTATGTCGGGCGAATTGCCGCGACGGGCGAGGCGAGCGTCGGCGTGGTCGAGGTCGACGCGCGGCACGCGTTCGCCAACATCGCGCTCACCGACAACATCGTGCGCTTCGCGACGGCGCGCTACAGCGCCAATCCGCTCATCGTGCAGGGACCTGGCGCCGGGCCCGAGGTGACCGCGGGCGGTGTCTTCGCCGACCTGCTGCGCCTCGCGGCGTACCTGGGAGCGCGGCTGTGAAGCGCAGCGTAGCGACGGCCTTCGCGCCGGCATCGGTCGGCAATGTAGCGATCGGCTTCGATATCCTCGGTTTCAGCGTCGACGCGCTCGGCGATCGGGTCACCGTCAAGCGCAGTTCGCGGCCGGGCGTGACGATCACGGCGATCACCGGCGTGGTCGAGAACCTGCCGCTCGAGGCCGCGGGCAATACCGCGGGTCGTGCGCTGCTGGCGCTGCAGGAGGCGGCAGCGCCCGATACAGGCTTCGAGATGACCATCCACAAGGGCATCCCGCTGGGCTCGGGCCTCGGTGGCTCGGCGGCCTCGGCAGTGGGCGCTGTGGTGGCGGCCAACGCACTGCTCGACCGGCCGTTGACGCTCATCGATCTGCTGAAGTTCGCGATGCAGGGCGAGGCGGTCGCGAGCGGTTCGATGCACGTCGACAATATCGCGCCGTCGCTGTTCGGCGGCCTCGTGCTTACCGTCGGCATCGACCAACCGCGGGTGAAGCAGATCCCCGTGCCGCGGGCCGTGCGCGCCGTCATCGTCCATCCGCACATGGTCCTCGGCACGCGCGAGGCGCGGGCGATGCTGAACAAGAGCGTGAACATGTCGGATTTCGTCTGGCAGACCGCCAACCTCGCCGGCTTCATCTCGGGTTGTTACACCGACGATCTCGACCTGATCCGCGCCTCGTTCGAGGATGTAATCATCGAGCCGCAGCGGCACAAGCTGATTCCGGGTTTCCGCGAGGTGCGCGAAGCGGCGATGGCCGCTGGCGCGCTCGGCTGCTCGATCTCCGGCGCCGGCCCCACCATGTTTGCCTGGAGCACGGTCGATGCCGCCGAAGCCGTGCGCAGCGCGATGGTGGACAGCTTCGCCGCGCGGGGCACGCAGACCGATCACTGGGTCACGGGCATGGAGGGCCGCGGCGCGCGGCTCGTGGCGGACTGAAGATCATGCTGTACGTCAGCACGCGGGGCGGGGGCCCCGCCGTCACATTTTCGGCAGCGCTGCTTGCGGGTCTGGCACCCGACGGCGGACTGTATGTGCCGGCCAGGTGGCCGCAACTTTCGGTCAGTGACTTCGACGGCTGCACGTCCCTCGCCGAAGTCGCCGGGGCGCTGATCGCCCCGTTTGCGGCCGGCGACCCGCTGGCCGACGAACTTGCCGACATGACTGCCGAGGCTTGCGCCATTCCGGCGCCCCTGGTGCCGGTGGGACGTGGCGCGGGCTATTCGGTCCTCGAACTGTTCCATGGACCGACCGCCGCGTTCAAGGACTTCGGCGCGCAGTTCCTGGCCGCCTGCATGACGCGCTTGCGGCCGGCCGGGGCGCGCCCGCTCGAAATCCTCGTCGCCACGTCCGGCGACACCGGCGGCGCCGTGGCCGCAGCCTTCCATGGGCGAGCGGGCATTCGCGTCGGCGTGTTGTTTCCGCAGGGACTCGTCTCGCCGCTGCAGCAGCAGCAACTCACGTGCTGGGGCGACAATGTGCAGGCCTTCGCGGTGCGCGGCAGCTTCGATGACTGCCAGCGGCTGGTGAAGGCCGCCTTCGTCGACCCGCAGCTGCGCCAACGCTTCGACCGGTCATCGGCCAACAGCATCAATCTCGGCCGCCTGCTGCCGCAGGCCGCCTACCATGCCGCGACTGCGCTCGCCGTTTGGCGCGAGCAGGGCGTGAAGCCCTCGTTCGTGATCCCGAGCGGCAATCTCGGCAATGCCCTCGCGTGCATCTGGGCCCGCCATGTCGGCCTGCCGATCGGCGACATCGTGCTCGCCCACAACGCCAATCGTGCGGTGGCGGACTATCTCGATGGCAAACCGTGGCAACCCCGGCGCAGTATCGCTACGCTGGCATCCGCAATGGACGTGGGCGACCCGAGCAACATGGAAAGACTGCAGGCGCTGTTTCCGGCACTGCCCGACCTGCAGGCCGCCGTGACGGCGCAAGTGGTCGATGATGGCGCGATTCGCCAGCGCATCAGTGCGGACTACGCCGCCTATGGCGCGATCTGGTGCCCACATACCGCGACCGCCGCCGAGGTGATGGCGCGCATGCCGGCCGCGCGGAAGGCGCGTGGACCGTGGATCATCGTTGCCACGGCACATCCCGCCAAGTTCAGCGAGATCGTGGCTCCCCTGATCGGGCGGGCGGTGCCGGTGCCCGAATCCCTCGCGCGCCTGTACCAGCGACCGTCCGCGAGCCGACCACTCGAACCGCGCCTCGAGGCACTGCGCGCGGCGCTCATCGATGGTGATCCCGCGCCGGGGAACACGCCGTGAGGGATCTGCCCGCTACCCCCGTACTCGTCGGACTCGTGCTCGGTGGCGTCGTGCTTGGGCTGCTCGGCTCATGGGGCTGGCGCTCATGGCGCAAGCGGCGCGCCCGACGGCGGCTGGTGCATGCCATTACGTCGATCGGCTTCGAGCACCTGCAGGACGTGCTGGTGCCCGACGGCAACGGAAGCACGTATCACATCGACTTCCTGGTGCTGACACCGCGCGGCATCCTCGTGGTCGACCTGCGCGATGTCACGGGCAATGTATTCGGTGGCGACCAGATGACCGACTGGACCGTGATGAACGGCGCGGCGCGCCATACATTCCCGAATCCGCAGGGCGCTCTTTATGACAGGGTTGCAGCGGTGAAGGCCATGAGCGGCCAGGTGCCGGTCGAGGGACGCGTCGTGTTCACTCGGCGCGCGCGCTTCCCGAAGGGCTTGCCCAAGTGGACCGTACCGGTGGATGCGCTGCGCTCGGAGTTTCCGCCAGCGGATCGCGGCATGTTCCAGGAAGTGCTGGCGCAGTTTCGCGAGGGTTGGGAAGCGGTGCGCGCCGAAGCGGCCCCGAGCCCGCTCGTCAAGCCGCGACCGATCTAGGCAAAGGGCAGACCGAACAGCTGCCGGACCGCCTGTGTCGTGTGCGCCGCGAGCGCGGCCACGGATTCACCGCGCGCCCGCGCCACCGCAGCGGCGACATGCGGCAGGTACATCGGCTCGTTGCGGCGTGTCGCCGGCTTCGGGGCGAGATCGCGTGGCAGCAGATAGGGGGCGTCCGTCTCCAGCATCAGCTTGCCGGCGGGTATCAGCGCCATCAACGGCACGAGGTGCTGGCCGCGGCGCTCGTCGCAGATCCAGCCGGTCATGCCGATCGCCAGGTCCATGTCGAGGTAGCAGGCGAGTTCATCGACGCCTGCCGTGAAGCAGTGCGCCACGCCGCCGCGGAGCGCATCGCGATGTTCGCGCAGGATCGCCGTGAAGTCGGAATGTGCATCGCGCTGGTGCAGGAATACCGGCTTGCGCAGCGTCGCTGCCAGCTCGAGCTGGCGCGCGAATGCACGGCGCTGCACGTCGCGCGGGGAGTAGTCGCGGAAGTAGTCGAGACCGCATTCGCCGACGGCCACGACTTGCGGTGCCGCTGCGAGCGCCGCGAGATGCCCGAACGACTGCTCATCGAGCTGTGCGGCGTGGTGGGGGTGCACACCGGCGGTGGCGAACAGCTCGTCCTCGTGGGCGCGGGCGAGAGCGATCGCGGCTGCGCTTCCCGCGATGCTTGCACCGGTCACGAGCTGCTGCACGACTCCCGCGGCACGCGCGCGTGCCAGGACCTCGTCCCGGTCGGCGGTGAAACTGTCGTGCGTCAGGTTCGCCCCGATGTCGATCAGGGCAGGGGGTGCTGTGTTATCTTGGCTCACGTTCTTCCGCATTCTACCTGCACGGTCATGTTTCGACGCGCTGCCAAGCTGCTCCTGTGCGCCACGCTCGTTCCAGTCCCCGCACTCGCCGCCGACTGGGCTGACCTGGAAGGGCGCATCCAGTTCGCCTGGTTCACCGAGGACGTGCAGGCATTGCGCAGCACCCTGGCATCGCTTGCGATGCAGGCGAAGGGCGATGCCCTGCACGACTACTATCTCGGCCTTGGCGAGTATCGCGTGTTGCTGCTGACGATCGAGCGCGACAAGGATGTCGCGAAGCTCGCCGCCGAGGCCTGCGTCGATCACCTCGATGCGGCCAATGGCGCGCGGCGCGACTTTGCCGACGGCTTGGCCCTGCAAGGCGCCTGCCAGGCGCTGCTCGCCACGCTGAAGCCGTGGAAGGCGCCGCTGCTGGCACCTCGCAGCAATACGCTGATTGCACGTGCCCGCACGCTCGCGCCCGGTAACCCCCGCGTGATGCTGCTCGAGGGGCTCGCGGACAAGGACCAGGAACGCTCCCACGCCACGCTGCAAGCGGCGGTCGAAGCGTTCGAGGCCGAGCGCCAGCGCGTGGCGCCCACTCCGTCGTGGGGCGCAGCCGAGGCCTACGTACACCTCGGCCGCAGCGACCTGGAGCGCAAAGACGCCGTCGCGGCCCGCGGATCGCTCGAGCGGGCGCTGCTGCTCGCCCCGGATTTTGCGCTGGCGCGCAGGCTGCTCGCGACGATTACCGCGGGCTGACCGCCCGCTACAGCGCCTCAAGCGCGCGGCACAAGGCCTCGGTAGCGCGCGGATCCTGGTCCCAGGATGCGACGAAGCGCGCCTCGCCCGACTGCGCGGCGCCCCAGTCATAGAATTCGAAACCCTGCGCACGCAGCGCGGCTTTGGCGGGCTCGCCGATCCGCACGAAAACCTCGTTCGCTTCGACAGGTTCGAGCAGGCTCTCCCCGCAGGCGTCACCGATCCGGCGCGCGGCGGCATTGGCACGCCCGGCATTGCGGCTCCAGGCATCCGTCGATACATAGGCCAGCAATTGCGCCGATGCGTAGCGCGACTTCGACAGCAGGTGGCCGGCGCGCTTGCGGCGCAGCTCGAAATCGCGCACCAGGTCGCGGCGGAAGAACACGACCGCTTCGGCTGCGAGGCCGCCGTTCTTGGTCGCGCCGAAGGACAGTACATCGATGCCGGCTTCCCAGGTGATCGCGGCGGGACTGCAGCCGAGCGTCACGAGCGCATTGGCGATGCGTGCACCGTCCATGTGCACGTGCAGCCCGCGCGCATGCGCGAGCCGGGCAAGCGCCGCGATGGCTGCAGGTGGATAGACGCGCCCCAGTTCGGTGGCCTGGGTGATCGTGACGGCAGTGGGCTGCACGGTATGGACCGAGGGCGGCATGGCATCGAGCGTACGCTCGAGCGTCGCGGCATCCAGCATGGCGCCCTTGCCAGGCAGCGACACGAGCCGCAGTCCGCCGCTGAAGAATTCGGGCGCACCGCACTCGTCGCGCACCACGTGCGCCTCGTCGTGCGCGTACACGGCGCCGTACGGAGGCACGATGGTGGCCAGCGCAAGGGCATTGGCTGCGGTTCCGGTGCTGACGGGGAACACCGTCACGGCGGTACCGAAGAAACGCCCGAAGGCCTCATCGAGCGCCTGGGTCCAGCGATCGTCGCCGTATCCGCGCGTCGGGGCGCTGTTGGCCTCGTGTATCGCTGCCAGGAGTTCCGGGCAAACGGTCGCGTTGTTGTCACTGTAGAAGCGCACGGTCGGGTTCCGGTTCAGTCGGTGCGCCAGCGGAACGACCAGGCGCCGAAGGCAAGGAACACCAGCGTGGTGAGCCCGAGGTACGCGAGTTGCGGGGCGACCTGCGTGAGGCCCGCGCCATCGAGCATCACCGCACGCGCAGCATCGAGCATGTGCGTCAGCGGAAACAGCTTCGCGATGACCTGCACCCACTCCGGCGAGCCCTCGAGCGAGAACCATACGCCGGACAGCAGCATCATCGGCCAGGTGAGCGTGTTCAGCAGGCCGCCGACCAGTTCGTCACTCGAGAAGCGCGCGGCAATCGTCAGGCCCAGTGCGATCAGTGACAGTGAACCGAGCGCCGCGATCAGCAGCAGGAGTGCCGGACTGCCGAGGGAGTGCACCTTGATCAGGTAGCTCGTGCCGACGAACAGGATGGTCGTGACGACGAGGATCAATCCGAGCCGTGACAGGACCTGTGCGGCGAGGAACTCGAAGGCCGTGATCGGCGTTGCATGCAGGCGCTTCAGGAAGCCGTTCTTGCGGTATCGCAGTACCACATAGCCCACGCCGAACAGGCAGCTGAACATGATGTTCATGCCGAGAATGCCGGGCAGCAGCCAATCCACATAACGCACGGCGTCGCCACTGACCGGCTGGCGCACGGCGTGCGGGTCGGCCTGCAGCAGCATGCGCTCGGCAATGTAGCCTTTGGGCGAGTCGGGGTTCACCCAGTAGCGCGCGCCGTCCGGGCCGACATCGAGCAGCACGTCGATCTGGTGGCGGGCGACCTTGCGCACCGCCGCGCCGGCATCGTCGGTCGCGATGAAATCGACGTAGCGCTCGGTCATGAACGGATGCCCGATGCTGCCGAGGTCATCGGTCAGCACCGCAACCTTGAACAAGGCCCGCTCGGGGCCGCCGAACACGAAGCTCATGCCGACCACCAGCGCGAGCGGCAGCAGCAGCGTGAAGATCAACGAGCCGCGATCGCGGAGGAACTCGAGATTGCGCGCATGCCAGACCGCGAGCAGGCGTCGCATCATGGCCGTAGTTCCTTGCCGGTCAGCTCGAGGAACAGGTCCTCGAGGTTGGGTGGCCGGATGCGCAGGTTGCGCAGCGGCACGTGCACGCTCATCAGCGTCTTCAGCGTCTGGTCGATGTCGTCGGTGGCGATCTCCACCCGCTCGGCCCCCTCGATCACGCGCAACGGCAGTGCGCGGGCAGCGGCCGTGAAGTCGGCGCGCGGCAGTTCGATCAGCACGTCGGCGAAATGCCCGGCCACGAGTTCGCGCGGCGCCCCCTGGGCGATGATGCGCCCGCGATCCATGATCGCGATTTCGTCGCAGAGGTGCTGCGCCTCTTCCATGTAGTGAGTGGTGAGGATGATCGTGCGCCGGCGCGCCTTCACCGACTCGATCAGCCGCCAGAAGTTGCGGCGGGCCTGCGGGTCGAAGCCCGTGGTCGGCTCGTCGAGGAACAGGATCGCCGGGTCGTTGACCAGCGCCACGGCGAGCAGCAAGCGCTGTTGCTGTCCCCCGGAAAGCTTGCGATTGTCGCGCTCGGCGAGCTTCTGCAGCGCGCACAACTCGAGCAGTTCATCGATCTCGTAGCCTTGCGGATAGAGGCCGCGAAACAGGTTCAGCGTCTGGCGAACCGTCAGGAAGTCCTGCAACGCGGTTTTCTGGAACAGTATCCCGGCCTCGGCACGAAAGCGCCGGCCCAGCGGCTCCCCGCGATAGAGCACCTCGCCGGCCGATGGCGGCAGGATGCCCTCCATGATTTCGATGGTGGTGGTCTTGCCTGCGCCGTTCGGGCCAAGCAGGCCGAAGCACGCGCCTTCGTTGACGTTGAACGACACGCCGTCGACGGCGGTCACACGCGGGTAGAGCTTGACGAGGTTGCGGACTTCGAGGAGCGGCGACACACGTTCATGCTAGCCGATCGGCTGATATCATGGCAGCGCCGGTCCGCAGGACACCATGCCCGACACTTCCAGCTCCCAGTTGTCGCTATTCGACTCGCGCGAGGCCACCACCGCGTGGACAGTGCGCGTCAGCCGTCGCGCGCGCCGCCTGACGGTGCGGGTATTCCATACAGGGCGGGTAGAGGTCGTGGTGCCGCCGCGCACCTCCGCGCGGACGGTGCGGGACTTCCTGCAGCGCCATCGCCAATGGGTCGAGTCGCGGCGCGAGCGGGCACGGCGCGAACTGCCGGCGGCGGCGCCGTTCCCGCCAGCGGCCATCTCGCTGGCCGCGTTTGGCGAGCACTGGTCCGTGCACATGGCCGGCGGCAGCGGCCGCGGGCGCCTGCATGCCGCAGGCGAGGGCCGGCTCGAGATCCACGGCGTGCACTGCGAGGAAACACTGCGCCAGCAGCTGCGCGCCTGGGTGGTGGCGCACGCCGCGATGCGGCTCGGGCCCTGGCTAGAGTCGCTCGCGCGCGAGGGCGGCTTCAGCTTTGGCCGCATGTCGGTGCGCCGCCAGCGCACCCGTTGGGGCAGCTGCTCGAGTCGTGGCACGATCAGCCTGAACGCGAGCCTCGCGTTCCAGCGCCCGGCAGTCGTCCGTTACCTGCTGCTGCATGAACTGGCCCATACCCGCCACATGAATCATTCCGCCCGCTTCTGGCGCCTTGTGGCCACCTACGAACCGGACTGGCAGCTGCTCGATCGCGAGCTGCACGGTGGCTGGCGGCGGGTACCCGACTGGATGTTCAACGATGTCGAGTGAAACCGCACCTGGCTGCCCGTTTGCGCCGAGTGAACGCGTCGACCTCTCCGACGAGCAGGTGCACTGGGATCTGGCCGCGTCACAGTCCTACGGCGGATACCTCGCGCTCGACAAGCTGCTCGATGCGCAGCACCCCAACTCGCGCGAGCACGACGAGCTGCTGTTCATCACGGTGCACCAGGCCTCCGAGCTGTGGATCAAATTGATGTTGCACGAGCTCGCCGGCGTGCTCGCCTGCGTGCGCAAGGACGACCTCGACCCGTCGTTCAAGATGTTCACCCGCATATCGCGCATCCAGGGACAGCTGCTGGCAGTCTGGGACGTGCTCTCGACCATGACCCCGGCCGACTATTCGGCATTTCGCAACTCGCTCGGACGGGCGTCGGGCTTCCAGTCGGTCCAGTACCGCCTGCTCGAGTTCCAGCTGGGCAACAAGAATTCGGACTACCTCGCCGCATACCAACGGGACCCCGCAGGATATGCGCTGCTCAAGCATGCGCTCGAGAGGCCGTCGCTGTACGACGAGGCGCTGCGGTTGCTGTCACGCCGCGGCTACGGCGTACCTGACGACTATGTGATGCGCGACTTCACCCAGCCGTACCGCGCGAGCAAACAGGTCGCCGGTGCATGGCTCGGCGTCTACCACAATGCCGAGAAGGACTGGGATCTCTACGAGTTCGCCGAGTGCCTCATCGACGTGGACCACAAGTTCCAGACCTGGCGCTTCCAGCACATGAAAACGGTCGAGCGCATCATCGGCTACAAGCCCGGAACCGGCGGTACCGGCGGCGTGTCCTACCTCGCCAAGGCGCTGGAGCTCAAGTTCTTTCCGGAGCTGTGGCAGATCCGTACGTCGATGTAGCCGTCGCGCGCGAGCGTGTGCGGCGCCGTTGCCAAACCCGCCAGCCGAGCAGCACGGCGAGAATGCCGGCATAGACCAGCGGCTCGGTCACGTCGCGCTTCACCTGCCAGTAGAAATGCCAGACAGCGAGCATGGCGACCAGGTACACGAGCCGGTGCAGCTTCTGCCAGCGCCGTCCGAGCCTGCGCATCATGCGTTGCGTGGACGTCGCGGCGAGTGGCACCAGCAATAGCAGGGCGGTGAAGCCGATCGTGATGTACGGGCGCTTGGCGATGTCCTCGACGATCATCGAGGCATCGAGCGCGCGATCGAGTACCAGGTAGACCGTGAAATGCGCCAGTGCATAGAAGAACGCGAACAGTCCGAGCATGCGCCTCAGGCGCAGCAGTTGCGGACGGCGCGCGAGCCTGGCGACGGGCGTGACCGTCAGCGTGAGCAGCAGCAGGTTGAGCGCGGTCTTGCCGCAGGTCAGCAGCAGTTCTTCGATCGGGTCCGCGCCGAGCCGCTGCCCGGCGATGCCGAACACGCCGGCGAGCAACAGCAGCGCCGGCAGCAGGGCAGCGATGAATACCAGTGGTTTCCAGACGTAGCGATAGCGTTGCTCGACACGCATGGTGCCGGGGCTCAGAAAAAACGCCGCAGGTCCATGCCGCGGTAGAGCCCCGCGACTTGCTCCGCGTAGCCGTTGAACGGTTCGGTGGGACGGGTCGCGTCGAAGAGGCTGGCGCCGATGCGGCGCTCGCTCGCCTGGCTCCAGCGCGGATGGGCGACCGCCGGATTCACGTTGGCATAGAAGCCGTATTCACCGGGGGTTGCGATGTTCCAGCTGGTCGGCGGCATGCTTCGGGTGAAGCTGATGCCGACAATCGACTTGATGCTCTTGAAGCCGTATTTCCACGGCACCATCAGGCGCAGCGGCGCACCGTTCTGGTTCGGCAGCACCCGGCCATAGAGACCGACGACCAGGATCGCGAGCGGATGCATTGCCTCATCGATGCGCAGGCCCTCGACGTAGGGCCATTCGAGCCAGCCGGCGCGTTGTCCCGGCATCTGCTTCGGATCGTGCAGCGTCCTGAAAGCGACGAATTTCGCGTTTGAGGTGGGCTTGAAACGGCGCAGCAGGTCGCCCAGCGGAAAGCCGATCCACGGGATCACCATCGACCAGCGCTCGACGCAGCGCAGGCGGTAGACGCGCTCCTCGAGCGCGTGGGGCTTCAGGATGTCTTCCAGCGTGTAGGTGCCGCGCGTCTCGGCCTCGCCGCCGATCGTGACGCTCCATGGCTGCGTGCGCAGCGTCCCCGCATTGCGTTGCGGATCGCCCTTGCCAGTGCCGAACTCGTAGAAGTTGTTGTACGAGGTGATGTCCTCGTAGGCGCTTGCCGTGTCGGTGACCGAGTAGCGCGCATTACGGGTTGCGGCCAGCTTCGCAAGCGGCGGCGCTTCTGCGGCACGTGCCGCGCCTCTGAAAGCGAGGCTGGCCGTTGCCGCTGCAATCCAGCGGCGCCGGTCGAGATAGACGCGCTCCGGGGTAATCTCTGAGGAGGCAGGACGATGACATAATAAAGACAATGAGTTATGACGCATTGTTAATGCTCTTTGGCGTTCCGTCCGGATGGTGTGATCCATGCCCCTGCGTCTTGGAGTGCCTTCGTGCCGTCATGTTCCCGGCCAGGTGACACAGTCGATGGCGAGGGCAGTTGCGGCCGCGC
>CADEFJ010000027.1 GCA_902826575.1 uncultured Pseudomonadota bacterium | reverse complement strand
AACCTCGCGAGCGGCGGCGCGCTGCTGCTCGCCAGCGTGATCGCAGGCGCCCTGTGGAGCGTCCATGGGGCCGAAGCGACTTTCCTCGCGAGCGCGCTGTTCGCTGCGGTCGCAGGCGCGGGCCTGCTATGGGCCGCGCGCGACACTCGATAGGCGGATCGTCGGGGAATCTTCAGACGTTGAAGCGAAAGTGCATCACATCGCCCTCGCGGACGATGTATTCCTTGCCTTCGAGGCGCAGTTTGCCCACTTCCTTCGCGCCGGCCTCGCCCTTGCAGGCGATGAAGTCGTCGTAGCCGACCACTTCGGCGCGAATGAATCCGCGCTCGAAGTCGGTATGGATCACGCCAGCCGCCTGCGGCGCGGTCGAGCCGCTCCTGACGGTCCACGCGCGTACTTCCTTCGGCCCGACAGTGAAATACGTCTGCAGGCCGAGCAGTCTGTAGGCCGCACGGATCACGCGATTGAGACCCGGTTCGTCGAGTCCGAGATCGGCAATGAACTCGGCACGCGCGTCATCGTCGAGCTGGGCGATCTCGGCCTCGATGGCCGCGCACACCGCGACGACCTCGGCGCCCTCCGTCGCTGCGCGTGCGCGCAGTGCATCGAGGCGCGGATTGTCGGTGAAGCCGCCTTCATCGACATTCGCGACATACATGACCGGCTTCGCCGTCAGCAGGTGCAGCTCGTGCAGATCGCGCAGCTCATCCGGGCCGAGCCCGAGCGCGCGTACCGGCTTCGCGGCATCGAGCTGCTTGCGCACGCGCTCGAACAGGTCGCGCTTGCGCAGCGCGTCCTTGTCGCCCGCCTTGGCCGCCTTGGCGGCGCGGTCGAGCGCCTTCTCGACACTCTGCAGGTCGGCGAGCGCGAGCTCCGTGTCGATGGTCTCGATGTCGGCCAGCGGATCGACCTTGCCCGACACGTGCACGATGTCGTCGTTCTCGAAGCAGCGCACGACGTGCGCAATCGCATCGACCTCGCGAATGTGCGCCAGGAACTGGTTGCCGAGCCCCTCGCCCTGTGACGCGCCGGCGACGAGGCCGGCGATGTCGACGAATTCCACCGTGGTCGGCAGGATCTTCTGCGGGTTCTGGATCGCGGCAAGCTCATCGAGCCGCGGATCCGGCACCGGCACGACGCCGACGTTCGGGTCGATCGTGCAGAACGGATAGTTCTCGGCCGCGATCTGCGCGCGCGTGAGCGCATTGAAAAGAGTCGATTTGCCGACATTGGGCAAGCCGACGATTCCACACTTGATAGACATTACTTCACAACAACCTTTTGCTCGACACAAGTAGATAGTGCGAACAGCGAGAGGCGAACAGAGCACAGCCAGAGGCGCTGGCTCCCGTCCGCGCGCGGCAGCGCGCTCTGGCTGTTATCTGTTCGCCTCTCGCTGTTCGCTATGTAATTTATGCATCGCCTTTTGCGGCCCTTCCGCCAGCAGCAGCGGCACCACTTCGGCCGCGGCTGCCACGGCTGCGCGAATCGTCGCGTCTTCGCTCGCGGGCGCGCGCGTCAGCACGTAATCGACCACTTCGGATTTCTCTCCCGGATGGCCGATGCCGATGCGCAGCCGCCAGAATCCCTCGCCGATACGCGGAATCAGGTCGCGCAGGCCGTTGTGCCCGCCGTGGCCCCCGCCTTCCTTCAGCCGCACGGTACCGACCGGCAGGTCGAGCTCGTCGTGCGCGACGAGGATCGAACCGACGTCGATCTTGTAGAAGTCCGCGATGCTGCCCACCGGGGCGCCGCTGCGGTTCATGTACTGCATCGGCCTCAGCAGCAGCACCTCGGCATCGCCGATCCGCACGCGCGCTGTCTCGCCGCGGTGGCGGCGATCGTTACGCATTTCTCCGCCGTGCCGCGCCGCGAGTTCGTCGATGAACCAGAACCCTGCGTTGTGGCGCGTGCGCGCGTACTCGTCCCCGGGATTGCCGAGGCCCACGATCAACTTGAGCGGAAATTCGGCCATGACTGCGCCTGCCTTCGAATCCGCCGCGCCAGAAAAGAGAAAGGCCGCCGACCGGGCGGCGGCCCTTGCCTAGTGGCGCGAAAGGTTACTTCTTGCCGCCGCCTTCCTTGGCCGCGGGTTCGGTCGCAGCCGGCGTTGCAGCCGCCACCGCGCCTTCGGCCGCAGCCGCCACTTCGGTCGGCTCGGGCTCCGCCGCGCGCGGTGCGTGCACCGACACGACCGCCACGTTGCGACCCTGCTGCAACTGCGGGATCACGACGCCTTCCGGCAGCGGAATGTCCGACAGGAACTTGGTGTCGTTCAGCTGCATTTCCGACATGTCCACCTCGAGGAACTCCGGGAAGTCCTTCGGCAGGCAGACCACTTCGACGTCGGAGATGCGGTGCGACACGATGCCGCCCTGCGTCTTGACGCCCGGCGCCGCCGCGGCTCCGGTGAAGTGGATCGGCACGTAGATGCGGATCTTCTCGTCCGCCAGCACGCGCTGCATGTCGATGTGCACGATCGCCCGCTTCGCAGGGTGCATCTGCACATCCTTGATGATCGCTTCCTGGGTCTCGGTGCCGACCTGCAGCCGGATGATCGACGAGTACAACTTCTCGTTGTCGATCAACGTCAGCAGCTTCTGGTGATCGAGGCTGATCTGGCGGGGCGCGAGCTTGCCGCCGTAAATGATGGCAGGAATCTTTCCCTGACGACGCAGGCGGCGGCTCGCACCCTTGCCCTGATCGTCACGGAAGTCTGCCTGGATCTCGAATCCAATACGCATGAACTTCTCCTTCGTTTAACAACAAGGGATACCTCCGCGACCAGAGGATCCCGAAAAAAAGCTTACAGCGAACAGCTTGCAGATTACAGCCAGAGCGGCAGTCGGAGCGCTGCGCAACTGCGCGCGGCAGCGCGCCTCTGGCTGTACTCTGCAAGCTGTTCGCTGTTCGCCCTTCAATCTATATAGAGGCTACTCACGGACTCCTCATCGCGAATCCTGCGGATCGTTTCCGCGAGCAGCCCCGCCACCGACAGCTGCCTGATGCGGCCGCACTTGTGCGCCGCCTCGGTCAGCGGAATCGTGTCGGTCACGACCAGTTCGTCGAGCGCCGACCCGGAAATCTTCTGCACCGCGTTGCCCGAGAGCACCGCGTGCGTGATGTATGCCACCACGCGCGTCGCGCCCTGGTCCTTGAGCGCCTGCGCCGCGAGGCACAACGTGCCTGCGGTATCGACCATGTCGTCGACGAGTACGCAGGTCTTGCCTGCGACCTCACCGATGATGTTCATTACCTTCGACTCGTTCGGCCGCGGCCGCCGCTTGTCGATGATCGCGAGGTCCGCGTCATCGAGCCGCTTGGCGAGCGCCCGGGCGCGCACCACGCCGCCCACGTCCGGGGACACGACGATCATGTCCTCGTAGCCCTGCTTCCACGCATCGCCGAGCAACACCGGCGAGGCGTACACGTTGTCCACCGGGATATCGAAGAATCCCTGGATCTGGTCCGCGTGCAGATCGACGGTCAGCAGGCGTTCGACGCCCGCGCCCGCGATCATGTTCGCGACCAGCTTCGCGGTGATCGCCGAGCGCGTCGCACGCGGCCGGCGGTCCTGGCGCGCGTAGCCGAAATACGGCACCACCGCCGTCACCCGCGCCGCCGAGGCGCGCCGGCAGGCGTCGGCCATGACCAGCAGTTCCATCAGGCTGTCGTTCACCGGCGCGCAGGTCGGCTGCAGCAGGAACACGTCGCGCCCGCGCACGTTCTCGATCAGCTCGACGTTGACCTCGCCGTCACTGAACTTGCCGACGTAGGCGCGACCGAGCGGCTGCTTCAGGTGCCGTGCGATATCCTGCGCAAGCGCCGGGTTGGCGTTACCCGCAAACAGCGCCATCGACGTCGAATCGGCCACCTCAACCTCGCTATTCTTCTGGCTGGGGCGGCAGGATTCGAACCTGCGAATGGCGGGATCAAAACCCGCTGCCTTACCACTTGGCGACGCCCCAGCGGAAAACCAGTTCCCTACCCCGACTCGCCTCGCAGTCGCGCGAGCTGCACATGCAGCGGCGAGCGGTTCAATCCGCGTGCCACGTAGCCGCGCCACGACTGCGGAACCTGCGCCGCGACCCGCCCTGCGTCGCTCGCACTGTCGAACGCCGCGAACACGCAAGAGCCGGTTCCCGTGAGGCGCGCCTCCGCAAACCGGCCGAGCCAGTCGAGCGCTTCACCCACCGCCGGAAACCGCGCGCGAACCACCGGTTCGCAGTCGTTGCGCGTCTCCGCCTCAAAAAGGCCGCGTATTGTGATGAGGGGGGATTTTCGTGTCAATTCAGGGGCCTGGAACACCGCAGATGTGGCGACTTCAACGCCGGGATGAACCACCAGAAACCACTTCTCCGGCAGCTCAAGGGGCGTCAGGACCTCGCCAACCCCTTCCGCAAAGGCAGACCAACCATGGACAAATACCGGCACGTCCGCGCCAAGATCGGCGCCAATCGACGCCAATTCATCGAGTTTCAGTCCCGTTCCCCACAGTTCATTGAGCGCGACCAGGGCGGTCGCGGCGTCTGAGCTGCCACCCCCGAGGCCCGCGCCCATTGGAATGCGCTTGTGGATACTGAGCTGCGCCCCGTGCCTGGTGGAGGTTGCGGACTGGAGCGCACGGGCGGCCCGTACTGCCAGATCGGCCTCCTCAGCCACCCCGGTCGCGCCCTCGATCCGGCGGATGACGCCGTCGCCGGTCGGCTCGATCCCGATCGAATCGGCGAAGTCGAGTATCTGGAAGGCGGTCTGCAGCGTATGGTAGCCATCGGCGCGCCGGCCGGTGATGTGCAGGAAAAGATTCAACTTCGCGGGTGCCGGCCAGCACGCGCGCAGCGCCGCCGCCGCACTCATGGCGTCCAGCGGTCGACGACGACGCGAACGCGCGTGTCGCCGCGCTGTGCCGATACCCGGCGCGGCAGGCTGCCCGCGGCGCCTTCGAGGTATTCGTTGTAGTCGATTTCCCAGCCCTGCTGCGCCAGGTGCGTGAGGCGCTGCCGCCCCTCATCGAGCACCTCGTCGGCCGCGACGCCGGGTGCGGGCACGCCGCGTATCCAGTAACGCAGCTCGGCAAGCGGCAGCGGAAAGCCAAGGCGCTGCTCGAGCGCCACGCGCGCCGCGTCGCCCTCGAGATGCTCGCCGCGAGAGGTCCGCAGGTCGAAATTCCCGTGGCCCACTTCGATCTGCGCCCCTCCGACGCCGAGCGGGCCGTCGAGCGACACCTGCGACACCTCGCCGTGTTGCTGCCAGCGCAGCGACGCATTGAAACCCGTCCCGGGCGTACTGACCGCGACCCGTCCGTGGAGCGCGAAACCCGACTCCGCCTGCAGCGCGGCGCGCCGCTCGGGCCACGGTACGGCCGGCGTCTCGTGAACCGGAGCAGTCACGCACGCGGCGAGTACTGCGGCCAGTGCCGCGATGAACGCGGCCCGGGCGGCATGGCGGTACAGCCGGCGGATCACGGCGTGTTGGGCGGGATGAAACGCCCGATGGTGTCCTTCAGCAGCGTGGACTCCGGATCGCGAGCCAGTGCGCGCGCCCAGATCGTGCGTGCCTCGCTCTCGCGCTCGAGTGACCAGAGTACCTCGCCCCAGTGCGCGGCAATTTCGGTGTCGCGCGACAGGCGGTAAGCGCGGGTCAGCGGCGCAAGCGCCTGCTCGGCCTGGCCGCGGCGGTAGCGGACCCAGCCCTGGCTGTCGAGGATCGCGGGGTTGTCCGGCATCAGGGCAAGTGCGTCGTCGATCAAACCGTTGGCGCGCGCCAGGCTCTTGTGATTATCGGCGAGCGTATAGCCGAGCGCATTCATCAACGTCGGATCCTCGGGGCGGCGCTTCAGTAGCGACTCGAAGGCGGTAATCGAATCCGGCACGCGCCCGGCGCTCTCGAGCGCCAGTGCGCGCTGGTACAGGATGCCGGGATGGCCCGGGTACAGATCGAGCGCGGCATCGAGGAGCTCCACGGCCGCAGCGGCGTCGTCGGCGGCGATCAGCAGCGAACTCTTGGCGAGCACCACGTCGACCGAGGCCCCCGGCTCACTTGCCACCTCGGCATCGAGCAGGCTGAAGGCCTCCTCGCGCTTGCCCTGTTTCATCAGTACCGCGGCAGCGCGGCGGCGCGCGAGCATGCCGGCCCCTGCCTGCACGAGTTGGCGATACATCTCGAGCGCCACCTGCTCGTTGCCATGGCGCTCGGCGAGCGCGCCCAGGTAGAACAACGCCTCGCCCGCCCCATCGCCGGTCCGCAACCGCTGGCTGAACCGGCCAGCGGCCTCCTGGATGTCCCCCTCGCGATAGGCGAGCAGTGCCAGGCGCCGCTCGGCCTCCGGGGAGGCGTCGTCGTCGGCGAGCAGGCGCTCGAGTTCCATGTGCGCTTCCTCGATGCGATCGAGCGCGATCAGGATCTCGGCCAGCGCGAAAGCCTGCCCCTGTGGATCCATGCGGCGCGCGGCATTGGCCGCCGCGATCGCACCAGTCGCATCGTCGGAACCGGCAAGCACGCGCGACAGCAGCACCTGCGCCGGGGCTGACTGCGGATCGCGCGCGATCGCGGCGTCCGCGAGTTCACGCGCATCGCGGAACACGTAGCTTTCGAGCGCGAGTTCGCCGAGCACGACGAGCGCCGACGCATCGAGCTTCGCGAGGTCGGACGCGGCGCGCAAAGCCGTATAGGCACCGAAATCATTCACCGCTGCCGCGCTCGCCTGCGCGAGATCGACCAGGGCCTTGGCAGGGTCTTCGCCCGAGAGCCGGATCGCGTCGCGAAAGTCTGCCGCGGCACTCGAATTCTGGCCGAGGCGCAGTGCCACGATCCCGGCCTGGCGCGCGGCGGCGGCGCTCTCGGGTGCACGCTCGCGCCACAGCGGCGCGAGGCGTCCCGCGGTTTCGAATTGCTGGCAATCCATCGCCACTTCGACCGCACGCTGCAGGGTCGCGATCGGAGCGTGCCGCACCGTGGCGGCGTTCGCATATTGCTCGGCGGCGGTACGGCATTCGCCGCGCTCGAGCGCAACCTCGGCCACGATCGTGGCGGCATCGGCGTCGGCCGGCGTGGACGCACGAGGCTCGACAGCACACGCCGCAAGCGTTGCTGCGGCCACCAGCAGGATACGGCTTCGCATCCGCGTCACTATAGCGGAAGGCGCTCCAATCCCGGAGAATTCCACGGCTCCATGAAAGATTCGATACGTCAGCGCCTCGAGCGTTCCCTGGATCGCACCGAAGAAGTCGGGCGGCTGCTCGCCGATCCAGACACGGCCGGCCATTCGCGCGAATTCCGGGAACTGTCGATGGAATATTCGCGCCTCGAGCCACTCGCGGCTCGGTACCGGCAGTATCGCGGCCTCGAATCCGAACTGGCGGCCGCGCGGGAGATGACCGGCGATCCGGACTCCGAACTGCGCGAACTCGGCGCAGACGAGGTGCGGCGACTCGAGGCGGCGCTGGCCGACGACGAACGGGCGCTGCGCGAATTGCTCGCGCCGCAGGACCCGCACGACGAACGCAACATATTCCTCGAAGTCCGCGCCGGCACCGGTGGCGACGAGGCGGCGATATTCGCGGGCGACCTGCTGCGCATGTACACGCGTTTCGCCGAGCGGCGCGGCTGGAACGTGGAGCTGATCTCGCAAAGTCCCGGCGAGCACGGGGGCTTCCGGGAAGTGATCTGCCGTGTCGTCGGCAAGGGCGCGTATTCGTGGTTTCGCTTCGAAGCCGGCACCCACCGCGTACAGCGCGTGCCGGCAACCGAGGCGCAGGGCCGCATCCATACCTCCGCCGTCACGGTCGCCGTGCTGCCCGAGCTCGACGAGGTCGACGAAATCACGATCAATCCGGCGGACCTGCGCGTCGATACGTTCCGCTCATCGGGCGCAGGCGGCCAGCACGTCAACAAGACCGATTCGGCCATTCGCATCACCCACCTGCCCTCGGGCCTCGTCGTCGAGTGCCAGGACGAGCGCTCGCAGCACAAGAACCGCTCGCGCGCCATGGCACTGCTGGCGGCGCGACTGCTGGCAGCGGAGACCGCAAAGCGCAACGCCGCGGAAGCCGCCGCACGCAAGAGCCAGGTCGGCAGCGGCGATCGATCGGAGCGCATCCGCACCTACAACTTCCCGCAGGGACGGGTCACTGATCACCGGGTGAATGTCACGCTTTATCGGCTCGCCGACGTGATGGAGGGCGATCTCGACGGCCTGGTCGAACCGTTACGGCAGGAGTATCAGGCGTCGCGGCTCGATGAGGAGGCCTGAGCGCGCTGACGCAGGTCGTGGAACACGACCAGCAGATACGCGCTGAGGTACAGCACCAGCAGCGCCACCGACGCAATCACGATCGCCACCGCAATGCTGTTCTGCGCGGCTTCGCCCGCTCCGCTCGCGAGACCCGCCAGCACGCCGACGGAGAGGCTCGCGAGGATCACCATCACGATGACAGTCGCCAGGATGGCGATCAAGACGACGAGCAAGCGCCTCCAGTGCGTGGCCGCGAGTCTGAGGCCCAGGTCGACGGCGGCGAATGGCCCGCGCCCGTCGACCACGAGCGCCGGCCAGCCGAGGCTTACGGCAATGCTCGTGACGAGTACGGGCACCAGCACGATCACCGCCCGCAGGCCCTGCGGCAGCGGCACGAGCGCCACGATCAGGCCGAAAGGCATGGCGGCGAGCAGGACGACCAGGAAGCTCGAGACCAGGTAGACGAGGATCGCCGGCAGACGGGCCAGCGTCGCGCCGAGCGGCACGGAGTGCGCTGCGCCGAGAGCGATGCGTTGCTGCTTCAGCAGCACCACCGCCCACACGACGAGGCTCGCGAGCGTGCCGATCAGGTACAGCGCCCACCACTGCGCATCCTTGTCCGCTATCGTCTGCGCGGTGATCGGCATCGGTTTGCCGTGCACCGCCACGTCGTAGGCGGTCGGCAGCTGGCCGACCAGCGTGCCGATCGTCGCGAGCGGCAGGCACGGCAGCACCGAGCGCCCGAACAGGCGCAGGCTCGCCTCGATCACTTCGCGCGGGGACGGTGGGGTGGCAAATGGCAAAATGGGCGCTGACATGGGCGAGACTCTAGCAGACGACGGCGCGACGCTCGCGCAGCTGATGGACATGGCGGCCGCGGCGCTCGGTGGCGCCGATGCGCGCCGCGAATCGGAAGCGCTGCTTGCCGCAGCGCTGCGCATCGGCCGCGCCACGCTGCTCGCGCATCCCGGGCGGCGCATCGACGGCGAGGCCTTGGCGCGCGTGCAGGCCTGGATCGATCGTCGCGCGCGTGGCGAGCCACTCGCCTATCTCACCGGTGAGCGCGAGTTCTGGTCGTTGCCGATCAAGGTCACGCCCGCGGTGCTCGTGCCTCGCCCGGAAACCGAGGAACTCGTCGCGCACGCCCTTGCGCTGGGCGGCGAAGGCGATCGCGCCCTCGTCGACCTCGGTACCGGCAGCGGCTGCATTGCTATCGCAATCGCCCACGAGCGTCCGCACTGGCGCATCACGGCCACCGACGCATCCCAGGCAGCGCTCGACGTCGCGCGCGCGAACGCCAGAGCGCTGGGTCTGGATCGCATCGAGTTCCTGCATGGCGACTGGTATGCGCCACTCGCCGGGCGGCGCTTCGACCTGATCGTCAGCAACCCGCCCTATGTGGCCGAAGACGATGCCGCGCTCGACGACCCGGCACTGCGCCATGAGCCCCGCAGCGCGCTGACCCCCGGTGGCGACGGCCTGGCCGCACTGCGGCACATTGTCGACGGCGCACCGCAGGTACTGCGTCCGGGCGGCTGGATCGCGCTCGAACACGGCGCCGGGCAGGCGCGGGAGGTGGCCGCCCTGCTTGTCGCACGCGGCTTCACTCACGTACGCTGCGCCCCCGATCTCGCCGGCCGCGAACGCGTGGCCAGCGCGAGCCTGCCCTCCAACACGACAGGACTCCCATGATCCGTTTCGAAACCTCCCTCGGCAGCTTCGACATCGAATTGAACGACAAGGAAGCGCCGATCTCCGCGGCCAATTTCCTCGCCTACGTCGACGACGGCTTTTTCGACGGCACGCTGTTCCACCGCGTGATTCCGGGCTTCATGATCCAGGGCGGCGGCATGAGCGCCGGACTCGAGCAGAAGCCGACCCGTGAGCCGATCGCGAACGAGGCGAAGAACGGCCTGAAGAACCTGCGCGGCACATTGTCGATGGCGCGCACCAACGACATCAACAGCGCGACTTCGCAGTTTTTCGTGAACCTCGTCGACAACAGCTTCCTCGATCACGCTCCCGGCAATTACGGCTACGCGGTGTTCGGTCGCGTCGTCGCCGGCATGGACACGGTCGATGCGATCGCGCAGGTGCGGACCGGCCGCTCGCGCGGCCACAGCGACGTGCCCGTCGAGGACGTCGTGGTGAAGTCGGCGCGGCGCATCGCCGCCGCCTGAGCGGCACGCGTGGCACGCAGCAGGGGATTCGGCGCGCGCCTCGTGGGCGCGATGTTCGGGCTGCTGTTCCTGTGTGCCGCGCTATCCGCGCTCTCGGTGCTGGCGCTGCGCTGGCTCGACCCGCCGGCCAGCATGATGATGCTCGAGGCGCGCATCGAGGCGTGGCGCGCGAATGACGCAAAGTACCGCCATCGCTACCGCTGGGTCGATGCGGCGCAGATCTCCCCGCATGCCGCGCGCGCAGTGGTGGCTGCCGAGGACCAGCGCTTCGTCGCGCACACGGGCTTCGACGTCGATGCGATCCGCCAGGCCGTCGAACACAACGCCAGCGGCGCTCGTGTGCGCGGCGCCAGCACCATCAGCCAGCAGGTCGCGAAGAACCTGTTCCTGTGGCGCGGCCGCTCCTGGGTGCGCAAGGGACTCGAGGCCTGGTTCACCGTGCTGATCGAGGTGCTGTGGCCCAAGCAGCGCATCCTCGAGGTTTACCTCAACATCGCCGAATTCGGACACGGCATCTACGGCGTGGAGGCGGCGGCGCAGGCTTACTGGAAAAAAAGTGCGAAGCAGCTGACGCGCGCGCAGGCGGCGACCCTCGCCGCGGTGCTGCCGAATCCGCGCCGCTATCGTGCCGAGCCCCCGTCCCCGTACGTGCAGCGCCGCCGTGACTGGATACTCGGGCAGATGCCGCACGTCGAGGTGCCCGCCGCTACGGGCGGCGCGCCGCGCGCTCGCGCAACGCGCTGAGCAGATCACCCCACCACAGGCCGATCATGCGGATGAAAGCAGCGGCGTCCTGGCCATGCCGCGCCGGATGATCGACGCGCAGTGCTGCCCAGCCGCGATGCACGACCGTCACACGCGTCCCGCGGCCAGCCGGCTCGAAGCTCACGTCGACCTCCGTCTTCTCGTCCGGCGCGAAGTTCACGTTGCGCCACTCGAACACGAGCCGGGCGGGCGGATCCCACACGGTGATGCGCCCGAACTCGACCAGCTGCGCGCCCGATGCACCGCGGAATTCCTCGAACAGCCGGCCACCCGCGCCCGGCTCGAAATGCAGCGCACCCGGCGATCGTCCGCCCGCCCGGAAGCGCGCGCCATGTCGCCACCACAAGTCCGTCTCGCGCGTGAAGATGTCGAAGGCTTCGGCTACCGACACGGCAACCATGGCGCTGACGCGCGCCTGGTCACCCGGGCGCGCGCCGGCGCCCGCTCGCGCATCAGGCCGGCCACGATCGCTCATCGTCGCTTCCCGGTCCGCCGCTCGGCGTAGCGCCGGAAGGCCTCGAGCTCCACCGTCCAGAACGATTCGATGCTTTCGCTCCAGCTGCGCAATTCGGCGAATGGTTCGCGCCGCAACTGGTAGAGCCGCACACGCGCATCGCCATCGATGCCCGATTCCTCGACGATGCCGCTGCGCCTGAGTGTGCGCAGATGCTGGCTCATGCGCGGCGGGCTCATCGCGAGCCTGCGTGCGAGATCCCCGGCACGCGCCGGGCCCGCGCGCAACTGCTCGACCACCGCGCGGCGCGCCGGATCCGCGAGCGCGGCAAGCGTTGCGTCGACGCGCGCGTTACGTGTCACTTGCCGGCGGACTTCAGGCGTTGCATGAACCACCATCGGTGGCCCTCGGGGTCGACCGCGAGATAGGCGCGGTCGGTCCAGTAATCGTCGCCGTAGTCGGTGGTCGTCGGCTCCATCTCGATCCGCGCGCCGGCCTTGCGCGCCGCCGCGCAGTGCGCATCGACATCGTCGACGAAGATGCACATCGCCTGGGTGTTGCGATCCCCGATGCTGCGCGGACTGGCCGGAAACGCGCGTTCGGGATGACGGTTCGCCGCACCCGCGCCGCCGACGAACAGCAGCCCCTCGCCATAGGTGAGCTCGGAATGCTCGATCGCCCCGCCCTCGCCTTCGATCCTGAGCCGCACCTCGAAGCCGAAGGCCTCGGCGAGCCAGTCGATCGCGCGGGCAGGATCCTCGTAGAACACGGACACGGAAATGCGGGGCCATCCCGCCGGCACAGCACGCATATTAATTACTCCACGCCTTAATATTTAACGTACTACGCAACTATACACGCGCACGGGTCCAGTGCAAGCGCCAAGGGCGGGGCTCGGAACTTCGAGCATAGAGCTTAGAGCGGAGAGCTTAGGGCCAGAAGCCAAGTGCTGGGCGCTGCACGCGGGCCCCAAGCTCTCAGCTCTAAGCTCTCAGCTCTAGTAGCCAAGCGCCGGCGCCAGCCACCGCTCCGCCTCCTCAACCGACCACTCTTTCCGGCGTGCGTAATCCACCACCTGGTCGCGCGCGATCTTGCCGACCGGAAAGTAGTGCGACGCCGGGTGCGCGAAATACCAGCCGCTGACCGCGGCCGTCGGGTACATCGCATACGACTCGGTGAGCGTGATGCCCGCGCGCTGCTCGGCATCGAGCAGCCGCCACAGCTTGCGCTTCTCGGTGTGGTCGGGGCAGGCGGGATATCCCGGCGCCGGGCGGATGCCGCGATAGGCCTCGCGGATCCGTTCGTCGTTGGTGAGCTGCTCGTCCGGCGCATAGGCCCACAGCTCGCGGCGCACGCGTTCGTGGAAATGCTCGGCCGTGGCCTCGGCGAGGCGATCCGCCAGCGCCTTCAGGATGATGCCCGAGTAGTCGTCGAGCGCGGCGCGGAAGCGCTCGAGGTGTGGCTCGATGCCAAGTCCGGCCGTCACGGCGAAACCACCGATGTAGTCGCCCACTCCCGTATCGCGCGGCGCGATGTAGTCGGTAAGACAGGAGTGCGGGTGGCCCGTCGGCTTCTGCTTCTGCTGGCGCAGGTGCGACAGCGTCGCGATCACCGTGCGGCGCGACTCGTCGGCGTAGACCTCGATGTCGTCGCCAACCGCGTTCGCTGGCCACAGGCCGATGACGGCATTCACGGTGAGCCAGCGTTCCGCGACGATCTGCTTGAGCATGCGACGCGCGTCGGCGTACAGGTTGCTCGCGGCCTCCCCGACGATCGGGTCGGTGAGGATGTCGGGGAACTTGCCGGAAAACTCCCAGGCATTGAAGAACGGCATCCAGTCGATGAAGCCCAGCAGTTCCTCGAGCGGGTAGTCGTTGAACGCATGCACGCCGAGCGCCGCCGGTCGCACCGGATGGAACGCGCTCCAGTCGATCTGGTGACGATTGGCGCGCGCCGCCTCGATCGACACGTCGGGCTGCTTCACGCGCTTGCCGGCATGCTGCTCCCGGCGCCGTTCGTGCTCGATCGCATTCTTCTCGACGAACGCGCCGCGCAGGTCGGCGGTGATCAGCGACTGGCAGACGCTGACGGCGCGCGACGCGTCCTTCACGTACACGACCGCCTCGTCGTACTGCGGCGCGATCTTGACCGACGTGTGCGCGGGTGACGTGGTCGCCCCGCCGATCAGCAGCGGCAGGCTCATTCCCTGGCGCTTCATCTCGCGCGCCACGTGCACCATTTCATCGAGCGACGGCGTGATCAGGCCCGACAGTCCGATCATGTCGGCCTTCTCGCGCCGCGCTGCCTCGAGGATCTGCTCGCACGGCACCATCACGCCGAGATCGACGACATCGAAGCTGTTGCACTGGAGCACGACGCCGACGATGTTCTTGCCGATGTCATGCACGTCGCCCTTGACGGTGGCGAGCACGATCTTGCCATTGGTCCGCGAGGCGCTGTCCTTCTCGAGCTCGATGTAGGGCACGAGGTGCGCGACCGCCTTTTTCATCACGCGCGCGCTCTTGACCACCTGGGGCAGGAACATCTTGCCGGCGCCGAACAGGTCGCCGACGACATTCATGCCGTCCATCAACGGACCCTCGATCACCTTGATCGGCCGATCGAACGACAGGCGCGCCTCCTCGGCATCCTGCACGACGTAGTCGTCGATGCCCTTGACGAGCGCGTGTTCGAGGCGCTTGGCGACCGGCAGTTGCCGCCAGGCAAGGTCGGCCTCGCGCCGCTCGGTCTTGCCGCCCTTGTAGCGCTGCGCCAGCTCGAGCAGGCGCTCGGTGGCGTCGGCCCTGCGATTCAGCACCACGTCCTCGCAGGTGGTGCGCAGTTCCGCGTCGATGTCCTCGTAGATCGCGAGCTGGCCGGCGTTGACGATGCCCATGTCCATGCCCGCCTGGATCGCGTGGTACAGGAACACCGAATGCATCGCCTCGCGCACCGGGTCGTTGCCGCGGAACGAGAACGACACGTTGCTGACGCCGCCCGACACCAGCGCATGCGGCAACCGGCGCTTGATCTCGCGCGTCGCCTCGATGAACGCGAGGCCGTAGCCGTTGTGCTCCTCGATGCCGGTCGCGATCGCGAAGATGTTCGGGTCGAAGATGATGTCCTCGGGCGCAAATCCGGCCTCGTCGATCAGCAGCCGGTAGGCACGCTCGCAGATCGCGACCTTGCGCTCGGCCGTATCGGCCTGGCCCTGCTCATCGAAGGCCATCACCACGACGGCGGCGCCATAGCGGCGGATCTTGCGCGCCTGCTCGAGGAACGGCCCCTCACCTTCCTTCATGCTGATCGAGTTGACAATGCCCTTGCCCTGCAGGCACTTGAGGCCCGCCTCGATCACCACCCACTTCGACGAATCGATCATCACCGGCACGCGCGCGATGTCCGGCTCGGCGGCGATCAGGTTCAGGAATCGCACCATCGCCGCTTCCGAGTCGAGCATGCCCTCGTCCATGTTGACGTCGATGACCTGCGCACCGCTCGTCACCTGCTGGCGGGCCACCTCGACCGCGGCGGAATAATCACCGGCCTCGATCAGCTTGCGGAACCTGGCGCTGCCCGTGACATTGGTGCGTTCACCGACGTTGACGAACAGGCTCGCCTCGCTGATCGCAAGCGGCTCGAGACCGGCGAGGCGGCACTGCGCCGCAATGACAGGCCGCGCGCGGCGCGGCACCGGCGCCACGGCCTCGCGGATCAGGCGGATGTGCTCGGGTGTCGTGCCACAACAGCCGCCGAGGATATTGATGAATCCCGCGGTCGCGAATTCCTGCACGATTGCAGCCGTCTCCTGCGGCTCCTCGTCGTACTCGCCGAACGCATTCGGCAGGCCCGCGTTCGGGTAGACGCACAGGTACGCATCCGACACCCGCGAGAGTTCCTCGACGTACGGGCGCAGTTGCCGTGCGCCGAGTGCGCAGTTGAGGCCGACGGCCAGCGGTGCGGCATGGCGGATCGAGTTCCAGAACGCCTCGCCAGTCTGGCCCGAGAGCGTGCGCCCCGACGCGTCGGTAATGGTCCCCGAGACGATGATCGGCAGGTCGACGCCGAGTTCGTCGAGGGCCGTGCGGGCGCCGAACAGCGCCGCCTTCGCGTTCAGCGTGTCGATGACCGTTTCGATCAGCAGCAGGTCGACGCCGCCGAGCGCCAGCGCGCGCGCCGCATCACCGTAGGTCGCGGCGAGGCCGTCGAAGGTGACATTGCGAAAGCCCGGATCATTGACGTCCGGCGACAGCGACGCCGTGCGGGTCGTCGGGCCGATTGCCCCGGCGACGAAGCGCGGCGCGCCACTCGCCGCGGCGACTTCGTCGGCGACGCGGCGCGCGAGGCGCGCGGACGCGTAGTTCAGCTCGGGCACCAGCGCCGCCATGCCGTAATCGGACTGCGACACGGCATTGGCGCTGAAGGTGTTCGTCTCGATGATGTCGGCGCCGGCCTCGAGATACGCGCGATGGATGCCCGCGATCATCGCCGGCTGTGTCAGTGACAGCACCTCGTTGTTGCCACGCACGTCGCGGCCATAGTCGGCGAAGCGCGCGCCCCGATAGACCGCCTCGTCGGGCTTGTGCCGCTGCACCATCGTGCCCATGGCGCCGTCGAGGAACACGATGCGCGTCTCGAGCAATTCACGCAGCCTGGTGATGCGCCCGGTGCGCGCCGCCTCGTCCACGGGCTCGATCACATAGGGTGTGGCCGCGGCCTGTGCATCCGATCTGCCCGGACTGCGAGTCGCGCTCTGGCCATGGCCGTGGGGCGCCTGACCGTGGCTGTGGCCGTGCGCGGCATCGCAAGTGCTCATGCCGGAGCCCCGGCCGCAATCGCGGGCGCCGCCGGCGGACGCACGCCGAGCGCGTGGCAGATCGCATAAGTCAGCTCGGCGCGATTCAGCGTGTAGAAATGGAAGTCGGTGACACCGTGCTCGCGCAGGCGCTCGACCTGCTCGATCGCGACGCTCGCGGCAATGAGCCGTCGCGTATCCGGATCGTCGTCGAGTCCGGCGAAACGCTCGCGCAGGCGCGCGGGTATCGTCGCGCCGCAACGCTCGGCAAAGCGCAGTACTTGCGGAAAGCGCGTGATCGGCAGGATGCCCGGCACGATCGGCACGCTGATGCCGAGTGCGGCGCAGCGGTCACGAAAACGCAGGTAGGCCTCCGTGTCGTAAAAGAACTGGGTGATCGCGCGAGTCGCGCCGGCGTCGACCTTGCGCCGCAGGTTGTCGAGATCGCGCTCGCGCGACGGCGCCTCCGGATGCCCCTCGGGGTAGGCGGCGACCGAAATCTCGAAATCGGCGACGCCCTTCAGTGCCGCGACCAGGTCCGCGGCGTACGCGTAGCCCCCGGGGTGGGGCTCGTAACGCGTGGCCCCCTGCGGCGGGTCGCCGCGCAGCGCGACGATGTGCCGGATGCCCTGCTCCCAGTACGCGCGCGCGATGGCGAGGATCTCCTCGCGCGGCGCCCCGACACAGGTGAGGTGCGGCGCACCGGTGAGTGCGGTCTCGCGCTGGACGCGCGTGATGATGTTGTGCGTGCGGCTGCGCGTGGAGCCGTCGGCGCCGTAAGTCACCGAGACGAAGCGCGGCGCGAGCGGCGCGAGGCGCTGCACGGACTGCCACAGCGTCGCCTCCATGGCTGCGTCGGCGGGCGGAAAGAACTCGAAGGAAACGGCAATCATGCGGCACTCACTGCGTGGGCGGACAGGTGGACGTGTGCGACGAGCACGTGGACGCCCTCGTCGATCGGCTTCAATTTTTCGGTGCGAAAGCCCGCCGCGGCGAGCACCCGGCGCAACTCCGTGATCGGGTGCGCCACGACATTGCCGCGCGAGTACTCGAGGAGCTCGTAGGGCAGGACGAGCCACAGCGATGCGGCGGGAGCCAACCGGTTGCGGATGTCGCGCAGCGCAGCCTCGACGCCCTCGGCGCCGAGGGCGCCGCTGCAGTCGAGCACCGCGGCATCCCAGGCGCCGCTCGCGTTCGCTGCTCGCGCGCGAATGTCGGCGGCGATGCCGCGGCGGTCGCAATGCTCGCGCAGCGCCTCGCGCACCTCGGCGCGCGCCGCGACCAGTGTCACGCGCCGCGCCATTGCGGCGGTCGCGTCGATGAGTTCGAGGTGCGCCGGCTCGATCACCACGGCGCTGCCCGCCACGCCGGCCGGCGCGCTGTCGTGCACGAAGGCCGCGAGCGCCCGTCCAAGCTTCGAATGGCGGGGCACTGCCGGCCGGATCTCCTGTGCGCTCGCGCTCGCCTGCTGCGCATCACGGCGCCGTACGGGGTCCGCGGGATCGATGCGCGACAGCACGGCACTCATGAGCGCGGCCGCATCGCCTTCGTCCACCAACGAATAGCACACCCACTGGCCACGCCGCATGCGTCGCAGCAGACCCGCCTCGCACAGCACCTTCAGGTGGCGTGAAACGCGCGGCTCGCTCTGCCCGAGACTCGCGGCGAGCTCGGTCACGCTCCATTCGCGCTGCGCGCAGAGCACCAGCAGGCGCAGTCGCGTGCCTTCGCCGGCAGCGCGCAGGAGGGCAGTGGCTAGTGTCAGGCTCAGCATCTAATTAAATATATATTTAATTCCTTAATAATCAGTTTAAAGCGTTGGGGCACAAGGCGCAAACGGAATCAGTTCAGGCGCTTTGGCGCCGGTGCGGAGGGAGGGCCGAAGGCCTGGGTGACATCGATCGCATCGAAGACATAGGGCCGGTGGCAGAACTCGCAGGTCACGGTGACGGCACCCTGCTCGACCAGCACATCGCGCACTTCGTCCTCGCCGAGTGCGCGCAGCACGCTGAGCACGCGGTCCCGAGTGCAGCGGCATTCGAATTTCACGGGCGAGCCGGCGAACAGGCGCACGTCGTCGACCGTGGCACTGCTGCGCACCAGGGTTTCGGCTGGCGCGTACAGCAGATCGCGCGCGTCGAGCGTCGCGGCATGGCCGTGCACGCGCGCCCACACTTTGGCTGCGGCCTCGGGATCGGCCGCGGCCTGCGCGGAACTGCCCGGCAGTTTCTGCACCAGCAAACCGCCGGCCCGCGTGGCGTCGGCGGCCAGGCGCACGTGCGTCGGCAACTGCTCCGACGTCGCGAAATAGCCATCGATACACTCGGCAAACGAGGCGCCCTCGAGCGGCACGATGCCCTGATAGGGAGCGCCGCGCTCGAGCGACTCGACCGTCACGGTGATGCGTCCCGCGCCCGCGAGCATGGCGAAATCGGCGGCGACCCGTGCTTCGTCGTAGTGCGCGACGGCACGAATGCGGAAATCGTGCGTGCACTGCGCGACCAGCAGGCGCACGGCACCACTGCCCTGCATCTGCAGCGTGAGGCCGCCCTCGAACTTGAGCGTGGAGGCGAGCAGCACTGCGGCAGCGACTGCCTGCCCGAGCAGGTCGCGCACCGGCTCGGGATACCTCGCGTGCTCGCGCAGCGCCGCCCAGCTTGATTCGAGCTGCACGAGTTGCCCACGGACCGGGAATTCCTCGAGCAGGAAGCGCCGGACCTGATCCGTGCCTGGAGGCGCGCTCACGGCCCCGCGAGCTTCTTCTTCAACAGCTCGTTCACCTGCGCCGGATTGGCCTTGCCCTGCGTCGCCTTCATCACCTGGCCGACGAAGTAACCGAACAGCTTGTCCTTGCCGGCGCGGTAGTCCGCGAGCTGGCCGGGGCTCCTCGCCATCACCTCGTCTATCGCGCGCTCGATCGCACCGGTATCGGTGATCTGGCGCATTCCCTTCTCCTCGATGATCGCGTCGGCATCGCGCCCGCTGGCCCACATGGCCTCGAAGACTTCCTTGGCGATCTTGCCGGAGATCGTGTTGTCGGCAATACGCGCGACGAGTCCGGCGAGCTGCGCCGGGCCGACCCGGCTGTCCGTGATCTCGAGGTTGTCCTTGTTGAGGAAGGCGGCGAGATCGCCGTTCACCCAGTTTGCGGCGAGTTTCGGCTCGCCACCCAGGCGTTTGACCACATCCTCGTAATAGTCGGCGAGCTCGCGGCTCGCGCTCAACACGCCGGCATCGTATTCCGACAGCCCGTACTGCGCGGTGAAGCGCGCGGACTTCGCGTCGGGCAGTTCCGGCAGCGTGGCGCGCACCTCATCGAGGAACGCGGCGTCGATCTCGAGCGGCAGCAGGTCGGGATCGGGGAAATAGCGGTAATCGTTCGCCTCTTCCTTCGAGCGCATCGAGCGGGTCTCGCCCTTGTCGGGATCGTAAAGGCGCGTTTCCTGCACCACCTTGCCGCCGCCCTCGAGCAGGTCGATCTGCCGCGCGACCTCGTAATTGATCGCCTTTTCGACGAAGCGGAACGAGTTCAGGTTCTTGATTTCCGCGCGCGTGCCGAATTGCTCGCTGCCGACCCTGCGCACCGACACGTTGGCGTCGCAGCGGAACGAACCCTCCTGCATGTTGCCGTCGCAGATGCCGAGGTAGCGCACCAGCGTGTGCACCTTTTTCATGTAGGCGACCGCTTCCCTGGCCGAACGCATGTCCGGCTCGGAGACGATCTCCACGAGCGGTGTGCCGGCGCGATTCAGGTCGATCGCGGTGGCACCTGCCACGCCCTCGTGCAGCGACTTGCCCGCATCTTCCTCGAGGTGCGCACGCGTGATGCCGATGCGCTTCCTGGCGCCATCCTCCAGCGTGATGTCGAGCCAGCCCTTGCCGACCACCGGCAGCTCGTACTGGCTGATCTGGTAGCCCTTCGGCAGGTCCGGATAGAAGTAGTTCTTGCGCGCGAACACCGAGCGCGGCGCGATCTCGCCATTGATCGCAAGGCCGAACTTCACGGCCATGCGCACTGCGGCGCCATTCAACACCGGCAACACGCCCGGATAGCCGAGATCGACGAGATTGGCCTGCGCATTTGGCGCCGCACCATAGGCCGTCGCCGAACCGGAGAAAATCTTCGATTGCGTCGCGAGCTGGGCGTGGATTTCCAGCCCGATGACTGTTTCCCATTCCATAGATGCGTTTACGCCTGTAGTCGACTGCGAACGGCTGGCAGCGAGCAGATTACAGCCAGAGCCGCGGGATTTGTCGGTGCCAGTCGGTTTCGCGCTGCAGCGCGTGCGCCGCTGCCAGCAGCTTCGCTTCCGAGAAATGCGGACCGACGATCTGCAGGCCGACCGGCAGGTCGCGCACGAAACCGCACGGCACCGACAATGCGGGCAGGCCCGCGAGATTGGCGCCGATCGTGTAGATGTCGTTCAGGTACATCGTGACCGGATCAGCGGTCTTCGCACCGAGCGCGAAGGCAGGCGTCGGGGTGGTCGGCCCCATCAGCACGTCGACACGCTCGAATGCGCGCGCGAAATCGGCGCTGATCAGCTGCCGCACGCGCTGCGCCTTCAGGTAGTAGGCGTCGTAGTAGCCCGCCGAGAGCACATAAGTGCCGGTCATGATCCGGCGCTTCACTTCGGCGCCGAAACCCTCGCCGCGCGAGCGCTGGTAGAGGTCGAGCAGATCCTTCGGCTTCTCGCAGCGATGGCCGAAACGCACGCCGTCGAAGCGCGCGAGGTTCGACGAACACTCGGCGGGCGCCACCACGTAGTAGGTCGGCACCGAAAGCCCCACATTCGGCAGGCTCACTTCCTCGATGGTGGCCCCGAGCGAGGCGTACACGGCAAGGGCCGCGCGCAGCTGCCGCTCGTTGTCGGCATCGAGCCCCGTGTCGAAGAACTCCTTCACGACCCCGATGCGCAGCCCCTTGGCGGACGCGCCGAGCGCCGCCGCGTAATCCGGCACCGGCACATCGACGCTGGTCGAATCGCGCGGATCGAAGCCTGCCATGGCCGTGAGCAGCAGCGCGCAATCTTCGGCCGATGCCGCCAGCACGCCCGCCTGGTCGAGGCTCGATGCGAACGCGATCATGCCGTAGCGCGAGACGCGGCCGTAGGTGGGCTTCAGGCCGGTAGTGCCGGTCAGTGCGGCGGGCTGGCGTATCGAGCCGCCGGTATCGGTCGCCGTGGCGGCGGGCACGAGCCGCGCACAGACGGCCGCGGCGGAGCCACCCGAGGAACCGCCCGGCACCAACGTCGTGTCCCAGGGATTGCGCACCGGCCCGAAATGACTCGTCTCGTTCGACGAGCCCATCGCGAACTCGTCCATGTTCGACTTGCCGAGCATTACGGTGCCGGCCGCCTTCAGTTTCGCGACGACGGTGGCATCGTAGGGCGACACGAAGTTTTCGAGCATGCGTGAACCGCAGGTCGTGCGCACGCCCTGGGTGCAGAAGATGTCCTTGTGCACGATCGGCAGGCCGGTCAGCGGCCCCGCCTTGCCGGCGGCTATGGCGCCATCGGCCTGGGCGGCCGCGGCGAGCGCCGTCTCCGCGGTGATCGACACCATGGCGTTCAGCTGTGGCTGCGCCGTCTCGAGTCGCGCCAGCAGATGCCGGGTGAGTTCGACGCTCGAGAACTCGCGTGCGGCAAGGCCGGCGGCCAGTTCCGCAAGCGTGCGGGCGTGCAGAGGAGCTGCGCTCATTCGATCACCCGCGGCACGATGTAGTAGCCGCCCTCGACGCGCGGGGCATTCTCCTGGTAGAGCGCATGCCGGTCGGTCTCGGTGACCTCATCCGGGCGCAAGCGCTGCGTCTGGCCGGCAAGCGGGTGCGCCATCGGATCGACGCCGGCCGTATCGGCCCGGTCCAGCTGGCCCACCATGGCGAGGATGTTGCCGAGGGTTTCGACGTAGCCGGCCACTTCGTCCTCCTTGAGCGACAGGCGCGCAAGGCGGGCGATGTTTTCGATGTCTGATCGGTTGACGCTCATGAGAGGAAGATCACGGAAAAACGGCGCGAAATCATACACCTCGTATTGTGGAAAGTGTTGTCGGTTGCTAGATTACCGGCCACTTTTACGGGGATTTCCCGAAGGTCCGGTCGCTTTCATGTTCAAACGCCTTCGCGGCTACTTTTCCAGCGATCTTTCGATCGACCTGGGTACTGCCAATACGCTCATCTACGTGCGCGACAAGGGCATCGTGCTGAACGAGCCCTCGGTCGTCGCGGTCCAGGACGAACCCAATCGCGGCGGCAAGGTCATCGTCGCGGTCGGCGGCGATGCCAAGGGCATGCTCGGGCGCACGCCCGGGCACATTACCGCGGTGCGTCCGATGAAAGACGGCGTCATCGCCGACTTCACCTACACCGAAAAGATGCTGCAGTACTTCATCAACAAGGTACACGGCAACCGGATGCTGAAGCCCTCGCCGCGCGTACTCGTGTGCGTGCCGATCGGCTCCACGCAGGTCGAGCGACGCGCGATCAAGGAATCGGCCGAAGGCGCCGGAGCGCGCAGCGTCGGGATCGTCAGCGAGCCGATGGCCGCCGCGGTCGGTGCCGGCCTGCCGGTACACGAAGCGCGCGGCTCCATGGTGCTCGATGTCGGCGGCGGCACGTCGGAAGTGGCGGTGCTGTCGCTGAACGGCATCGTCTACGCCGCCTCGGCGCGCGTCGGTGGCGATCGCTTCGACGAGGCGATCATGAATTACGTGCGCAGGAACTACGGCATCCTGATCGGCGAGGCGACTGCCGAGCGCATCAAGATCGAGATCGGCTCGGCCTATCCCGGCCAGCAGGTGCGCGAGCTGTCGGTCAAGGGCCGTAACCTCTCGGAAGGCGTGCCGCGCGCGTTCACGCTTAACAGCAATGAAATCCTCGAAGCGCTGCAGGAGCCGCTGCAGGGCATCGTCAGCGCCGTGAAACAGGCGCTGGAGCAGACCCCGCCCGAGCTCGGCGCCGACGTCGCCGAGCGCGGCATCGTGCTCACCGGTGGCGGCGCATTGCTGCGCGACATCGACAAGCTGCTGATGGAAGAAACCGGCCTGCCGGTGCTGATCGCCGACGACCCGCTGACCTGCGTGGCGCGTGGCGGAGGGCGCATACTCGAACTGATGGACGAGATGGGCCCGGGCCACTTCGGGCTGGAGTGATCCTGGCCGCGCGCTTAGGATAATCGCGCGTGGTCACCTTCGGATCAGGTCGTCCCGTTCCCAGCCGCGTTGCTGCGACCGGTCCACGCTTCACGTTCTACGCAGCGCTTGCGATCGTGCTGATGTTCCTCGACCAGCGCGGCAACTGGCTCGAGTACGCCCGTTACGGACTATCGGCGGCCGCCTATCCGGTGCAGCTCGCCGTCAATTCGCCATCGGCCGCCTGGCGCTGGGTGCGCGGGAACTTCGCCACGCGCGAGCGGCTCACCGCCGAGAACACCGCCTTGCGCGAGGCGAACAAGGCGCTCGAACTGCGTGCGCTGCGCACTGAATCACTCGAGGCCGAAAACGCGCAGCTGCGCGAGCTCACGGCCGCAATGCCCGACGTGGCCGAGCGATGGATCGTCGCCGAAGTGCTGGCCATCGAGCTCACCACGCTGCGACAGCGGGTGGTCGTGAACAAGGGCGCCGCGGACGGCGTATTCAAGGGGCAGTCCGTGCTCGCGCGCGGTGGTCTCATCGGCCAGGTGATGCGCGCCGGCCCCTGGTCGGCCGAAATCATCCTGATCTCCGACCCCGAGCATGCCGTGCCGGTGCAGGTATTGCGCAGCGGCCTGCGCACCATCGCCGTCGGCCAGGGCAACACCGGCGTGATGACCCTGCCCTACCTGCCGGTCAATTCCGATATCAAGGTCGACGATGTGCTGGTGACCTCAGGTCTTGGCGGAGTGTTTCCCGCCGGTTACCCGGTGGCGCGCGTGATCGATGTCGGGCGCGATCCCGGCCAGCCGCTCGCGCTGGTGCACGCCGAGCCGCTCGCGGCGATCGACCGCGATCGCGAGGTCATGCTGGTGTGGTTCCGCGCCGACCATCCCGCCGCACCGGCCGCACCATCCACCGTCGTTCCCGCCCCTCCCGAGGCCAGCCCATGAACGCGCGGGCGAGGGAACCCCGCGGGCCGATGCTGCTCTCGGCGCTCATTGCGCTCATCTTCCAGGTCGTGCCGCTGCCGGACTGGCTGTCGATCGCACGCCCCGCGTTCCTCGTACTCGTCGTGCTTTACTGGTCGATCGTGTCGCCGCGCGCCGGCGGCCTGCTGTTCCCGTTCGCCTGCGGGCTCGCGCTCGACGTATTCCGCGGCGCCGTGCTCGGCGAGCACGCGCTCGCGCTGACGCTGGTCGCCTTCCTGGTGATGCGCTTTCACCTGCTGATCCGCGCCAAGCCGCTGTTCGAGCAGGCGCTGATCGTGTTCGCCGCGCTCACGCTTTACGAGTTCGTCGTCTGGTGCATTGACGGCTGGACCGGCCACACGCTGAATTCGGCGCTGCGCTGGCTGCACCCGGTAACCGGCGGGCTGATCTGGCCAGTGGTCTTCGGCGTGCTGTCGCGCACGCATCGACCGCGCTGAGGCGCAATGGCAGCAAGAGTTCGCATCAAGGACCACTGGAAGGAGCAACGGCTGTTCGAACGGCGCGCGCTGATCGCAGGCGCGCTGATCGGGGTACTCGCGCTGGTGCTGTTTGCACGCCTCGTCACGCTGCAAGTCGTGCGCCACGACTACTACACCGACCTGTCGCAGGGCAATCGTGTGCGCATCGAGCCGCTGCCGGCGCCGCGCGGTCTGATCCTCGATCGCAACGGCACCGTGCTCGCCGAGAACCGTCCGGCCTACCAGCTCGAACTGGTCCGCGAGGAAGTGTCCGACCTCGACGCGACGCTGCAGCGCCTGAGCGATATCGGCCTGATCCCGGCCGACGACATCGACGACGCACGCAAGCTGGTGCGATCGCACCGCAGCTTCGACAGCGTACCGATCCGCCTGCGCCTCGACGACGAGCAGATCGCCACCTTCGCGGTGCATCGCTACGAGTTCCCGGGCGTCGACATCCGCACCCGCCTCGCCCGCTCCTATCCCTACGGCGAGATCGCGGTGCACGCGCTCGGCTATGTGGCGGCCATCAGCGAGCAGGATCTCGCCCGCATCGATCGGGCGGCCTATTCGGGCACCACGCTGATCGGCAAGCTGGGCGTCGAAGCGGCCTACGAAGCCGAACTGCACGGCCATAACGGCTCGCGCGAGATACTAGTGAATGCGCAGGGCCGATCGGTGCAGCGCCAGGGCGCGTTCGTGCCGAACCTCAATACCGTCGATCCGGTCGCCGGCGAGGACCTGATCCTGGCAATGGACCTCGAGGTGCAGAAGGTCGCGGAGACGGAACTCGGCGCGCGGCGCGGCGCCGTGATCGCGATCGATCCTGCCAACGGCGACGTGATCGCACTGGTGAGCCGGCCGGGCTACGACCCCAATGCCTTCGGTCGTGGCATCTCGCGCGTCGAGTACCAGGCGCTGCTCGACAACATCGATCGCCCGCTGTTCAACCGCGCACTGCGCGGCACCTACCCGTCGGGATCCACGATCAAGCCGGCAATCGCGCTCGCAGGCCTCGCCTATGGCGAGGTGAATCCGTCCCAGACCCGTTTCTGCGCCGGTGTGTTCCGCCTGCCCGGCAGCAGCCGCATGTTCCGCGAGGGCCGCAGCGGCCGGCACGGTGCGGTGGGCATCGTCGATTCCATTGCGCGCTCCTGCGACGTGTACTTCTACGACCTCGCCAGCCGCCTTGGCGTCGATCGCATCGCGGCCTTTCTCGCACCCTTCGGTTTCGGCAGCCTGACCGGCATCGACATCGGCGGCGAAAAGCCCGGCCTGCTGCCCTCGCGCGAGTGGAAGCGCAAGGCGTTCTCGAACCCCGCGGATCAGGTCTGGTTCCCGGGCGAGACGGTCAACTTCGGCATCGGCCAGGGTTACTTCCTGGTGACGCCGCTGCAACTTGCGCACTACACCTCGATCCTCGCGAACCAGGGCACGTCCTGGAAGCCGCGGCTCGTCAATGCGGTGCGCGATCCCGTCAGCGGCGCAGTGCGCCACCTCGCGCCGCAGAAGGACGCCGAAGTCAGTGCGACGCCGGAGCAGTGGCACCTGGTGATGGAAGGCATGCTCGGGGCGCTGCGGGGTCGCGGCACTGCGGCGGCCACCGCCGGGCGGAACATGACCTACGCGATCGCCGGCAAGACCGGCACCGCGCAGGTGTTCTCCGTCGGACAAACCGAAAAGTACGACGAGAAGACCGTGGCCGAACGGTTGCGCGATCATTCATGGTTCATCGCCTTTGCCCCGGCGGAAGCGCCGCGCATCGCCGTGGCGGTAATCGTCGAGAACGGCGGCTTCGGCTCCACCGGAGCCGCGCCGATTGCGCGCAAGGTCATGGACGCCTGGCTGGTGAACGGAGGCGGCGCGTGACCTACGGCAGCATCGACAGCTCCTACACGCGCCGCACGCTGACCCGCTCGGCGCGTGCGCTCGCGAGCCTGAAGCTCGACGGCCCGCTGCTGGTGGGGCTCGCGCTGATTGCGCTCTACGGCCTGATCGTCATGTACAGCGCTTCGGGCCAGAATGTCGGCGCGGTGCTCAAGTCCGCCACGCGCCTCGGCATCGGCATCGTCGTGATGCTGATCCTTGCACAGGTGAAACCTGGATTCTTGCGCCGCGCCACCCCGATCATCTATGTGGTGGGCATAGTGCTGCTGGTCGTCGTCGACGTGGTCGGCTATGTCGGCAAGGGCGCGCAGCGCTGGCTCGACCTCGGCCTGTTCCGCTTCCAGCCCTCGGAAATCATGAAGATTGCCGTGCCCATGATGTGCGCGTGGTACCTGCACGAGCGGCCGCTGCCGCCGTCGACGCCCAACCTGCTGGTCACCGTATTGATCATCTTCCTGCCGGCGGCGCTCACGATTGCCCAACCAGACCTCGGCACCGGGGTGCTGATCACGATCGCCGGTGTCCTGGTGATCCTGATGGCGGGGCTGCAGATCCGCATCATCCTCGCGCTCGCGGGCATCACCGCGATTGGCGCCTGGTTCGGCTGGAGCTTCCTGCACGACTACCAGCAAAAACGCGTGCTGATGTTCCTCGACCCGCAATCCGATCCGCTCGGCGCCGGCTATCACATCATCCAGTCGCAGATCGCGATCGGCTCGGGCGGCATTTTCGGCAAGGGCTGGATGAACGGCAGCCAGGGCCAGCTCGAATTCCTGCCGGAGCGCTCCACCGACTTCATATTCGCCGTGATCGGCGAGGAATTCGGCCTCGTGGGCCTGGCGCTGCTGATCTTCCTCTATCTGTTCGTCGTGGGCCGGGCAATCTTCCTCGCGATGCAGACCCAGGAAACCTTTGCGCGCCTGCTCTCCGGCAGCATCGCGATCACGTTCTTCGTCTATGTCTTCATCAATACCGGCATGGTCAGCGGCCTGCTGCCGGTCGTCGGCGTACCGCTACCGCTCGTCAGCTACGGCGGTACATCGATGGTGACCCTGATGGCGGGCTTCGGTATTCTGATGTCGCTCTATTCGCACCGGAAACTGATTCGCTCTTGAGGACACTCACCACCGCCCTCGCCGTCACCTGCCTCGCGCTTCCCGCCGCCCATGCGGACGGCGTGTTCGGCGGCACCGACCGTTTCGATCTCGCGCGCGCCGACATCCGCCAGTACGTCGAGGCGGCCGCGGCCAGCGAGGGGATCGCAGCCGAAGATCTCTATGGCCTGATCGCCAGGGCGGAACCGAAGCCGAAGATCATCGAGGCGATGCAGCGGCCTGCCGAGAAGGTCTCGCCGTGGTGGGAATACAGGAAGCGCTTCCTCACCGCGCAGCGCGTGCGTGAGGGCGTGGCCTTCTGGCAGCAGCACCGGGAGCTGCTCGAGCGCATCGCGAAAGAGCGCGGTGTCGCGCCCGAATACATCGTCGCGATCCTCGGCGTCGAGACCTATTACGGCCGCATCACCGGCAATTATCGCGTGCTCGATGCGCTCGCCACGCTGGCATTCGACTATCCGCCGAGAGCGCCCTTTTTCAGCAAGGAACTGACCAACTTCCTGCTGCTGTCGCGCGAGGAAGGCGTCGATCCGCTGACGGCGCTCGGATCGTACGCCGGCGCAATGGGCGCGCCACAGTTCATGCCCTCGAGCTACCGGCGTTACGCCGTCGATGGCGACGGCGACGGCCGACGCGACCTGTTCGCGAGCTGGGACGACGTCGCGGCGAGCGTTGCCAACTACTTCCGCGAACATGACTGGCAGCCTGGCGGGCCGGTGCTGATCGAGGCGAGCATGGCCGAGGGCCGTACGCTCGAGCTCGATCCGCGCAACCTGTCGCTGACCGACACGCTGGCCTCCGCGCGCGAAAAAGGCCTCGTGTTCGACTCGTCGCTGCCTGGCGAAACCATGGTGATCCTGGTCCCCGCCGAAACCGAGCACGGTCCGGGCGTGCGGATCGGCTTTGCCAACTTCACCACCATCACCCGCTACAACCGCAGCGTGCGTTATGCGATGGCCGTGCACGACCTCGCACAGACGATCGCCGCGGAAGTGTTCGAGAAAGGCGAGTGAGGCGCACGACGGTCCCGGCAGTGGCCCTGGCCCTGCTG
>CADEFJ010000026.1 GCA_902826575.1 uncultured Pseudomonadota bacterium | reverse complement strand
TCGGTGACCTGGAAGCACACGCGCGCAGGTTCGGCGCCGGTGGCCTTGCGCTGGCCGTCGAGCCAGCCGGGGAATGACGGATCGAGCAGGCTGTCCTTCGCGAGGCGCACGAACAGGCAGCCCGGGCGCCGCTGGGCCGCGAACGACAGCGACGCGCCGACCACCCACCGGTCGATGTTGCGCAGCAGGTCGTTGCGCTCGGCGGCGGCCATGAAATCGGCCGGCAGCACTTCCTTCTTCTGGTGATCCAGCATGCGCACCAGCACATCGAACATCTGCGGGTCGTCGCCGCGCAGTGAGGCGACCGGCTGCTGCACGAGCCGGAAGCGATTCTCCATCAGCGCCGCCTTGATGTGCTTGACCCAGACCTGGTCGTAGGCCTGCACGCGCGAGTCCGCATCGGCGCGATCGAGCATCGCAATGCGCCCGCCGCCCTGGTGGCGGGCGCGTCGGCACGCGTCGACAGCATCGAGGACCGCGTCCTCGATGTGCGGGCTGCCATGCGGCACGACGCCCAACCCGATCGAGCAGGTCGCACCGAGCGTCTTGGCGCCGACGTGGAACACGTGCTTCGCGACACGCGCGACAAACTGTTCTGCCCAGGCTTCGACGTCGCGCTCGTTGCCACGCTCGAGCAGCAGCAGGAACGATGTGCCGCTGAAGCGGCCGGCGATGTCGGTCGGGTTGGCGTGCTCGCGCAGCATGCCGGCAAACTCGGTCAGCAGCTGCTCGCTCGCGATGGGCCCGATTTCCTTCTCGAGCGTGGCGAACTTGTCGAGCCGCAGCAGCGCAAGGTAGCGCACCCCGCCGCGCGCGGCAGTCGAAGTGCGCGCGGCGATCGCCTCGAGCAACGGGCGCCGATACAGCAGGCCCGTGCCGGGGTCGCGTCGCACGGAATCGGCGAGTTCGCTGGCAAGCTCGCGTTCGTCGCGCTTGCGCGCCGGCACGATCAGGCGCACGCAGGGCTCGCCATCGAACACACCCTGCGACAGCACGAATTCGAGTGGCAGCACGGTCCCGTCCGGCCGCAATGCGTCGGCCTTCAGCACATGGTCGGTCCAGCGTCCCTGCAGGCAGGCCACGAGCGCGCCCTTGAGTGCGGTGTGCGAGGATTCCTCGAACAGATCCATCAGCGGCTGGCCGGTGAGTGATGCCGCGTTGGCGATGCCGAATACGGTGAGCCAGGACGCGTTGGCCTCGACGACGATGCCTTCCTGGACCTGCACCACGGCATCGGTGCTGCGTTCGAGCACGGCTTCGAGCTGCTTGCGGTAGTCGCGCGCGGACTGCAACGTGGTGTTGAGCGCGCGCTCGAGCCGATAGCTGCGCAGCTCGCGCTCGATGACGGCGCGCAGCCGATCCGGACGCGCCAGCGTGACCGCATCGCGCGCGCCTGCGGCGATGGCGGCGGCGATCGCGGCTTCGTCCGCGGCGTCGACCAGCGCGATCAGCGGCACTTCGGGCGTGAGCTGGGTGCGCACGGCTGCGACCGCTGACAGTTCGCCCGCAGCGCGCGGCTGGCAGACGAGCATCTCGGGGTTGATCTGCGTGAGTGCGTCACCCAGGTCGCCCAGCTCTGGAATCCAGGTGCAATGCACCGCATGACCTGCGCGGCGCAGGTGCGAATTGATGGCCTCAACCGCGTCGCGCGAGGGCGCGAACACGATGACCGGTACGGCGGTCGTGTCAGACAGGGCTCAATCTCCGGAAACAGCGAGCAGCTTGCAGCCCACAGATTACAGCAGGACGGTCTTGCCGGGGGCGCCGGCGTCCTCGCGCGCGAGTCGCGGCACCAGGTAGCCCGGCAGGCGGGCACTGATCGCCTGCATCAGCTCGCGGCCACGCGCCTGCGGGACGTCGAAATGTGACGCACCTCGCACCCGGTCGAGCAGGTGCAGGTAGTAGGGCAGGGCACCGGCCGCGAACAGGGCCATCGACAGATTCTCGAGCGCATCCGCATCGTCGTTCACGCCGGCGAGCAGCACGGACTGATTGAGCAGCGTCGCGCCGCTGCCGCGCAGGCGCGCGAACGAGGCGGCTACTTCCGCATCGATCTCCTGCGCGTGATTGGCATGCACCACCACGACCACGGGCCAGGGCAACTGCGCAAGCCAGTGCACGAGTCCGCCGTCCACACGTGAAGGCAGCACGATGGGTGCACGCGTATGGATGCGCAGGCGCGCGAGGTGCGGGATGCTGGCGAGCTGGCCGGTCAGCGCCGCAAGCCGCTCGTTGGAGAGCGACAACGGATCGCCACCGCTCAGGATGAGTTCCTCGATGCTGCTGTCGGCCTTGACCGCCTGCAGCGCTTCGCTCCAGCGGCCGGTCGTGGCCTGCGCCTCGTACGGGAACTCGCGGCGGAAACAGTAGCGGCAATGCACGGCGCAGGCGCCGGTCGTGATGAGCAGCGCCCGGCCATGGTACTTGTGCAGCAAACCCGGCACGCGATTGGCGGCGCGCTCGCCGAGCGGATCGGCGGAATATCCCGGTGCTTCGACAAGCTCTTCGCCGAGCGGCAGAACCTGCCGCAGCAGCGGATCGCGCGGGTCGCCGGGGCGCATGCGCCGCACATAGGACCACGGCACGCGCAGGCGGAAACCGGCGGCGGCGGCCTGCATTGGTGCGAGCAGCGCGGGATCGAGCGACAGCGCTTCGAGCAGCTGTGCCGGGTCGCTGATGGCCTGCGCGAGCTCGGTTTGCCATGCAGGCGGGTGGCGGCCGGATGGTCTTGCCGTTATCATTCGCGCCCTTTTAGAGAAAAAAATGGCCAGCTACAACACCAGCGAGTTCCGGTCCGGCGTCAAGCTGTTGCTCGATGGCGATCCTTACGTCGTGCTCGAGAACGAGTTCGTCAAGCCGGGCAAGGGGCAGGCGTTCAACCGGGTCAGGGTCCGCAACCTGAAGACGGGCCGCACGATCGAACGCACGTTCAAGTCGGGCGACACGGCCGAGGCTGCCGACGTCGTCGATATCGACATGCAGTATCTCTACCAGGACGGCGACTTCTACCACTTCATGGTGCCCGACAACTTCGAGCAGCACACGGCGGGCAAGACCGCGGTCGGCGACGCCGCGCAGTGGCTCAAGGACGGCACCGTGTGCATGGTGACCCTGTGGAACGGTGTGCCGCTGCAGGTCACGCCGCCGCCGCACATCGACCTGAAGGTCGTCGAGACCGATCCGGGCCTGCGCGGCGACACCGCCACCGGCGGCCAGAAGCCGGCGAAGCTCGAAACCGGTGCCGTCGTGCGCGTGCCGCTGTTCATCAACGAAGGTGAAATGCTGCGCATCGATACGCGCACGGGCGAGTACATTTCGCGCTCCAAGAGCTGAGCGCGGCCCAGCCGGCGGCGCAAGGGTGGCGGCCGGCGCAGCGATGGCGAACGGCGCCGCAGCTGCGAGGCGCTAAGGCCAGTCGCTCGCCGCTACGATGATCGCCGCGATGCGCTCGAGGCCCGCGCGGTCGATCTCGCCGAAGCGCGCGAGCCGCGGGCTGTCGACGTCGAGCACACCCACGAACCCGGCATCGCCCGGCCTGTCCGCGCGCAGCAGTGGCACGACGATCTCCGATTGCGATGCCGTATCGCAGGCGATATGTCCGTCGAAGGCATTCACATCCGGTACCACGATCGTTTCGCGCCGTACCGCCGCCGTACCGCACACGCCACGGCCCATCGCGATGCGCACGCAGGCGGGCTTGCCCTGGAAGGGACCCACGATCAGCTCGCGCGTGCCCGCACGATCGGTGGTCGGGACATACACGCCCACCCAGTTGAGGTCCGGTAGCGCCGCGTAGAGCAGCGCCGTGGCGTTCGCGGTATTGGCGATCCAGTCGCGCTCATCGGCGAGCAGCGCGGCGACGTCGCGCGCGAGTTCCGCATAGCCGCGCGCCTTGTCCGTGAAGTCGTAGTGTGCGGTTGTAAAGCTCATGCGCGCTCCAGTGCAAACGGCAGCACCGCATCGATGCGCTCGGCGCCCTCGGCGAGCATCAATACGCGGTCGAAGCCCACCGCGACACCGGCGCAGGGCGGCAGGCCTGCGGCGAGTGCCGCGAGCAGGCGCTCGTCGAGCGGCCCGACCGGCAATCCGCGTCGCTGCCGCTCGCGCTGGTCGGCCAAGAAGCGCGCGCGCTGTTCGGTGGCGTCGGCCAGTTCGTCGAAGCCGTTCGCGAGTTCGATACCCTCGGCATACACCTCGAAGCGCAGCGCGACACGCGCATCCCGGGGATCGAGCCGCGCAAGCGCCGCTTGCGAAGCCGGATAATCCTGCACGAAGGTCAGGGTGCCGCGACCGAGTCGCGGTCCGACTGCGACACCCATGATGAGATCGAGCAACTCGTCGCGGGTGGCCGCGCCGAGGGTGTCCCCCGACAACCCCAATCTGCTCGCGGTGACCTGCAGCACCTGATCTTGCGCGGTCAACGGATCGAAGCCCGCTTCCCGTTCGAACGCCTCGCGATAGCTGAGATACTCGGACTTGAATTCGCGCCGGCACAGCTGCGCGATGAGCTGCGCGACTTCCTGCATCAGTTGCGCGAGCGTGAAGCCGCGCCGATACCACTCGATGAGCGTGAACTCGGGGTTGTGCAGCCGGCCGCGCTCGGCGCCGCGAAATACGTGGCCGAGGAAATAAATGTCCCCGCTGCCCGCGGCGAGCAGCCGCTTCATCGTGTACTCGGGGGAGGTGTGCAGGGCGTAGCTCGCTGCGGGGTCGCTGCCAGGCAGCTGTACCCGCGCCGATTGCAGGTTCACGTCGGTCACCGGTGCGTTGATCAGCGCCGGTGGATCGACTTCCATGACGTCGCGCGCGGCGAAGAACGCGCGCGCGCTTGCGAGCGCGGCCGCACGGCGTTCCAGCTGCGCCAGCGTGGCACTCGGCGCGAAATCGATGGGGCCGCCAGCCATGGCGCGCTCAGGGGGCGGGCAGGCGAGGCGGTGCGAGCGTGCCGATGCGCTCACCCATCCGCACGACGCGACCGGCCCCGAGATCGGGATGCCACTGCGCGCGGCCCGCCGGTAGCAGCAGGATCACCGTGGAGCCCATGTTGAAGCGGGCCAGTTCGGCGCCTTTCGGCAGCGCGAGCGGCGCGCGGCTCGCATCGTTCGGCAGGTTCGCACTGATGCGCGGGGTGCGTGGAGCGACTTCGCCGTGCCACACCGTTTCCATGCTGCCGACGTTCAGTGCCCCGACGAGGATCAGTGCCCAGGGTGTGGCCGGCGACTCGAAGCTGCACACGACGCGCTCGTTGCGCGCAAACAGCCCGGCGACATGCGCTGCGGTCACGCGATTGACGCTGAACAGCCAGCCCGGCACATACGCGGTCGCTGCGAGCTCACCCGCGAGCGGCATGTGGATGCGGTGGTAGTTGAATGGCGCGAGGTAGATCGTCGCGAACTGGCCGCCCTCGAAGCGCGCCGCCAATTGCGCGTCGCCCGCGAGCAGTGCATCGAGCGTGTAGTCGTGGCCCTTCGCCTGCAGCAGGCGATCGCCGCGGATCGGGCCGCACTCGCTCACTGTGCCATCGACGGGAGAAACGATGGCAGCCGCATCGAAATCGACCGGCCGGCTGTCGCTGCGCAGTGCGCGGGTAAAAAACGCATTGAAGGTCGGATAGGCGCGCGGGTCGGTTTCGGCGGCATCGGCCATGTCGGGCCTGAAGTGGCGCACGAAGGCATCGATCAGCAGGTTCTTGATCCACGCGGTGCGCACCCGCGCAAGCCTGTGCACCAGGCGCGAGATGCCGTGTTGCGGCAGCAGGTACTGCATGCCGACGAACACCCGCGCACCGAGGCTGTCGGTCGGGGCCGCACCGGGCCCGTGCAGGTCCCCGGGGCCCGGTATGCCGCTCACGCGCGAGTCGCCGCCACGGCGGCGGCGAGATCGCTCGCGAGTGTCTCGACATCGAGAGGCTGCGTGAACACGGCACGCAGCCGACCGGCATCGTCGAGCAGGTAGAGCGTCGCCGAATGATCCATCGTGTAGGTATTGCCCGGCAGGTCGACCTTGACCATTGCGGTGCCGACCGTGCGCGCCAGGGCCTTGATGTCGAGCGGGTCACCCGTAAGCCCGATAAACTGCGGATCGAAACCTGCAAGGTAAGCCCGCAGTACTTCGGGAGTGTCGCGTTCCGGATCGACCGAGACGAGATAGACGGTGAGGTTCGCGGCCCGCGTGCTGCGCATGACCTGCGTCAACAGTGCGAGCGTGTTCGGGCACACGTCCGGGCAGCGCGTGAAACCGAAGAACAGCAGGCTGGCATGCCCCGCGAACGACTCGCCCGTGAACGGCGCGCCGGCGCTGTCGGTGAGTGTCGGCATGGCGATATCGCGCGCGTCAGGCAGCCAGGTGCCCGATTGCAGCACCGGTGCGGGTGCAGGTTGGGACGTGAGGGTCGCGCGGGCAATCCACGCGCCAGTGAGTGCTGCGGCGACGATGAGCAGCGACCAGCTGAGCCAGGACTTCGGAGTGGACATGGGGAAATTATCCCACATTCGGCGCGCAAACCCGACCGTGCGACAGGTAATCGCAAACGCCGCGCGGCGGCTCGCGCGCGCCAACCTCCATTACGGCCATGGCACCGACAATGCGCGCGACGATGCGGCCGCCCTCGTGTGGCACGTGCTCGAACTGCCCGTGCCGCCGCAGCCGCGCGACTATGCGCGGCGCGTTGCCGCGCGTTCGCGGGCGGCCATCGAGGCGCTGCTCGAGCGGCGCATCCGCGAGCGGATCCCGGTGGTGTACCTCACGCAGCAGACCTGGTTCGCGGGCTTGCCGTTTCACGTCGATGAGCGCGTGCTGATTCCGCGCTCGCCGATCGCCGAGCTCATCGAGCGCCGCTTCGCACCGTGGATCGACGCACGTCGCGTGAAGGACATACTCGACCTCGGCACCGGATCAGGCTGTATTGCGATCGCCTGCGCCAAGGCGTTCCCGCGCGCGAAGGTCGATGCCAGCGACCTCTCGGCCGACGCGCTCGAGGTCGCGGCGATCAACGTGCGCCGCCATCGCCTCGCGCGCCGTGTCCGCCTCGTGCGCTCCGATCATTTCGCGGCCCTTGGTGCCCGCAGCTACGATATCATCGTGTCGAACCCGCCTTATGTCGGGGCCGAAGAGCTTGCGGCCCTGCCGCCCGAGTACTGGCACGAGCCGCGCGCAGCGCTCGAGTCCGGTGCCGACGGCCTCGATTCCCTGCGGGTAATCCTTGAGGAGGCCGGGCGGTTCCTGCGGCCGCGCGGCATACTCGTGGTCGAGGTGGGCAATTCCGAGGTCCTTGCGCGCAGGCGTTATCCGCGCGTGCCGTTCACATGGCTCGAGTTCGAGCGCGGTGGCGGCGGAGTGTTCGTGCTGACGGCGGAACAGGTTGGCGATGTCCGGTAACACGTTTGGCAAGTTGTTCACGGTGACCAGCTTTGGCGAAAGCCACGGCCCGGCGCTCGGCTGCATCGTCGATGGCTGCCCGCCGGGTCTCGAATTGTCGGCAGCCGACCTGCAGCCCGACATCGACCGCCGCCGCACCGGCACCTCGAAGTTCACGAGCCAGCGCCACGAGGACGACCAGGTGCGCATCCTCTCCGGCGTATTCGAAGGACGCACGACCGGCACGCCGATCGGCCTCGCGATCGAAAACAGCGACGCGCGCTCGCGCGACTACGACAAGATCAAGGACCGCTTTCGTCCTGGCCATGCGGACTACACCTACCAGCAGAAATATGGCCTGCGCGATTACCGCGGCGGCGGGCGTTCCTCGGCGCGCGAGACGGTCATGCGAGTCGCGGCCGGCGCGATTGCGCGCAAGTACCTGGCCGGCCGGCTCGGTGTTCGTATCTACGGCTACCTCAGCCGCATCGGTGCGCTCGAACTCGAAGCGGTGGACCCCGCGTTCGCCTACCAGAATCCATTCTTCTGTCCGGACCCCACGCGCGTGGCCGAACTCGAAGAGCTGATCTGGGCGCTGCGCCGCGATGGCGATTCGGTCGGCGCGCGCGTCACGGTGACCGCCACCGGCGTGCCGCCGGGCCTCGGCGAGCCGGTTTTCGACCGCCTGGATGCCGACATCGCGAGCGCGTTGATGGGCATCAACGCCGTGAAAGCCGTCGAGATCGGTGCCGGTACGCGCTCGGCTTCACAGCGCGGCAGCGAGCACCGCGACCTGCTGACGCCGCAGGGCTTCAAGTCGAACCACGCCGGCGGCGTGCTCGGCGGCATCTCGAGCGGGCAGGACATCGTCGCGCACCTGACACTCAAGCCCACCTCGAGCATCCAGGTGCCGGGCGAGACAATCGACATGGCGGGCCGGCCCGTCGAGATCGTGACCACTGGTCGGCACGACCCGTGCGTCGGTTTGCGTGCGACGCCCATCGCCGAGGCGATGCTGGCGATCGTGCTGATGGACCATTACCTGCGCCATCGCGCGCAGAATGGCGATGTGGTATCAACGACTCCGGTGATATGAGCAGACAATTTCGAGTGGCAGTGCTGGGCGCGACGGGCCTCGTCGGCGACACCATGATCAAGGTGCTGGAAGAGCGCAATTTCCCCGTCAGCGAGCTGTTTCCGCTCGCGAGCAACCGCTCCCTCGGCAAGTCGGTCGAATTCCACGGCAAACAATACCCGGTGCTCGACGTCGACGAGTTCGATTTCTCGCGTGCCGACATCGGCCTGTTCTCGGCCGGTGGCTCGGTCTCGCGCGAGTTCGCGCCGAAGGCCTGGGCAGCGGGCTGCATCGTGATCGACAACACGTCCGAGTTCCGTTACGAGGACGACATCCCGCTGGTCGTGCCCGAAGTGAACCCGCAGGCCATCGCCGGTTACCGGTCGCGCGGCATCATCGCGAACCCGAACTGCTCGACGATCCAGATGGTGGTGGCGCTGAAGCCGCTGCACGATGCCGCGGGCATCGAGCGCATCAACGTCGCGACTTACCAGTCGGTATCGGGCGCGGGCAAGGAAGCCGTGGAGGAACTGGCCGCGCAGAGTGCGGCACTGCTGTCGGGCCGCGAGGCGCACGTGTCGGTGATCGCCAAGCAGATCGCGTTCAACTGCGTGCCGCAGATCGACCGTTTCGAAGCGAACGGCTACACGCGCGAAGAGATGAAGATGGCCTGGGAGACCCGCAAGATCCTCGGTGACGATACGGTGCGGGTGAACGCGACCGCGGTGCGCGTGCCGGTGTTCTTCGGGCACTCCGAGGCCGTGCACATCGAGACGCGCCGCAAGCTTACCGCCGGGCAGGCGCGCGACCTGCTGGAACGGGCCCCCGGGGTGACCGTGCTCGATGAACCCGTACCCGCCGGGTATCCGACGGCGGTGACGGAGGCAGCGAACCACGACACAGTTTATGTGGGCAGAATCCGCGAGGATATCTCGCACGACCGGGGACTCAATCTCTGGATCGTCGCCGATAACATCCGCAAGGGCGCCGCCACCAACAGCGTGCAGATTGCGGAGATTTTGGCGCGCGACTTTTTATGAGTCATAATGCGGAACCATGCGGGTAGCAGCCGAGATTTCGGCAATATCTTGCTGATTTATATGGTGAAAATAGCTGCGCCGAGACAGACGGGGAGTCAGAATGATTGTTAAATCGCGGGTGCTGGCCCTTGCCCTGCTGTTTTTGCCGCAGCTGGCCCTCGCCCTGGGCCTCGGCGACATACGCCTCAATTCGCGCCTGAACGCCCCGCTCGATGCTGAAATCGAGCTGCTGGGGGCAACCGCCGAGGAGCTCTCGACGCTCAAGGCGCAACTGGCCTCGCGCGAGACTTTTGCGCGCTACGCGCTGGAATGGCCGGCGTTCCTCTCGAGCGTCACCGTCGACCAGGTGCGCAGCGGCGATGGGCGTACCCTGCTGCGCCTGCGCTCGCAGGATCCGGTGACCGAGCCGTTCGTCACGATGCTCGTCGAGGTGAACTGGGCCCGCGGGCGGCTCGTGCGCGAATACACCGTACTCATCGACCCGCCGGTTTTCGCGCCGGGCGAATCGCAAGCTGCTGCGCCCGTTGCGGCGCCGAGCGTCGGCGCGCCGCGCCAGGGCGAGATCGCGCGTCCCGCGCCTGCACCGCGGCCCGACATCGCGCCCGCGCCCACTCGTGCGCCGGCCGCACCAGTCAGCGCCGACGGCAGCTATACCGTGCGCCAGGGCGACACGCTGACCGCCATTGCGTCGCGCCTGACCGGCGGCGCCGACAGCCAGCGCATGATGCTCGGCCTGTACCAGGGCAACCCGGAAGCGTTCGGCGGCAACATGAGTGACCTGCATTCGGGGGCCGTGCTGCGCGTACCCGATGCGGCGACACTGGCCGCGATCAGTGCGGGCGATGCCTCGGCCGAAGTGCGCCGCCAGTACGCCGCGTGGAGCGGCCGCAGCGCGGCGACGCCTGGCGATGAGCGCCTGCGCCTCGTGCCGCCGTCGCAGGCGGGTGCCGAGGCTGGCAGTGGCGCGGCAGCGGGCGCGCAGGTCGAACAACTGAATTCACGCGTGCGCCAGCTCGAGAGCGAGCTGCAGCAAGCAAGGAACCAGCTCGAGATCCGCAACCGGGAGCTGGCCGCACTGCAGGCCCGCATCGAGGCTGCCTCCGGAGAGCCGGCGCCGGTCACCACGCCCGAGCCGCAAGTCGCGGGGGAAACCGAGGTGCCCGCCGAGGACGTTCTGCCCCCGCCGGATCAGGTCGCGACCGAGCCCTCGGCGGTCGAGCCCGAAGCGCAGACCGCAGCCGGCGAGGAAGCTGCCGAGGTCGAGGCGCAGCCCGAAACCCTGCCCGCACCGGCTGCTGCGCCGGCGCCGGTAGAGGAAGGCACGTCGATCCTCGATACGTTGCGGCAGTTCTGGTTCGTCCCCGCGCTGCTGCTCGCGCTGCTGCTCGGCCTGTTCGGCTATCGCAAGTGGAAGGCCGGGCAGGAAAACGACTTCGACAACTCGCTCGGGCGCCTGGCCGAGGCGGGCGCGGAGGCCGTCGAGCGCCGCACGGGCCTGACCGACACCGCACGCCTGCGCAAGCCGGTCGGTGGCGACGAGGACGACGCGTTCCTCGTCGAGGAATCGGGTTCGCATGAGCGGCCGCGCCTCGACGAATCAGGCACCTTCCGCAAGCCGCCGACGGTCGTCACGACGACAGCCGACCAGACGATCAGCGGCGAGACCGCGATCAATCTCGACCAGGGAGACCCGCTGGCCGAGGCCGATTTCCACATGGCCTACGGCCTGTACGACCAGGCAGCCGACCTCGTGCGCATCGCGATTGCGCGCGAGCCGCAGCGGCGTGACCTCAAGCTGAAGCTCCTCGAAGTGTTCTTCGTGTGGGGCAACAAGGACCAGTTCCTCTCGGCTGCCCGCGACCTCGCCACCTCGCGCGACGATGCGCCGGCAGGCGAGTGGGACAAGATCGTCATCATGGGCAAGCAGCTTGCCCCCGATGACCCGCTGTTCCAGCACGCGTCGAGCGCTGGCGGCGCCATTGCCGGTGGCATCGACCTCGACCTCGAGGGCGGACAGAACCGCGTCGATTACGACTTGCTGGGCGATCCGGGCGGCGAGGCGCCGCGCGCCGGCGTAGATCTCGATTTCAATACTGCGCTCGGCGGGGAAGAGGGTGACGAGATCTTCGGCGACAAGGATCCCACCGGCGAGGCGGGCCAGCTGATCGATCCGGCGGGAGTCGATCTCGACTTCGTGCTCGACGATCCGTCGCGGGGCGCCGACCACAGTGGTCTCACGACACGCGAGATGACTGCGCAGATGCCGGGTGAGCAGACCGTCGAACGCACGGCGCTGCTGCCTGACAGCATGGATGCGCCGACCGTCGAGCAGCCGATGCTGCGCACGGGCGAGGAGCACACCATCCGCCAGAAGCTTGAAATGGCGCTGCCCCAGCAGGGTGCCGGCGATCCGACCGCCGAGCTCGCGATTGACGACCTCGGCCTCGATCTCGGCACACTCGATGCGGAATCGGGCGATCCGGCGAGCGATGCGCCGACCATGGTCGCCGGCCTCGACGCCCGTTCGCGCCAGATCATCGAGGATGCCGAACGCCAGGCAGGCGGCGATGCCGACCAGGCATCGGCGACCGGCAGCTGGTACACGATCGAGAGCACCGATCAGACTGGCACCAATCCGGCGATCGCCGACGTCAACGCCACCGCATCGCTCAGGGCACTGACCGATCTTCCGGAGGGGGAAGACGGCAGCGAGACTTCGCGTCTCGCCGCTCTGAAGGCGACGGACGTGGACATCGACTTCGGCGCCACCGATGCATTCGGGGCCGCGGCGCGCAATGGCCTCGATCTCGATGTCGGCAGTGCGGGCGCCGACAACGATGGTGCATTCGCGGCCACGCAGAAGATCGGCCCCGAAGATCTCGCGCTTCCGGACCTCGAGCCGGTGACGATGAGCGAGGTCGGCACCAAGCTCGACCTCGCGCGTGCCTACATGGACATGGGTGATCCGGACGGCGCCCGCAGCATCCTGAAAGAAGTGCTGCAGGAAGGCTCGGTTTCGCAGAAGCAGGAGGCGCAGCGGCTGATCGACACCCTGCCGGGTTGATGCCGCGTGTCGCGGCAGGTATCGAGTACCTCGGTACCGCCTACAGTGGCTGGCAGGCCCAGGCAGGCCAGCGCACCGTACAGCACGAAGTCGAGGCTGCCCTGTCGGCCGTTGCCGATGAACCGGTTGCCGTTGTCTGCGCGGGTCGTACCGACACGGGCGTGCACGCTCTCGGCCAGGTAGTGCACTTCGACACTTCGGCAACGCGTGTACCCCGGGCCTGGGTGCTCGGGGCCAACAGCCGGCTGCCGCAGGACATCTCGCTGCTCTGGGCGCGAGAGATGCCGGCGCATTTCCACGCCCGCTACAGTGCCTTGTCGCGCAGCTACCGTTACTGCATCGTCAATCGTGGCCAGCGCCCCGCGCTCGCCGCGGGCCGTGTCGCCTGGGTGCACCGGCCGCTCGACATTGCGCCGATGCGCGCTGCTGCCGCGCAGCTGATCGGCGAGCACGACTTCAGCGCGTTTCGTTCATCGTCCTGCCAGTCGAAGACGCCCATGCGCCGCGTTACCGCCATCGCCATCGAGCGCGATGGCGAGCGCATCACGATCGACGTCAGCGCCAACGCCTTCCTGCACCATATGGTGCGCAATATCGCCGGATTGCTGATCGCGGTCGGACGCGGCGCTGCCGCGCCGGAATTCGCCGCCGAAGTACTGGCGAGCCGCGACCGCACGCGCAATGCGGCCACGGCGCCGGCCGGTGGCCTGTATTTCACCGCCGTGCGTTATGGTGCCGGCTTCAGCGTGCCGGACGACGTTTCCGCTATCATGCTGCCCTGATATGTCCTGGTTCGAAAAAATCATGCCCTCGCGCATCAAGACCGAACGCCGCACGCGCTCGGTCCCCGAGGGCCTGTGGATCAAGTGCCCGGCCTGCGATTCGGTGTTGTATCGCGCCGAACTCGAACGCAACCTGAATGTCTGTCCGAAGTGCGGCCACCACATGCGCATCGGCGCGCGCGAGCGCCTCGCCATGTTCCTCGACGAGGGCGAGGTATTCGAAATCGGCGCCGACATCACGCCGGAGGACCCGCTCAAGTTCAAGGACAGCAAGCGCTACAAGGACCGGCTGGCCTCGGCGCAGAAGAATACCGGCGAGAACGATGCGCTGGTGGCGCTCGCCGGCAAGCTGCTCGGCATCGACGTGGTGGCCTGCGCCTTCGAGTTCCGCTTCCTCGGTGGCTCCATGGGCTCGGTGGTCGGCGAGCGATTCAAGCGCTCGGTCGACTACTGCATCGAGCATCGCGCGGCGCTCGTGTGCTTCTCCTCGAGCGGTGGAGCGCGCATGCAGGAAGCACTCTATTCGCTGCTGCAGATGGCCAAGACCAGTGCCGCGCTCGCGCGGCTGGCCCGCGAGCACCTGCCGTTCATCTCGGTCATGACCGACCCGACCACCGGCGGCGTATCGGCCAGCCTCGCGATGCTGGGGGACCTGAATGTCGCCGAGCCGCGCGCATTGATCGGCTTCGCTGGTCCGCGCGTGATCCAGCAGACCGTGCGCGAGACCCTGCCCGAGGGCTTCCAGAGGAGCGAATTCCTGCTCGAACACGGCGCGCTCGACATGATCGTCGACCGCCGGGACATGCGTGAGCGCCTCGGCTCCGCGCTGCGCCTGCTGCTGAAGAAGCCGCCGGCGGCGACCGTCGCCTGACCGGCCTGCACTGACAGCCATGCGCACGCTCGCCGAATGGCTCGAGCTGCAGCAGCGCGTCCATCCCCGCGAAATCGAACTCGGGCTCGAGCGGGTCGCGCGCGTGGCACGCGCCCTCGGTATCGAGCGGCCCGATGCCCCCACCTGGATCGTCGGCGGCACGAACGGCAAGGGCTCGACCCTGGCGTTCCTCGATTCGATCCTGACGGCCGCGGCGTTCACCACCGGCGTGTTCACCTCCCCGCACCTCGTGCGCTACAACGAGCGTGTCCGCGTGGGCGGTGCCGAGGCGACCGACGCCGAACTGATCGAGGCCTTCGAGGCGATCGAGGCCGCGCGCGGCGACACCACGCTGACCTATTTCGAGTTCAATGCGCTCGCGGCGCTGCTCGTGTTCCGCTGGCGCGGCGTCGATGCGCAACTGCTCGAGGTCGGGCTCGGCGGGCGGCTTGACGCCACGAACCTGGTCGATGCCGATGTGGCCGTGTTGTGCTCGGTGGGTTCGGATCACCACGAGTGGCTGGGGCCCACGCTCGAGGATATCGGGCGCGAGAAGGCCGGGATTTTCCGTCGCGGGCGTCCCGCCATCGTCGGCGCCCCCGACATGCCCGCGAGCGTGTTCGCCGAGATCGAGCGCATCGGCGCGATCCCGCAGCTTGCCCGCCGCGATTACGACTGGGAGCGTGCCGGCGCAGGCTGGACGTATCGCTCGCGGGCCCGCACGCTCGCCGACCTGCCGCTACCCGCGCTCGCCGGCGAGGTGCAACTCGCGAACGCATCCGCCGCCATCGCCGCCCTCGATGCCGGCCCGCTGCCGGTGCCGGCGCATGCCGTGGCGCTCGGGCTCGGTCAGGCGCGCCTGCCGGGCCGCTTCCAGGTCGTGCCGGGCGAGATCGAGTGGATACTCGATGTCGCGCACAACGGTCCGGCGGCGGTGGAGCTGGCGCGCAATCTCGCGGCGCGCAGCGCGCGCGGGCGCACGATCGCAGTCGCGGGATTCCTCGACGACAAGGATGTCGCGGCGATCGGTCGCGTGCTTGCACCGTGCATAGATGCGTGGGTGATTGCCACGCTGCCGCCGCCGCGCGGACTCGCGGCGGCGCGAGTCGCCGCACATCTCGGCGTCGGTGCGCCGCTCGCGCTGTGCGATTCGGTTGCCGATGCCTGCGCACACGCGCGCACTGTGGCACGGGCCGGCGATCGGGTCGTGGCCTTCGGTTCATTCCATCTCGTCGGCCCGGTGCTCGAGTGGCTTCAGCTATACTGATTTCGGCGTGAACAAGCAGTTCAGGGAGCGGCTCACCGGGGCCGTGATCCTCGTCATTTTCGTGGTGGTCGTCGTGCCCGCGCTGCTCAGCGGGCCGCCGCAGTCGGCCGCGCCCGCCACGGCGGCTGCGGGCGGCGAGGGGCCGCCGCTGCGCTCCTATACGATAGACCTGACCGACCCGGTGGCGGTGGCCAGACCCGCGCAAGCGCCCGCTGCCGCCGCGGCTACCGCGACCGATCCGTTGCCCGATACATCGTCGGAGTCGGCGCCGGAGGCCATTGCCCCGTCTGCGCCAGCGCCCGTCGCCGACGCGCCGGATACGCGCAATTCTCCGCCCGCGAGCGCGCCGGTTCCCATACCGGCAACGACCAGTCCGGCAGTGCTCGCGTCGGGGTTTGCCGTACAGATCGGCAGTTTTGCCAACCGCGCGAATGCCGACAGCCTGGCAGCCCGGTTGCGCAAAGGCGGCTTTCCCGCTTTCATCGAACCCACGACCAGCGGCCGGAAGCTCTTTCGCGTGCGTGTCGGGCCGGTAGCCGATCGCGCCGAGGCCCAGATCCTGGCGACGCGGCTGGCGACAGCGGGCCAGCCGGGCTCGGTTGTCAGCCATCCGTGACCGGGTTGCTTTTCCGGGCCCCGTCCCCATCTTGTACAATTCGCGCGCGCTCACGCGGCGCATGCGGTTCCCGAGGGTCATGACCACAATCGACTATGTGCTGATCGGTATCGTCGCGATCTCGGCAATCGTCGGGCTGTTTCGCGGGCTGATGCGCGAAGCGCTCTCGCTCGTGACCTGGCTTGCGGCGCTGTGGTTTGCCTGGCACCTGGGGCCCGACCTCGAGCCGTACCTCGGCGGCCTGCTCGAATCTCCGGCGGTGCGTCCATGGGCCGCACGCGTAATCATCTTCTTCGGCGTACTGCTGCTCGGCATGCTGGTCGGCTGGCTGGTGTCGCAGTTCGTGCGCGTGTCGCTGTTCCAGGGCGTCGATCGGCTGTTCGGCGTCGTGTTCGGCCTGCTGCGCGCCTTCGTGGTGATCGGTGCGCTCGTCATCCTCGGCCAGGCGCTCGAACTCGATCGGGACAGTTGGTGGAAGAAGGCGAAATTGATGCCTTTCGCCGAGAATACCGGTGATGGCCTGCGTACCATCGTCGGCGACGATCCGATCGAGCGTGCGCAGGAATTGCTGCTGTCCACGGGCAGCGGGGAGTAACGGCCATGTGCGGCATCGTCGGCATCGTCGGCACGAGCGCCGTCAACCAGCGGCTCTACGACGCGCTGACCATGCTGCAGCATCGCGGCCAGGACGCCGCGGGCATCACCACCTCGAGCGAGGGCGAGCTGTGTGTGCGCAAGGGCAGCGGCCTCGTGCGCGACGTGTTCCAGCAGCATCACATGCTCGAACTGCGCGGCAATGTCGGCATCGCGCACGTGCGTTATCCGACCGCCGGCTGCGAGGGTGCGGCCGAAGCGCAGCCGTTCTACGTGAACGCGCCGTACGGCATTTGCCTCGGCCACAACGGCAATCTCACCAACGCCGCCGAACTCGCCGACGTGCTGATCCGCGAGGATCGACGCCATCTCAACACCTCCTCGGACTCCGAAGTGCTGTTGAACGTCTTCGCGTCCGAGCTGCAGCGCATCGGCGCGGCGCGGATCTCGCCGGCAGACATTTTCGCGGCGCTCGCCGCCGTGTACCGGCGCTGCCGCGGCGGCTATGCGGCCATCGCGATGATCATCGGCCACGGCGTCGTCGGCTTTCGCGACCCGAACGGCATTCGCCCGCTGGTGCTCGGCACGCGCGATACGGCCAGGGGGGCAGAGTGGATGCTCGCATCGGAGAGCGTGGCGCTGACCGGCCTCGGTTTCCGCTTCGTGCGCGACGTGGGCCCCGGTGAGGCCGTGTTCATCGACGAGCGCGGGCGGCTGCATGCCCAGCAGCTCGTCGTCGCCGCGCGCCATACGCCCTGCATTTTCGAGTATGTTTACTTCGCGCGCCCCGATTCGATCATCGACAACATCTCGGTGTACCGCGCCCGCATGCGCATGGGCGACAAGCTCGCCGAGCGCATCCGCCACGAGCGGCCGGACCACGACATCGACGTCGTGATTCCGATTCCCGACACCTCGCGCACCGCCGCGATGCAGGTCGCGCAGCTGCTCGGCATCAAGTATCGCGAGGGCTTCAACAAGAATCGCTACATCGGCCGCACCTTCATCATGCCGGGGCAGGAGCAGCGCGAGCGATCGGTGCGCCGCAAGCTGAACGCGATCGACTTCGAGTTCCGCGGCAAGGTCGTGCTGCTGGTCGACGATTCGATCGTGCGCGGCACGACGTCGGCACAGATCATCGAGCTCGCGCGCGAGGCCGGCGCCCGCAAGGTGTACTTCGCATCCGCCGCACCGCCGGTGCGCTTTCCGAATGTCTACGGCATCGACATGCCGGCGGCCAACGAACTCGTCGCGAACAATCGCACTGTCGATGAGATTGCTGCCGCGATCGGCGCCGACTGGCTCGTGTACCAGACCCTCGACGACCTGGTGCAGGCCTGCCAGCACGACAACGCGACGATTTCCGAGTTCGACACTTCGTGCTTCTCGGGCGAGTACGTCACGGGAGACGTGACGCCCGAGTACCTCGAGCGACTGCGCACCGAACGCTCCGATGCGGCGAAGGCGCGCCGTCGCGACGCCGAGCGCGCGGAGCTGCGGGTCGTGCGGGGCGGGTGAACGGACCAGCGCAGCCGCGCGATCGCGCGCTGCTTCTCGATTGCTTCACTACCGCGCTGCGCGCCGTGGACGGTCGCAGCCTGGTGCGCGCCGCGTTGGCGGACGGCGCCGCCGTCGTGCCCGCCGACGCACGCCGTGTGGTGGTATTGGCGGTCGGCAAAGCCGCTTCGCGCATGACCCTCGGCGCAAGCGATGCGCTGGGCACTCGCATGGCGCGCGCACTCGTGATCACCAAGAGCGGCCATGTCGACGATGAACTGCGACATCTCGCCGGCGTGACCGCCATCGAATCGGCCCATCCCGTTCCCGATGCGCGCAGTCTCGATGCGGGTACGCAACTGCTCGCCTGGGTGGACGCGCTGGCGGTGGACGAGCTGCCGCTGTTCCTGGTCTCGGGCGGCGCCTCGAGCCTCGTCGAGGTGCTGCACGAGAATGTGACGCTGGCCGAGCTCGCCGCGCTGAACCGGCGCCTGCTCGCCGAGGGCGTTGCGATCCAGGCTATCAACGCGCAGCGCCGGGCATTGTCGCGCATCAAGGGTGGTGCGCTCATCGAACGCCTGCAGGGCGGGGCGGGCTGCGCACTGTTGCTGTCCGACGTGCCCGGTGATGATCCGGCGGTGATCGGCTCGGGCCTCGCGGGCCCGGCCCGCGGCGATCGGCTGCATCGCGTGGTCATCGCGAGTATCGATGACGCAGTGGGAGCGGCCGCGGGCGCCGCCCGCGCAGCCGGATTGAGCGTGCAGGTGGGCGAGGCGCGTTTCGATGGCGATGCAGCCGCTCTCGGCGCGCGCTTTGCGCAGGCGATTGCATCTGGCGCCGCCGATGTCTTCGTGTGGGGAGGCGAGTCGACCGTGCGCTTGCCGCCTGCGCCCGGGCGCGGCGGACGCAACCAGCAGCTCGCACTCGCAGCGGCGCGGGCCCTGCAGGGACAGCGTGGGCTCACGCTGCTCGCAGCCGGCACGGACGGCACCGACGGCCCCACCGAAGACGCCGGCGCGATGGTCGACGGCGGCACCTGGCAGCGTATCCGCGATGCGGGCCTCGACGGCGAAGACTGCCTCGCGCGTGCGGACGCGGGCGCGGCGCTCGAGGCCGCCGGCGATCTGCTGCACACCGGCGCCACCGGCACCAATGTCGGTGACCTCGTCATCGGTCTCGCGCGCGTGCTTTAATCCGCGCGATGCGCCTGTTAATGATCGAGCACGATCCGCGCTATCGGGCGCTTGTCAGGCACCACGTGACCTGTCGCTGGGCCGATGCCGACGTGGTGACCTACAATCCGGCACGCCGCGGGCCGCTCGCGCCCGAATTCCTGGCGCAGGGCTTCGATGCGGTGCTGCTCGATCACAGCTCGCCCGCAGGCGTCGGCTACAGCTGGCTCGAAGACCTCGCGGCACGGCCGGGCTTCGCACCGGTCATTTTCTTCGCCGCCGATGACGAGCTCGCCACGCGTGAGCGCGCGATCGAGGCCGGCGCCTTCGATACCCTGGCGCGCAACCAGATCGACAATGCCCGCCTGCTCGATGCGCTGGAGCGCGCAGCCGCGGCGCATCTCGATGCACTGTCGGCCTGGCGTGGCTCGCCGGAAGGACTCGACGCGCAGCTGTTCGGCAAGGCGCAGTTGCGCGGCTATCGGCGCGTGCGCGAGCTCGCACGCGGCTCGGTGTCGGACCTGTACCTCGCCGAGAGCGATGAAGCCGGTGCGCTGGTCGTGCTCAAGGTGACGCATGTGCTGCGCAAGGCGAATGGCGTCGACCAGTCCTTCGACCGCTTCCTGCAGGAATACGAAATCGTCCGCCGGCTGCGCCATCCCAACGTCGTGCGTATCCATGACCTCGGTGTCATGGACGACTACGCGTTCATCGTCATGGAGTACTTTGCCGGCGGGGACCTGCGCCGCCGGATGCGCGCGCCGTTGCCGCTGCGAGAGGCGCTGGGCTATGCGCTCGAGGTCGCGCGCGCGCTGGCCGCCGTCCACGACGCCGGCGTGCGCCATCGGGACCTGAAGCCCGGCAATGTGATGGTGCGCGACGACGGCACTCTTGCGCTGATCGACTTCGGGCTCGCGAAGCACGAAGCGCTCGCCTTCGAAATCACCGACACCGGCATGATCTTCGGTACACCGCACTACATGAGCCCCGAGCAGGGCCACGGCCAGGCGACCGACGAGAGAAGCGACCTCTACAGCCTCGGCGTCATGCTCTACGAGATGCTGACACGCACCAAGCCCTTCGATGCGGACAATCCGATGGCGATCATCTACCTGCACGCCAAGGCGCCGGTGCCGCGCCTGCCGCCGCCGCTCGCGCGCGCCCAGCCGATCATCGATCGGCTGATGGCGAAGGAGCCCGACGCCAGGTTCGCAAGCGCGCTCGAGGCGGCAACCATCCTCGAGATGGCGATCGAGGAGCTGGCGCCCTGATGGGCGCGTGGTTCCTCGCCGCGCCGACGCCGCAGGCATGGGTGGACGCGGCTGCCGGGAACTGGCGCTCGCTGATGAGCGATCATGCCAATTGCGAGAAGAAGGCGGCGTCGACGGCGCTCGCGCTGATGTTCGCGTATCCCGAAGACGCGACACTCAGCTTTGCGCTCGCGCGCCTCGCGCGCGAGGAGCTGCGGCATTTCGAGCAGGTCTCGCGCCTGATGGAGAAGCTCGACGTGCCGTTCGAGCGGCAGGCGCCAAGTCGGTATGCTGCGGGATTGCGCCGCCACGCGGCGAGTGCCGAACCGCGCCGCAAGCTCGACCTGATGCTGATCGGCGCGCTGATCGAGGCGCGCTCCTGCGAGCGTTTCGAGCTGCTCGCGCCACGCCTGCCGCCGCAGGTCGGCGAGTTCTATGCCGACCTCGCGCGCGCCGAAGCGCGCCACCACGAGCTGTACATCGAACACGCCAAGGCGAATGCGGGCGAGGTCGACTGGGAACAGCGGCTGCGCCAACTCGCGGAGGTCGAGGCGGAACTCGCCACGTCACCGGACACGGTGCTGCGCTTCCATTCAGGCGTGGTGCCGGGTGCTCGGTAATTCGGTTATTGCGGCTTCAGGCAATAACCGAATTACCGAAACCCCGGCACCGTGCTTACCGCTCGAGCGTGCGCAGCACCTGTCCGCCGGCGCTCCACTCGAGCACGCTGCCCTCCTCATGCCACGCGCCGAGCACGATCCGGGTGCGCGGGCGCGCGTCGACATTGAACTCATGCACGCCGGGGCGGTGCGTGTGGCCGTGGATCACGACGTCGACGTCGAGGTGGCGCACGACCGCTTCGATGGCGGCCGGGTTCGCGTCCATGATTTCGGGCACGACGCGGCTCGTGTGCGCGCGGCTGCCGGCGCGGGCCTCTCCGGCCAGCAGCTTGCGGTCGGCGAGCGACAGCGCGAGCAGGCGCCGCTGCCACGCGGGGCTGCGCACGATCGTCCGCAGCTGCTGGTATTTCACGTCGTCGGTGCAGAACAGGTCGCCATGCGCGAGCAGGGTGCGTACGCCGTGTATCACGGCGATGACCGGATCGGCGATCAGGCGGCAGCCCGTGTCGGCCGCGAAGCGCTCGCCCAGCAGGAAGTCGCGGTTGCCATGCATGACGAAGCACGGCACGCCGCCGGCCGTGTACTCGTGCAGCGCCGCGCAGACGCGCGCGCGTTCGGCATCGTCGTCGTCGTCGCCAACCCAGGACTCGAACAGGTCGCCGAGGATGTAGAGCGCGGTGGCGAGGCGCGCGTCGCCGCGCAGCCAGGCGATGAACTGATTGCTCGCCTCGGGCGCCGCCGCATCGAGATGCAGGTCCGAGACGAAGAGGTGGGTCACTGGCCTGGCGGCGCTTGTGGCGTTGCGTCCGGCGGCGTCGGCTGCTGCACTGGCGGGGTCGCGACTTCAGCCGGAGCGCCGCCAATGAGTGTCACGCTCTGGATGATCACTGCCTTCAGCGGTGCATCGGACTTGAGGCCCCCGACGGCACCGGTCGGCTGCACGGAAATGAGATCGACGACATCCATGCCCTCGACGATCCTGCCGAACACCGCGTACCCCCAGCGGGTGGGCAGCGGATCGAGGTCGGCGTTGTTGCCCACGTTGACGAAGAACTGCGCGTCGCCCGTATGGGGTCCGGCGGCGCGTGCCAGGCCGACCGCGCCGCGCAGATTCTGCAGACCATTGCCAGCCTCGTTCGGGATCGGTTCCCGCGGCGTCTTGGCCGTGTATTCCGGCGTCACGCCGCCGCCCTGGATCAGGAAATTGGCGATCACGCGGTGAAAGAGAGTGTTCGTGTAGTAGCCCTCGTTCACGTAGCGCAGGAAGTTCGCGACCGTGAGCGGCGCGCGTTCGGGGTTCAGTTCGATCACGAAGGCACCGAGCGAGGTGGTTACGCGCACTCGCGGGTCTTCGGCCGAATGGGCGAGGCCCCCCGCACTGACGGCGAGCGCCGCGGCGAGCAGGGCGAATTTTCGCAGCTGGGATGTCATGGTCATCCCCGCATTCTACCAATCCCTTAAGATGGCGTTCATGCCCGATCCGAGCCTGGTCACCCGTTTTGCGCCGAGCCCCACCGGGTCGCTGCATCTCGGCAATGCGCGCACCGCGCTGTTCAATTTCCTGCTGGCGCGCCACGCAGGCGGCGAGTTCATCCTGAGGATTGAGGACACCGACGCCGAACGCTCGAGCGACGCCTATCTCGCGGCGCTGATCGAGGACCTGCGCTGGCTCGGGCTCGCGTGGCAGGCGGGGCCTGACATCGGCGGCCACGCGGCGCCATATCGCCAGTCGGAGCGCACCGGGCTGTATGCCGATTTCCAGGAGCGGCTGCTGGTCACCGGCGCGGCCTATCCGTGTTATTGCACGCCGGCGGAACTCGAGCTCTCCCGTCGCACGATGCTCGCGGCCGGCAAGCCGCCGCGTTATGTGGGCACCTGCCGCGATCTCACTGCGGCGCAGCGCCGCGACCGCGAAGCGCATGGCCGCGCCTCGACACTGCGTTTTCGCGTCAAGCCCGGAGCCGAGGTCGCGTTCGACGATATCGTGCACGGCGCGCAGCGCTTTGCGACCGACGACATCGGCGACTTCATCGTGCGGCGTGCGGACGGCTCGGCGGCCTTTTTCTTCTGCAATGCCGTCGACGATGCACTGATGGGCGTGACCCATGTGTTGCGCGGCGCCGACCATCTCGCCAACACCCCCCGGCAGATACTGGTACTGACCGCGCTCGGCCTCCCGGCACCCACCTATGGCCATGTGTCGCTGATTGTCGGTGACGATGGCGCGCCGCTCTCGAAACGCCATGGGGCCACCAGCCTCGCCGAGCTGCGTGAGCGCGGCTATCTCGCTGTTGCCGTGCGCAATCACCTCTTTCGGCTCGGACACGCGCCCGCGGTGCAGGGCCTGCTCGACTTCGATGCGATGGCGGCCGCGTTCGACCTGCGCCATCTTGGTCGCTCGCCGGCCCGTTTCGACCTGGTGCAGCTCGACGTGTGGCAGAAGGAGGCCGTGCACGGGTTGTCGGGGGCCGCGTTCGCGCAGTGGGCCGCCGAGGCGCTGCCCGCCGGCCTCGCGCCGGCAGAACGCGAGTCATTCATCGCGGCCGTGCGCCCGAATGTCGTGTTCCCGGCCGATGTGCGCGCCTGGGCCGAGGTCGTCTACGGCGACCCGCCCGCGCTCCCGGATGGCGGTGAGGCGGTGGTGCGCGAGGCGGGCAGCGCATTCTTCCGGGCCGCGGCCGCGGCGGCCGCGGCGAGCGACAACGATCTCGCCGCCATCACGGCCGCGGCGCGCGCAGCGTCCGGTCGCAAGGGACCGGCGCTCTACAAGCCGCTGCGCCTCGCACTCACCGGACTCGACCATGGCCCCGAACTCGCGTCACTGCTGCGCGCCATGCCGCGCGCGAAAGCGCGCGAGCGCCTGATCCGCTACGCTCACTGAACATGCTGCGCATCCACAATTCACTGACGGGCCGCAAGGAGCCCCTGCAACCGATCGAACCGGGCAGGATCGGCATGTACGTCTGCGGCATCACCGTATACGACTACTGCCACGTGGGCCATGCGCGCTCGCAGGTGGCCTTCGATATCGTGCGGCGCTGGCTGCGCGAGAGCGGCCTCGAAGTGACCTATGTGCGCAACATCACCGATATCGATGACAAGATCATCCAGCGCGCGGCGGAGCGCGGCGAGCCGATCAATTCGTTGACCGCACGCTTCATCGCCGCGATGGACGAGGACTTCGCGGCGCTCGGCATCGAGCGGCCCGACCACGAGCCGCGCGCGACCGGTTATGTACCGGCGATCCTGCGCATGATCGAAGCGCTGATCGACAAGGGTCACGCTTACGTCGCGGCCGATGGCGACGTGCTCTACGCGGTGGAGAAGTTCGCGGGCTACGGACGCCTGTCGGGCAAGCGGCTCGATGACCTCGTGGCCGGTGCGCGCGTCGATATCGACAGCGACAAGCGCAACCCGCTCGATTTCGTGCTGTGGAAGGCCGCCAAGCCCGGCGAGCCGGCGTGGGACTCGCCGTGGGGAGCGGGCCGGCCGGGCTGGCATATCGAGTGCTCGGCGATGTCGACCGAGATCCTCGGCACGCGCTTCGATATCCACGGCGGCGGCATGGACCTCAAGTTCCCGCACCACGAGAACGAGATCGCCCAGTCCTGCGCGGCCACCGGCGACGAGTTCGCGCGCGTGTGGCTGCACAACGGCTTCGTCAATGTCGACGACGAGAAGATGTCGAAGTCGCTCGGCAATTTCTTCACGCTGCGCGAGGTGCTGCCGACCGTGCGCCATCCGGAAGTGATGCGCTACTTCCTCATCTCGAGCCATTATCGCGGGCCGATCAACTACTCGACCGCGCAGCTCGAGCAGGCGGACGCCGCGCTGACCCGGCTGTACACGGCGCTGCGTGGCCTGTCGCCGACGCCGGCGAGCCAGCCGCACTCGGCGGCGCGGGAAGAGTTTGCCGCCGCGATGAACGACGACTTCAACACGCCGCAGGCGCTCGCGGTGCTGCAAGGCCTGGCGCGCGACCTCAATTCGGCCCGCGCGGCGGGCAACGACGATACCTCGTGCGCGCGCGCCGGCGAACTGCTCGCGCTCGGCAACCTGCTCGGCATCCTCACGGTCGATCCCGAGCAGTGGCTGCAGCTCGCGCCACCGGCTGCCGCATCGGGGAGCGCCCCTGGTGATGGCGAGATTGCGGCATTGATCGAGGCACGCATCGCGGCGCGCCAGGCGAAGGACTGGGCCGAATCCGACCGGATCCGCGATGAGCTCGCCGCCGCGGGCATCGTGCTCGAAGACAAACCGGGTGGCGAAACTGTCTGGCGGCGCGGCTAGGGCAGGCAGGCCCTAGCGCAGCAGGCCACGCGAGGCTTCGAGCGAGACGAGAAAATCCGTGTACCAGCCGCGCAGGTCGTGCCGGCGCAGCGCCTCGATCATCGCCGCATGCCGTTGCTGGCGCTCGGCGAGCGGCATGGCAAACGCCGCTGCGATGGCCTCCGCGACGCCGCGCAGGTCATAAGGGTTGACGATCACGGCAGAGGTCAGTTCGCGCGCGGCCCCGGCGAGCGAGGAGAGGATCAGGGCGCCCGGATCGGCCGGATCCTGTGCGGCGACGAATTCCTTGGCGACGAGATTCATGCCATCGCGCAGCGGCGTGACGAGGCCGACTTGCGAGGCACGCATGAAGCCCATCAATGTGCCGTGGGGAAAGTTCCTGTTGAGGTAGCGGATCGGCGTCCAGTCGGTGTCGGCGAAGCGCCCGTTGGTCCGTCCGGTGGCCTGTTCGAGCGCCTGGCGGATCTGCGAGTACGACTGGATGTCGGAGCGGCTGAGCGGCGCGATCTGCAGGTACGTCAGGCGACCGCGCAGTTCGGCATGGCGCTCGAGGAAGAGCTGGTAGGCGGTGAAACGCTCGACCAGGCCCTTGCTGTAGTCGAGTCGGTCGACGCCGATGATCAGCGGACGCCCCAGCAGGCCATCGACCATGCGCCTGACCGGTTCAGTGCGCATGGCGGCGCTCGCCTCCGCGGCCACGGCGTCGACGTCGATACCGATCGGAAACACGCCGCTGCGAACCGCCGGTGCTCCTTCCGGGTAGACACCGGCGAGGCTGGCGCGAAACGACAATTCGTCAGGTTCGGTCTGGAAGCCGATCAGGTCGTAGTGCGTCAGGTCGCGTACGACCTCCGCGTACGCAGGCAGCAGCCGCAGCACTTCGAGGTGCGGAAACGGGATGTGCAGGAAGAAGCCGATCGGCTGGGTGACGCCGAGTTCACGCAGCTCGCGCGCGAGCGGGATCAGGTGGTAATCGTGGATCCAGATCCGGTCGCCCGGCTCGAGCAGCGGCACGAGGCGCTCGGCGAACTGTCGATTCACCGTGCGATAGGCGTCGTGCCACTCATGGTCGTAGCGAAAGCGGTCGGTCAGGTAGTGGAACAGGGGCCATAGCGTGGTGTTGCAGAAACCGCGGTAGTAGCGATCGTAGAGTGTCTGCGTCAGGTCGATCGTCGCGAAGCTGATCTGGTCGCGCACCGCGACCTGGGTTCTTGCGGCGGTATCGGCGCTCGTTTCGCCGCTCCAGCCGAACCACAGGCCGCCCTGCTCGCGCATCGCCGCGAGCACTCCGACCGCCAGCCCGCCGGGCGTCGCGCCGCGCCGCGGCAGCGAGATGCGGTTCGAGACGCAGACGAGGCGGCTCACAGCGCCGACTCCCAGGGCTTCGAGAGGCGCATCGCCGAGTTGATGATGCCGACCATGCTGTAGGTCTGCGGGAAGTTGCCCCACAGCACACCGCTCGCGGGGTCGATGTCCTCGGACAGCAGGCCGACGTGGTTGCAGCGCGCGAGCATCGACACGAACAGCTCGCGCGCCTCCTCGTGGCGGTCGACGGCCGCGAGCGCATTGATGTACCAGAAAGTGCACAGATTGAAGGCCACTTTCGGCGCGCCGAAGTCGTCGGCACGATCGTAACGTGCGATGTACTCGCCGCGCTTCAGGCGCTTCTCGATCAGCTGCAGCGTACCGAGGAAGCGCGGGTCGGTGGCCGGCAGCAGGCCGATCTCGGGCAGCAGCAGCAGGCTCGCATCGGCGCCGTCGCCGTCGAACACGTCGACGAAGCTGCCGAGCTTCGCGTTCCAGCCGCGTTCGAGCACGCGCGCGCGCACGGTGGCGGCGCGCTCGCGCCAGATCGCGGTGTCGGCCTCGCCGAAATGCGCATGCAGGTGTGCGATGCGATCGAGCGCGGCCCAGCACATCGCTGCCGAGAAGGTATGCACTTCGTTGCGGGTACGGAACTCCCAGATGCCGGCATCGGGCTGGTCGTGCAGCGCCCAGGCGTGCTCGCCGATGGCCGTCAGCGAGCGCAGCGTGTCGATACCGGCCTTCTCGCGCAGGCGCTCGTCGAAGAACGCCTGCATCGACGACAGCACGACCGCGCCATAGGCATCGTTCTGCTGCTGCCGCCAGGCAGCGTTGCCAACGCGCACCGGACCCATGGCGCGGTAGCCGGGCAGCGTCGCGATCTCGCGCTCCTCGATCCGCGTCTCGCCGCTGATGCCGTACAGTGGCTGCAGCGCGTAGCCTTCGGCGCCGGCCGCCGCATTGATGATGAAGCGCAGGTACGACTCCATGGTGCGGGTCGCGCCCAGGCGGTTCAGCGCCTTGACCGTGAACAGGCTGTCGCGCAGCCAGCAGTAGCGGTAGTCCCAGTTGCGCGCACTGTCGGGCGCCTCGGGAATCGAGGTGGTCAGCGCTGCGACGATCGCGCCGGTGTCCTCGTAGCTGCACAGCTTCAGGGTGATCGCCGCGCGGATCACCGCTTCCTGCCACTCGAACGGCACCGCGAGCGTGCGCACCCAGTCGCGCCAGTACTCGGCGGTGCAGTTCAGGAAGCGCGCGGCGAGTCCCTCGACCGACTCGGCGATCGACTCGTCGGGCCCGAGTACCAGCGTCAGCGAATGATCGAGCGGGAAGAACCGCTCCTCGAGGATGTAGTCGAGGCTCGCACTCGTGGTGAGCCGCAGGTCGAAGGCATCGGCGATGTAACGCGCGTGGTGGCTGCCGCGCCGCACGGTGTAACCGCCGGCGCCGTAATGCAGCCGCGGCCGCAGGCACACGCGCACGCGCGGCCGGCCGGCGAGGCGCTCGACGATGCGCACGATCATGGTCGGGCGGAAATTGCGCTCGAACTGGCGAAAGCGCGGGCAGAAATCGAGGATCCGCACGGCCGCGCCGTCGGCGGCCTCGAGCCGCGTCTCGACGATCGCCGTATTGCGCAGGTATTGCTGCGTGCTGCGCACGCAGCCGGCGAGTTCGAGCGAGTACTCGCCGGCCGCCTCGCCGCCGAGCAGGCGGCAAAACACCGGATCGCCATCGAGGCGGGGCAGGCAGGTGAACACGTGACGGCCGAGGCGGTCGATCAGCGAGGCGATCGAACAGTTGCCGATGACGGCGAGGTCGAGGCTGGGGTCGGTTTCGCTCATGCGGCTCCCTCCTGCGAATCAGCGAGGCCGAGCAGCCACGCCCGCACCGTGGCCGGCGCATCGACGCGGAATCGGGCGAGTGTGCCAGCCGCTGGGCCGACGCGCACCGACAGGCCCTGTGCTTCGTTGACCAGCGCAAACGCACTTTCGTCGGTCACATCGTCGCCGACGTACACCGGCACGCGATCCGCGAACGGCGGCGCCGCGCGCAGCGTCGCGATGCCCGTGCCCTTCGATACGGCGGCGGGTTTCAGCTCGAGCACGAACTTGCCCTGCAGCAGCGTGAATGCGCTGCCCGCCCGGCTCGCGAGCTGCTGCATCGCCGCGCGGATCGGGTCCTCGAGCGCGGCGGCCGCGCGATAGTGCACCGCGAGGGCCAGCCCCTTGTCTTCGAGCAGCGCACCGGGCCATTGCGCCAGGTGGCCGGCCAGCGTCGCGCGCGCCTGATCGAGCGGTTGCGCGAGTGGGGCGGGGTACCCGGACGGTACCGAGTCGGCGCGCAACTCGGCACCATGCACGCCCACCGCCGCAAACTTCTGCGGGTGAAACAGCCGGTCGAGGG
>CADEFJ010000025.1:15850-30810 GCA_902826575.1 uncultured Pseudomonadota bacterium | reverse complement strand
CGCCGCCGTGGCGGCGACCGGCGCGCTGAGCGCCGTGACGACCGTGCAGGTCGGTACCCAGGTATCCGGGCGCGTGGTCGCCACCTATGCCGACTTCAACGACGAGGTGAAGGCCGGCCAGCTGATCGCCCGCATCGACCCGACGCTGCTCGAACAGGCCGTGCGGGATGCACAAGCGGGGCTCGAGCGCGGCCGCGCGCAGTACCAGCAGGCCGACATCGAGTACCAGCGCAACCTCAGCCTGTTCGAGCAGAAGGTGCTCACCGAGATCGAGTTCAACACCACCAAGTTCTCGCGCGACGTGGCGCTCGCGAACATGAAGTCGGCGCAGGTCGCGCTCGATCGGGCGCGCCAGAACCTCGCCTACACCGAAATCTACGCGCCGATCGACGGCATCGTCGTCGAACGCAACGTCGACACGGGCCAGACGGTTGCGGCGAGCCTGTCCGCGCCGCAGTTGTTCCTGATCGCGCAGGACCTGTCGCGGATGCAGATCCTGGCCTCGGTCGCCGAGAGCGACATCGGTTCGATCCGCGAGGACCAGACGGTCAATTTCACGGTGCAGACGTGGCCGAACGAGAAGTTCACCGGCATCGTCAGGAAGGTGCGCCTGCAGTCGACCACGACCGAGAACATAGTCAGCTACACAGTCGTCATCGAAGTCGCGAACCCCGACGGCAAATTGCTGCCCGGCATGACCGCGAGTGTCGACTTCATCACCGGCGAGGCAAGCAGCGTGCTGACGGTGCCGAACGCGGCGCTGCGCTTCCGTCCGACCGAAGCGATGCTGGCAGCCGTGCGCGCCGAGGCGGGCCGCAGCGCGGCGCCCGGCGCGGGCACTGGTGCGGGCGCAGGTGCAGGCGGGGCGGACGCAGGTGCCGCCGCCGGTCCGCGCCAGGGTGGCACACGCCCCGCCAACGCCGCGGTGCTGTGGCATCTCGATGCCGCGGGCAAACTGGCGCGCACGCGGGTGCGCACCGGCCTCACCGATGGCACGCGCACGGAAGTGAGCGGCGAGGACATCACCGAGGGCCTCGAGGTGATCGTCGGCGTCACCCAGGCCGCGGCGAGCGCGACGTCGAGCCCGTTCCAGGCGCCGATGGGTGGCCGAGGCCCGGGGTTCTGAGCCATGGCGCAAGCGCACGACAAGAACGCACCGCCGGTCATTCGCCTCGAGGATGTCACGCGCGTGTTCAGCACCGGCGACAATGCCGTGCATGCGCTCGCGGGAGTGGACCTCGTCATTCATCCGGGCGAGATGGTGGCCATCATGGGCGCCTCGGGCTCCGGCAAGTCGACCCTGATGAACATCCTCGGCTGCCTGGACAAGCCCACCGCCGGGCACTACGCACTTGATGGCATCGCGGTGAGCGAGCTCGACCGCAACGCGCTCGCCGACCTGCGCAGCCGCAAGATCGGCTTCGTGTTCCAGGGCTTCAACCTGCTGGCGCGCACCACCGCGCTCGAGAATGTGGAACTGCCGCTGCTGTATGACCGCAGTGGCCAGTTTCATGGCAAGGAATCGCCGGCGCCCGCGGCACTGCGCCGGGTCGGGCTCGGCGAGCGCATGCACCATCTGCCGAGCCAGCTCTCGGGCGGCCAGCAGCAGCGCGTCGCGATCGCGCGTGCGCTGGTCACCAATCCGTCGCTGATCCTCGCGGACGAACCCACCGGCAACCTCGACTCGCACACGTCGATCGAGATCATGGCGCTCTTCCAGGAACTGAACGACCAGGGCATCACGATCCTGCTCGTCACCCACGAACAGGACATCGCCGAGCACGCCCGGCGCATCGTCGAGATGCGCGACGGGCGCATCGTGCGCGACGTGCCGGTGACGCAGCGACGCATCGCCGCGGATGAACTGGCGGCCGCGGAGCGTGCGGCATGAGAAAGCGCGCCCTGTTCGGCATCGCCTTGCGCAGCATCCTGCGCAACAAGATGCGCACGCTGCTCACCATGCTCGGCATCGTGATCGGCGTCGCTGCGGTGATCGTGATGGTGGCGCTCGGCCAGGGTGCGCAGGCGACCATCGAATCCCAGATCAAGGGTCTCGGCACCAACATGCTGATGATCATGGCGGGCTCGACCTCGCAGGGCGGCGTCAGCCAGGGGGCCGCCACCTTCAACCGCCTGACGATTGCCGATTACGAGAAGCTCGCGCGCGAAGGCACGCTGCTCGCCGGCGTGTCGCCGGTGATCTTCTCGCGCGGCCAGATCATCGGCGGCGGCGCCAACTGGCGTGCCTCGATCATGGGGGTCGCGCCGGCCTACCAGCAGGTCCGCGACTGGCCGGTGCAGAGCGGCAGCTTCTTCACCGATGCCGACACGCGCTCGGTGCGGCGCGTCGTCGTGCTGGGCAACACGGTCGCGAACGCGCTGTTCGCGGACTCCGACCCGGTGGGGCAGCAGATCCAGCTGCGGAGCGTGCCGTTCATCGTCATCGGCGTGTTGACGCCCAAGGGGCAGACCGCCGGCGGCATGGACCAGGACGACACGGTCATCATCCCGTACACGACTGCGCAGGCGCACCTGGCCGGCCAGTTCCGCATCGGTCAGATCATCGCCAGTACGTTCTCGCCCGGGGAGATTCCCGCGGCGCAGGAGGAAATCCGCGGGATCATGCGCGAGGCGCACAAGATCGCCCGCGGCGACGATGACGATTTCACGATCAGGAACCAGGACGACATCGCCGCCGCCGCCAGCGGCACCACGCGCGTGATGTCGATGCTGCTCGCCGCGATCGCGTCGATTTCGCTGGTGGTCGGCGGCATCGGCATCATGAACATCATGCTGGTGTCGGTGACCGAGCGCACGCGCGAGATCGGCATCCGCATGGCGATCGGCGCACGCAGCAACGACGTGCTCGCCCAGTTCCTGGTCGAGAGCATCGTCATCAGTCTGGCCGGCGGCCTGATCGGCATCGTGCTCGGCTATGCGAGCGGCCTGCTGCTCGCACGCCTCACCGGCTGGGCAGTGGCGATGCCGCCGGAGGCGGCGCTCATCGCCGTGGCATTCTCGGCCGCCGTCGGCGTGTTCTTCGGCTTCTATCCGGCGCGCAAGGCCGCGGCCCTCGACCCGATCCAGGCACTTCGATATGAATGACACTCTCCTTGCCCGCATCGCGGTTGCCGCGGTGTGCGTCGCACTGGGCATCGGCACGGCCGGCGCGCAGGCGCCGGCGGCCGACACGCGCATCATCAGCTTCGATGAGGCCGTCGAGATTGCGCTCGAGCAGAACGACACGTTGCGCCAGGCGCGCAATGCCACCGCGCTTGGCGAACTCGACGTCGAGCAGGCGCGCAGCGACTTCCTGCCGGACCTGCGCGTCGGCAGCCAGACGCTGCAGGGCTTCGGCGCGCAAGGCGGCAATGCGCCGCGCACCACCAGCCTCAACCTGTCATCGGGCGTCACGCTGTTCGACGGCTTCGCGAATACCGCGTCGCTGCAGGGCGCGAAGTTCGCGAGCAGGGCGAGCGATGCGGACCTGGCGCGCGCCGCCGAGACAGTCGTGTTCACGGTCGCGAGCAACTTCCTCCTGCTCGTCGAGCAGCAGGAACAGCTGCGCGTGCGGCGCGAGAATCTCGCCGCGCAGGCGGCGCTCGAGGAGCAGATCCGGATCTACGTGAATGCCGGCGCCCGCACGATCGCCGACCTGTACCAGCAGCAGGCGAATGCCGCGAGCGCGAGGCTGGCGGTCGTGCAGGCCGAACGCTCGTCGGAGCTCGCCCGGATCGAAGTGATCCGCACGTTGCGGCTCGATCCGCGTGGCATCTATGAGTTCGTCGCACCGGTGATCACCGATCCGCAGCAGCTCGCCATCGATCCGCTCGAGGTGCTGATAGGCCGTGCCCTCGAGACCCGCGCGGACATTCGCGCGAGCGAGGCGCGCCTGGCGGCGTCGCGCCAGGACATCCGCGTTGCCCGGTCGTCTCGCTGGCCGACGGTCTCGCTGTCGGCCGGCTACGGCTCCTCTTTCTCGAACGACTCCGATGCCAACTGGGCCGACCAGCTGGACGATGGGCGCGGCGGCTCGATCGGCCTTGGCGTGTCGATTCCGATCTTCGATCGCAGCGCGACCCGCATCGCGACCCGCCGCGCGGAACTGCGCGCCGACAACGCGCAGATCTTCCTCGATGCGCTCGAGCAGGAAGTCGGCTCCCAGGTACGCACTGCCGTACTCGATCTCGAGTCGGCGCGGGCCCAATTGCTCACGGCGCGAGCGCAGCTGCGCGCCGCCGAGCAGGCGCTCGAGTTCACCGACCAGCGCTACAAGGCCGGTGCCGCAACACTCGTCGAGCTGACCCAGTCGCGCGCGACGCAGGTGGAGGCGGCGAGCGCCGCCGTCACCGCGCTCTACGGCGTCGAGTTCCGCCGACGCCTGCTCGACTACTACGTCGGCGGACTCACCGCCGACAGCATGCGCTTTTAGGCATTCGCGACGGCCGGGGCAATCGGCGGCAGCACCGGTTCGCCGACGCCGCCCAGAGCTGCACCCGACTCGATGAAGTGCGTCTCGATGGCTTGCAGCGCGTGCGGGGCGTCCGAGGCCGGCCCTGGCGGCCAGGAATCAGACCGGGTCCGAAGCTGGCGAAACCAGCCGCCGGTTCCAAGTGGAACGGGTCTCGATATGCGACGATGGCCTACGGGGAGGTCGCAATGGGTTTCTGGTCGGTGGTCTGGATCGTGTTCGCCTCGGGTACGCTCGCAACAACGCTCGGTGCGGCGCCCGTGCTGCTGCTGAAGAGCCTTAACCCGCGCGTCGCCAATCACTTCCTCGCCATTGCCGCCGGCGTGATGCTGGCCGCGAGCGTCTATGGCCTGCTGCCCGCGGCCCTCGATGAGGCCGCGCGGAATGTCTCGCCCGGCTGGGCGACACCCCTCACGCTGCTGGCACTGGCGATCGGCGCGTGGACCATCGCCTGGACCAACCGCCACGTTCCGCATGTACACGAGTTCAAGGGCCAGGACGGCGGCGGCAGCGGCCGGTCGATGTCGGTACTGCTCGTGACCGCCATTGCCCTGCATAACCTCCCCGAAGGACTCAGCGTCGGCGTGACCATCGGTGCCCAGGACGAGACCCTTACGCCGCGTATCGCCACGGCGATCGCCGCGCAGAACATTCCCGAGGGGCTGGTCGTCGCGATGGCAATGATGGCGAGCGGCGTGGGGCGCGTGCGCGCCTTCGGACTTGGCGTGCTGACAGGCCTGATCGAGACGGCTGGAGGCCTGCTGGGCGCCGCGGCGGTTGGGGCCGCCGCGGGACTGTTGCCCTGGGCACTCGCATTCGCTGCCGGTGCGATGCTTTATGTCATCAGCGAGGAAGTCATCCCGGAGACGCACCGCCACGGCATGTCGGGCGGCGCCACCGCGAGCCTGCTGACGGGCTTCGCCGCGATGGTGTGGTTCGACTCGCTCATGGCGTTCTAGAATCCGCGCTGCATGTACGCCGCCCAGACGAAGTTCCGCACGCCCCGGGTGCGGGCCGATGCGGTAGTGCGCGCGCCGCTGCTGGCCGCGCTCGAGGCAGCGGTCGACGCGTATCCGGTGACCCTTGTCAGCGCACCGGCGGGCTGGGGCAAGACTACGCTGCTGACGCAGTACGCCTGCGCCGCGAATTGCGCGCGCCAGGTCGTCTGGCTGTCCATCGACACCGACGACAACCATCCGACTCGCTTGTTTTCGGCGCTGGTGGCGGCGATCGAACCGCTCGGCGCCGTGTGGGACGTCGACCCTGCCGCCTTCACCGCCAACGCCTCGCTCGGCGGGCCGCAGTTGCGCGCCGCGGCCGCGGCGCTCATCAACGCATTGTGCACGGTGAGCGCCCCGCGCATCGTCGTCGTGCTCGACGACCTGCATCGCCTCGAGCGCAGCGATGCGTACGCGCTGCTCGAATCGCTGATCGAACGCCTGCCCGAGCACGTGGCGCTGGTGCTCGGCTCGCGCGTACCGCCCGCGCTGCCCCTCGCCCGCTTGCGCCTGCACGGCGAACTCGGCGAGATCGGCGCCACGGATCTCGCATTCAACGCCGGCGACGCCGCCACGTTCGCCGCGCACCGGCACACCGCCCCGCTTGACGACATCGCCCTGCAGCGCGCCGTGGCGCGCACCCACGGCTGGCCCGCCGGTCTCGCCCTCGTGCTCACGCGCACCGGCGCGGATGGTCGCCTGCCCAGTTCGGAGCTGCGCCTCTTCGATTACCTTGCACAGGAGGTGTTTGCCGACCTGCCGCCGGACATCCAGGAGTTCCTGCTGCGCACATCGATACTCGCCGATCTCGACGCGGAGCTGTGTGCCGCCGTCACCGGCCGCAGCGACTGCCGCCAGGTGCTGCAGGTCCTCTACCAGCAGAGCCTGTTCGTCACCGCGCTCGACGAAGTGGCGCCGGTGCTGCGCGTACACGACCTGTTCCGCGATTTCCTGACCGCGCGACTTGCATTGCGCCAGCCCGACGACATCGCCGCCTGGCATCGGGCCGCGGCACGCGCCGAGCGCGATCAGGTCCGTGCGATCCAGCACAGCCTCGCGGCACGGGACTGGGCCGATGCCCTGGCGCGCATCCTGCCGCTCGGCGAGCAACTGCTCGCCGAAGGCGCCCAGGACACGATCGAGCACTGGCTCGCGCAGGTGCCGGCCGCGACCCGCGACCAAAGCGCCGCCGCGGCCTGGCTCGACGGCATGTGCGCCTGGTCACGGTGGGACTGGCTGCGCACGCGCACCCAGCTGACGCGGGCGGTGGACCTGCTCGACGCCCGCTCGCCCGCACGCGCGCGCGCACTCGCTCATCTTGCCGACGCAGTCAATTCGCTTGGCGACCGGCCCGGCGCCGCGCGACTGCTCGACGAACTCGAGCGGCATCCGATCGACGATGCCGGGCGCGCCCAACTTGCCGTACTGCGCGCTTGGAACGCGCTGCCGGGCGGCGACATCGCCCAGGTGGTGCACCACATGCGCGCCTTCCTCGCGATCGTCGAGGGCGATCCGCAGCGGCTCTGCCCGCTCACTGCCGGCCAGATCCACTGCCTGTTCATCGGCATCCCGGGCATTGTCGGACTCTTCGATCGCTACTACGCGCTCGCCGGGCGCGCGCCAGCTGCGACCGCTGCGCCCTGGCAATCGCTTGCGCTTACGGTCGGGGCATGGGCGCACTTGTGGCGCGGCCGGCTGGAAGAGGCGCGCAGTGCAATCGAACGCAGCGATGAGCTGCAACAGCGATTCGGCGACCGGCGCAACGTCGCGCGTGGACATGCGCAGGTCAAATGCATCTTCCTGGCCGCCACCGGCCGCGGCGCTCAGGCAATCGCGATCACCGATGCGGTGATCAGGGGCATGGACGCCGCGGATGCGGCCGGCCTGCGGCTTGTGTGGCGGCGCGCGTACGTGCACGGCGCCGCGCGACTGCTGTGGATGCTGGGCCGCGAGCGCGAATTCCTGGCGCTGGTCCCCGAGCTGAAGGCCCCCCGCAATGAAGCGGAATGGCCTTTCCTCGAAATGGCCGCCGATGTCGTGCGCGGCCAGGCGGCGCTGATCGAGCGGGATTGGCCACGTGCAATCGACGCCTTCGTGCGTGCCGTGGCGGCCCATCCACGCATGCGCATGGCGATGGCGGTGGCGGATCCACGCATCGGACTCGCGCGAGCGCTGCTCGGCGCCAGCCGGCGCGACGCAGCATGGGAGGCGCTCGCGCCGGTGCTCGACGAATGCGTGGCGGATGAAGCCATCGGGCCGCTGCTGCTCGAGCCGGCGGCGCATGTCCTCGCGGTGCTCGAGCTCGTGCCGGAGGCGCTGCGTCGCAAGCCGCAACTCGCCGCGCTGCTCGCGCGGCTCGCCGAATGGCACGCGCGCGACGATGGCGAGGAGCTGCGTGGACCGCTTGCGGAACTGAGCGAACGCGAAATCGAGGTACTGGCGAGCGTCGCGGCAGGTGCCAGCAACAAGCATATCGCGCGCGAACTGTCGCTGTCGCTGCATACCGTGAAGCGGCACATCGCCAACATCCTGGCGAAGCTCGATTGCGTCTCGCGTGGCGAGGCCGCGGACCTGTACCGGCGCTGCGAGTCCGCCGCGGCCGGCGCGGCGCGCTGAGCGCCCCACCCGGCTTGCGCACATGACGCGCGTGACGGCCTTCCCGCCGATCATCGGCCGGCAGCCCCGGATCCTGGTGCTCGGCAGCCTGCCGGGAGTCGCCTCCGTACGCGCCGGTGAGTATTACGCGCATCCGCGCAATCTGTTCTGGCCGATCATGGGCGCATTGTTCGGCGCTTCACCACTGCTGTCCTATGCGCAGCGCGTGCACGCGCTCGAAGCAGCCGGGGTGTGCGTGTGGGATGTGCTGGCCGAGGCCACACGAGCGGGCAGTGCCGATGCGGCGATCGAGCCGGCCACGGCGCGCGCGCACGACATCCGTGGCCTGCTGGTGCGCCATCGCGGATTGCGCATCGTCGCGTTCAATGGAGTCACCGCCGCCCAGCTCTATCGGCGCCTCGTGCTGCCGGGCTTGCCGCCGGAACAGGCCGGGTCGCTGCGCCACGTGACACTGCCCTCGACCAGCCCGGCGCACGCGTCAGTCGATGGCGCCGCCAAACTGCGCGCCTGGCGCCAGGCGCTCAAGTCGAGCGATAGTGATCCTGCATCGGGTAGTGCCTTGCGTAGGCGCCGAACAACGCCGCGACCACCAGCGCGAACGCCGCAAAGAAGAACATCAGGAAAGCCGCCTCGCTGAGCCCGGTGGCGGCGATGCGCGCAATGACCGCGTCGTTGCGTACCGCCGCGTTGGCGAGCAGTACCCACAGGTTGCCGACGGTGGTCCCGAGGTACCAGAACGCCATGATGACGCCCTTCATCGATGCCGGCGCCTGGCTGTAGGCAAACTCGAGCCCGGTCGCCGACACCAGCACCTCACCGAACGTGAGCAGCGCATAGGGCAGCACCTGCCAGGTCACGGTCACGGCCTCGCCACCGTCGATCCACAGCTGGATCACGCCGGCCGCGATCCACGCGAGTCCGGAAAATGCGATGCCAAAGCCCATGCGGCGCAGCGGCGTCGGGTCGATCCCGAAGCGGCGCAGCGCCGGGTAGAGCACGAGGTTGTTGAATGGCAGCAGGATCATCACCAGCGCGGGATTCAGCGCCTGCATTTGCGCCGACTGGAACCAGTCGGGCTTGGCCATCGTGTCGGCCTGCAGGATCCAGGTCGATGCCTTCTGGTCGAACAGCGACCAGAAAGGCGTGATGAGCGCGAACACGATCAGGATGCGCAACACCGCACGCACTCCATCGACCGCTTCGGGTGAATACGCGCCGCGCGCCCGATCGAGCTGCATCCACGCACCGGCGCCGCCGAGCGCCATCACGAACACCAGCGCGAGGCACAGCGCGGCGACCACGCCGATCGAGCCGACGAACGTGAGCGAACCCGCCGCGAGCGCGAACCCGATGATCGCGACGTTGAGGCCCGGCCTGCCCTGCCCCGGAGCGCGTGCCAGCAGCGCCGCACGCACCACGTGCAGGAACGAGTCCGGGTTCGGCCCCGACGGTGGTATGCGCACGTACTTGTGGCGCGCGGACCAGAAGATCACCGTGGCCATCAGCATCAGCAGGCCGGGGATGCCGAAGGCGACGCTGGCGCCGTAGCGACGCAGGAAAATCGGCATCAGCAGGGACGCGAAGAATGAGCCGAAATTGATGGTCCAGTAGAACGCGTCGAACACCACCCTGGCGCGCGCCTTGTTCGACTGGTCGAACTGATCACCGACGAACGATGCGACCAGTGGCTTGATGCCGCCCGAACCGATCGCGATCAGCAGCAGGCCCGCGTAGAAGCCGCGCGGTTCTTCGTCGAACAGCGCGAGGCAGGCGTGGCCGGCGCAATACACCAGCGACAGCCACAGGATCGTGTGGTACTTGCCGAAGTAGCGATCGGCGATCCAGCCGCCGATCAGCGGGAAGAAATACACGCCGATGACGAAGGTGTGGAACACATCCTTCGCGATGCCTGCGCGTTGCGCCTCGGGCGCGAACAGCAGCAGCGTGGAGACGAGGAACGGGGTGAGGATGTTCCGCATCCCGTAGAAGCTGAAGCGCTCGCACGCCTCGTTCGCGATGATGTACGGCACCTGGCGCGGCAGGCGCCCGGCCGGTGCGGTTGCGCCGGTCATGGCGCCAACCTGCCGTGTCGGGCGGCCGCCGTCAACCGGCACGGCGCCGAATGGCTCCTCGCGACGCCGCCGAATGGCTCCTGGGAGCGATGTCGCGCGCGAGGCGCGAATCGACAATTGCCGCATGCCGGAAAGCACGGAACCCGATCCGCACCGCCGCTTCGTGGAGTACTACCGCAGCCGGTACCTGCCGCGCGTGCGCTGGTCGGCGCCACGCCGCGGCCTAGAGATCGTCGGCCTCGAGGCGGTGATCCACCACCTGCTGCAGGAAGCCGCTTGCATGGGCTCGCCGGAGTTCACTCCGGTACGGCGTGCCAGCGCACCCGGGCGGGTGATCGACGAGCAGGTCGTGCGCTTCGTGCACACGGGCATCGGACTCGTCGGCGCACCGATCGCCCGCGGCGATCTCGTCGAACTCGAGCGGGTGCGCATTTTTGAGCTCGAAGGCGATCAAGTGAAAAGCGAAACACACATCGAAACCTGGTCCGTTCTCGAACGGGCCCCCAATACAAGGATGCAATCATGAACCGGACCCTCATTGGCGGCGCGATCGCCGTCGCAACCCTCGCCGTCGTCTGGCAGGCCCTGCCCGCCGATACACCTGCGCACCTGGCCGCCGTCACGCCCGCAAGCCACGTCGACAGCGTGGCCCGCGGTCGCTATCTCGTGCAGATCGCCGGCTGCAACGACTGCCATACCTCGCGCTACGCCGAACTCGGCGGCAAGGTGCCGGAGCAGGACTGGCTGACCGGCGACGCGGTCGGCTGGAACGGCCCCTGGGGGACGACCTATCCGATCAACCTGCGCCTGTTCCTCGCAGACCTGACCGCGGAGCAATGGCTCGTGATCGCCCGCAGCGCGGTCGCGCGTCCCCCGATGCCGTGGTTCAACCTGCATGCGATGAGCGATGCGGACCTGCTCGCCATCTATCACTATGTCCGTTCGCTCGGTCCTGCGGGTAAACTCGCGCCCGAGTACGTACCGCCGGGGGGCAATGCGCAGACACCCGTCTGGCACTTTCCCGGGTAGCGAGGGAGAGCAACATGTCGACACCCTGCCTAGCACGCTTCGCGACTGCGTTGATTGCCGCGCTGCCGGCCCTCACTGCGCTCGCGCAGGAGCCCGGTGAGACCTGGGAGGTCACCACCGAAATGCAGGCGGCTGGCATGTCGATGCCGGCGCGCACGCAGGAAGTGTGTTCGCCGACCAATGCGCCGCAGGACACGCCGCAAGGCGTGCCGACCCAGGACAACTGCGAGGTGTACGACGTGCAGCGCACCGGGACCACGATGCGCTGGAAGGTTCGCTGCACCGGCGATCCGCCGACCACGGGCACGGGTGAAATGCATTACCCCGACCGCAACAACTACAACGGCGAGATGCAGATGAAGGTCGGCGGCGACGAGATGTTGATGAAGATGCGCGGCAGGCGCACCGGCGCCGCCTGCGATGCCGGCGCGGTCAAGAAGCAGGTGGCCGCGGCCCAGGCGCAGTCGGCGCAGCAGCTGGAACAGGTCTGCCGCAACGGCGTCGAGTCGATGGCCGCCTACACCTTCACCGGCACCACTGGCATCGAGTGCCCGGCCAGCTACCGGGAACAGTACTGCGCCAGGCTGAAGACCGAAGCGGGCTTCGACAAGGTGGCCGAGTACGGCACGGCCGGACAGCCTGCCGGGCCTTACGACTCGGGCCCCGGCGCGGCGGCGTCGGTGTGCGGCCTGTCGGCTACCGGCGCGGGCAGCTTCGAGGGGCTGCGCGGACAGCTGTGCAGCGCGGCACTCAGTGGCGAGTCGCTGGTGTTCCTCGGCCGCAACTGCGTCGCCGAGGGCCGCGATCTCGCCGTACGCGAGTGTGCTGGCCGTGGCTTCACATCGCCTGTTGCCGAGAAGTACCGCGATTTCTGCAGTGCCTATGCGCGCCACGGCGCCCTGCCCGCGGGAGATGCCGCTGCGGCAGCGTCGACGCAAGGCGAGGACGCAGCACCGAAGGACTCGGCGGTCAAGGCAGGCAAGAAGGCGCTGCGCGGCCTGCTCGGCTTCTGATCCACGCTCAGCGCAAGGCCCGGGCATTGCGCAGCCTGGCGGGTCTTGCGCTCTTCATCTGGCTCGGTGTCGTGCACGGCGCCGAGGCGCCGGCTGTCATCGATCGCTATCCGCGCGCCGCCGACGCCTACGTGGTCGCGATCGGCGGAACCGATCGCTGGGCGCGCGCTGCGGACCGGTCGCTGCCACCGGCATCATTGACCAAGCTGATGACCGCCATCGTGCTGCTCGAGTCCCGCTGGGATCCCGACGCCTGGGTCACGGTGAGCGCGCAGGCGGCGAGTGCGAGCGGCGCGCGTGCCGGTATCGCGGAGCGCGAACAGCTCACGGCCGGCGACCTGCTGGCGGCGTTGCTCGTGCGTTCCGCCAACGACGCGTGCATCGCGCTCGCCGAACATCATTCGGGCAGCGTCGCGGCCTTCGTCGCGCGCATGAACGAACGGGCCGCCGAACTCGCGCTCACGCGCACGCACTTCGTGAACCCCTGCGGGCTCGACGCGCCCGGGCACCGCTCGTCGGCGAACGACCTGTTGCGCCTCGCACGCCATGCCGTGAAATTTCCGTCGGTCGCCGCGCTGGCGGCCACGCGCAGCACCACGATCGCGACACGCAAAGGCCGGGAGATTGCGCTCGCCAGCACAAATGCGCTGCTCGGCCGGCTCGACGGCGCGCGCGGCGTGAAGAGCGGCTACACGAGCGACGCAGGCCCCTGCGTGATCGTGCTGGCCCAGCGCAAGGACGTCGAGGTGTGGGTCGTGCTGCTCAATGCGCGCGATCGCTGGTGGACGGCGGCGGCGCTGGCGGAGGATGCGTTCCATGTCGCGCTCCGCGACTGATTCGCTGGCCGCACCGTCCGGCTGGACAGGTTTCGCGCTGCTCGCGTTCGCGACGGTGGCGGCGTACGTGACGTCGTTCAATGGCGTCTTCCAGTTCGACGACTGGGCCGTGATCGCCCTGGAGCCGCGCGTGCACTCCCTCGCGGCGTGGTGGCAGTCGATGCCGGGCATCCGCCCGCTGCTGAAGCTGAGCTACGCGCTCAACTGGAGCAGCGGTTACGGCATCGCCGGCTTCCACGCCGTGAACCTCGGGCTGCACCTCGCCAATGCCTGCCTCGTGCTGGCCCTGTTGCGACGACTCGCCGCGCGGCTCGGAAATGCAGCGACGCTCGCGCCTCTGGTGGCCGCGCTGTTGTTCGCCCTTCACCCGGTCCAGACCGAGGCCGTCACCTATATCAGTGGGCGCTCGAGCAGCCTGAGCGCGACGTTCGCGCTTGCGAGCCTGTGGTGCCACGATATCGGCCGCGCAGCGCCGCGCCCGGCCCCGCGCCGATGGCTGGCGTGGTTCGTCTCGCCGCTGCTGTTCATGCTCGCTCTCGGGGTGAAAGAGACCACGGTGGTGGTGCCGGCCGCCATCGTCCTGCTGGTGCTCTGCGATGCGAAGCGTCGGGTTCGCTGGCGCGAGGCACTGGCCGCCGCCGCCCCGCATGGCCTCGCGCTGATCGTGGCCGCCCTGCTGGCGGCGACACTGCCGCGCTACTGGATGCTGCTCGAGTCGAGCGTCACGGCGCGCGAGCTCGGCGTGAACCTGCTGAGCCAGATGCACGCCGTGGCATGGCTCCTCGGACAGCTCGCCATGCCGTGGCGACTCAATGCCGACCCCATGCTCGCCGCCGTCACTGCCTGGACGCCGGCGACCGTGGTACTCGCCACGCTGTACGCGGCAATGCTGGTCGTCGGCTGCACCTCGCTGCGCCGGCGTCCGGCGCTCGCGTTCGGCATCCTGTGGTTCTTCCTGTGGCTTGCGCCCACCAATTCGCTGCTGCCGCGGCTCGATCTCGCCAATGACCGGCAACTCTACGTCGCGCTGATCGGACCGGCCTGGCTCGCGGGCCTGCTGGCCGCGCGCGCCATGGCCCCGGCCTCCCGGCCCCGGCGCATCGCGCTCAGCGCCGCGTTGGCCGCCCTGCTCCTCGGACTCGCGGCAGCGACGGCCCAGCGCAATACGCTCTATGCGAGCGAGATCGCATTCTGGACCGACGTCGCGGCCAAATCGCCGGCCAATGCACGCGCCGCGGGCAACCTCGGCTACGCGCTCGCGCGCGCTGGCCGCCCAGCGGAAGCCGAGGCGCAGTTTCGTCGAGCGCTCGCGCTCGACCCCCAGTACACTCGTGCCGCCATCAATCTCATGCTGTTGCAAGACGGCACCCTGGAATGACGCAATCCAAATCCGAATTCCGGCGCGGCTGGACCGTGCTGGTGGCCTCCTCGCTCGGTGTCGCCTTCGGCGCCTCGCCCATTCCCTACAATTCCCTCGGCGCCTTCACGCTGCCGATTGCCGAGGAGTTCGGCTGGGGCCGCGGCGACGTGCAGCTGGCGGTACTGTGGTTCACGATCGCGGTGGTCTGCATCGTGCCGCTCGTCGGCGCGCTGGCGGATCGTTTCGGCGTGCGGCGCATGGCGCTGCTGACGCTCGCGGCATTCGGCGTGTGCTTCGCCGCGATCGGCCTTACGCCGGGCTCACTGCTCGTCTTCTACCTGCTGTGGTTCCTGGCCGGGTTCCTTGGAGGCGGTTCGACGCCGGTGACCTGGACACGCGCGGTCAACAGCTGGTTCGTCGTCAACCGCGGCCTCGCGCTCGCGATCACGCTGCTCGGTACCGGCATCACGGCGGCATTCCTGCCGACGCTCACGATCTGGCTGATCGAGCGCTTCGGCTGGCGCTGGGCTTTCGCCGGCATCGCGCTGCTGCCGCTCGCCGTGGC
>CADEFJ010000025.1:0-15750 GCA_902826575.1 uncultured Pseudomonadota bacterium | reverse complement strand
CGCCTGCTCGCGGGTTTCCTGATGGATCGCTTCTGGGCGCCGGCCGTCGTATTCCCGATGCTGGTACTGCCGGCACTCGCCTGCATGATCCTGATGGGCGACAACATCGGCGTCGGTGCCGCAACACTGGCGGCGGTGCTGGTGGGCTTCGCCTCGGGCGCCGAGACCGATCTGGTCGCGTTCATGAGTGCGCGCTATTTCGGCCTGAAACATTACGGGCGCATCTATGGGGTGCAGTACGCGGTATTCGGCTTCGCGTCCGGCATCGCGCCGGCGCTGTTCGGCAGCGTGTACGACCGCACCGGCAGCTACGACGCGATCCTGATCATCGCGGCGATTGCCTTTGGAATCGGTGCGCTGTTGATGCTGACGATGGGCAGGTACCCGGTGTTCACGCCAGGGGCGGCAGATACGCCCGGGTAAGCTCCACCGACACGTCCCAAAGACGCGCCGCGAGTTCCTCATCCTCCATGTGCCCGCCCGGCACTGCGGGATTGCAGTTCATGAAGTAATGGCCGCTCACGCCCGCGAGCGGCGGATACGTGCCGACGTAACACTGGGTCGCGGCGCCGGCGGGAATGCTCTTCATGAAGGTCCAGCCGATCCACTCGCCGAGCTGCTTCTTCCACGGGCTGAAGTGCCGGCCGAGGTTCGTCCTGATGATGCCCGGATGCACCGAATTCGAGGTCGCGGTCGTACCGCGCAGCCGACGCGCGAGTTCGAGCGAGAACAGGCCATTGGCCAGTTTGCTCTGTCCGTAGGCGCGGTTCGCATCGTACTCGCCGCGCGTGCCCGACAGATTGTCGAACTCGATGCCCCCGGGCGGTGCCCAGATGTAACCGCGACTCGACACCACCACCACCCGTCCCTCGCGGGCCGCCAGCACGCTGTCGAGCAGGCGATGGACGAGCACGAAGTGCCCAAGGTGATTGGTGACGAAATGTTTCTCGATGCCGTACACCTGTTCGAGTTGCGGCAGCGCCATCACGCCGGCGTTGCAGATCAGCAGGTCGAGCGGCATGCCGAGGCGGCGGACCTGGTCGGCACAGGCGGCCACCGAATCGAAGTCGGTCAGTTCGAGCGCAAGCGGCGTGGCGCGCGCCCCTGCCGCAGCGCAGGCCTGTGCGGCCTTCTCGCGCGTGCGCGCCGTGCCGAGCACGTGGGCGCCGCGCAGCGTGAGCACGCGCAGCGTCTCGGCGCCGAGCCCGGAGCTGACGCCGGTGACCAACGCGACCTTGCCGGTCAGATCGAGTCCCGCGGTCACTTCCTCGGCCGTCGAATCCTTGCCGAACGGCCCGAGCGGCACGCCGGGGGGTACCGGCGGCGCACCGCGCGCGCGCCAGGCGCGCCGCGCAACGAGTGCGCCCGCGCCAGCCACCGCGACCGCTCCCGCCACGGCCAACGCCTTGCGTCTGTTCATGGCGTGCTCATATCTGGCTTTCAAGGAACGGCAGGAGGCCGGCGCACCATACCGAGAAGCGCTTCCACCATGTGGTATCGGGTTCGTGCGTATAGCGCAGCTCGCCGTCCAGGTTCTCGCCGGTCCAGATCAGCGCGTCGTTCTGTGCATCGGGGCCGTCACGCAATGTCACCTCGTAGCTCAGGGACTTCTCGGTCGCGAGCTGGTAGATGCGCCTCACCTGCGCCGCGAGCGCCTCGCTCTCGATCAGTATCCCGATCTCGGTGTTGCGCTCGATGGAACGCGGATCGAAGTTGATCGATCCGACGAACAGTTTGCGCCGGTCGATGATCAGGTACTTGGCGTGCAGGCTCACGTACTCGGAACCGAACCGGCGTCGATCCTTGCGGCGCGCGGCGAATTCCGAGGTCGCGCGCAGCTCGAACAGGCGCACGCCGCCGCGCAACAACGGCGCCCGATAACGCGCGTAGCCGCTGTGCACCACTGCCACATCGTTGGCCGTGAGCGAGTTGGTCATGACCGATACCACGACTCCCTTGCCGGCGAGTTCGGTGAGCGCCGCGACCCCCGCCTTGCCCGGCACGAAGTACGGCGAGCTCACGAGCAATTCGTGGTTGGCATCCTCGGTTCTCTGCTGCAGCTCCTCGATCAGGAAACCCGCGCGATCGCCCGACTCGGCCTCCATTTTCGACGGATCGTCCACCAGCACACGGGCCTTGCCGAACTCGAGCCGGACCGTGCGTGCTTCGAACTGCCGTGAGAGATGCGACCCCACGAGGGCCTGCACATACCTCGATTCCGCGAGCCTCTCGCGATGCGCGGCAAGCGCCGCCCGCACCCCCTGCATGTCCGCTTCGGTCGGGCGGTGATCGATGAGCGCGGCGGCCGGCACGGCCCACTTGCTGTTCCAGTACTCGTCGAACGAGCGCGACGCGTCCACCGCGACCGGCCCGATGCCGAGCACATCGAGATCACGGAAGTTCATCTGCGTCTTCAGGTCGAAGTACTCGTCGCCGATATTGCGCCCGCCGACGATCACCGCATGGTTGTCCGCCGCGAACAGCTTGTTGTGCATGCGACGATTCAGCCTGCCGGGGTTCAGCACGAAATCGAGCGCGCGCCCGACCATGCCGCTGCGGCGCGTCCACGGGTTGAACAGCCGCACTTCGATCCAGGGATGCGCGTCCAGGGTTGCGATCGCGCGGTCGTTCGAGGCGGCGTAGATGTCATCGAGCAGGATCCGCACGCGCACGCCCCGGTCGGCGGCGTCCAGCAGCTCGGCAATCAGCAGCTGGCCGGTATCATCGGCATTGATCATGTAGTACTGCAGGTCGACCGAGCGCTCGGCCGCACGCACCAGGTGTACACGGGTAACGAACGCGTCGACGCCATCGGCAAGCGCGTGGAAGCCCGACTCGCCTGCCCCGGCGCTCTGCATCGAGGGAAACAGGGCGTGGACCGCGGTGGGGCTGCTGTCGACTATGGCCACCGAGTGCTCACGCGGGTAATCGAGGTCGAGGGTCTGGCAGCCCGCGAGCAGTGGCAGCAGGAACGGCGCGAAAACAGCTGGCAGTCGGCACGTCAATGTTGCCCTCCACACTCTTGCGCAGACACACTAGCCTATCGCAAACGAGGTGACTCCGGGTGAACACCCCTACCCCCGGCGACGCGCAGGCCCTGCTGCGCGAAGCGCAGGAAATTGCACAGCTTGGCAACACCGAGTTTTTCGTGCCGGACAACGGCGTGAACTACTGGTCGCCGCAGGTCTACCGGATGCTGGGCATCGAGCCCGGCGATTCGCCCTCGCACCTGCGCATCTTCCAGGGTGTGCATCCCGAGGACCGCGATCGCTGCCTGATGGCGTGGTCGCGGGCGATCCGCGGCACCGGCAGGCTCGACCTGAGTTATCGCTTCGTGCGCGCGGACGGCACCGTGCGCCATATCGACGCGCGCTACCGGCTCTCGCGCGCTCCCGGGGGCGCACTGCGCGTGGTCGGAACGCTGCACGACGTCACCGAGCGCAAGACCGCCGAGGAAGCGGCGCGGCGCGCCCAGGCGCGCCTCGCCGACCTCGGGCGGCTGGCCACGCTCGGCGAGATCGCCGCCGCGCTGTCGCACGAGCTGAACCAGCCGCTGTCTGCGATCGTGAACTACGCGCGCGCCTGCGAACGGCTGCTCGACGCACCACGGCCCGAGGTGCCCGAGGTGAAAGCCGCGCTGGGTGAAATCTCCTCGCAAGCCATGCGCGCGGGTGAGATCATTCACCGCTTGCGGGGCATGGTGCGCCATCGCGATACATACCGTACCGTCGTTGCCGTCAACGACCTGGTGCGTGACATATTGACACTGCTGGAAATGGACACCCACGCCAGCGGCTGCACCCTGCAGCTCGACCTTGCGACCGACCTGCCGCTGGTGCTGGTTGACGGCGTGCAGATCCAGCAGGTCATCGTCAACCTCGTCCACAATGCCGCCGAAGCTCTGCTGGGGACGGGCGAACCCGGTGGAGAAATCGTGATCAGGACGGCGCGCGACGACGACGGCGAGATCGTGGTGAGCGTGGCCGACAACGGGCCAGGTCTCGCGCCCGGCGCCGAGGCGCGCGTGTTCGAGCCGTTCTTCACCACCAAGGTCGAAGGGACAGGCTTGGGACTCGCCATCAGCCGCTCCATCCTGGAGCTGCACCACAGTCAACTCGCCTACGGGGCCAACACTCCGCGCGGGGCCCGTTTCACGTTTACACTGCCGGTCGCGCCGGAGCTTTCATGAAGAACGAGACACCCACGGTATTTGTGATCGATGACGACGACGCGGTCAGGAGCTCGCTGCGCCTGCTGCTGAAGTCCTATGGCCTCGACGCGCAGCTGTGCGCATCGGCGGAGGAATTCCTCGCCAATCACGACCCCGATCGCCCGGGCTGCATGGTGCTCGATGTGCGCATGCCCGGCATGAGCGGCATCGAACTGCAGCAGCAGCTGAACGCGCGCGGCGCGACGATCCCGATCGTGTTCATCACCGGCCATGGCGACGTGCCGATGGCCGTGGAGGCCATGCAGGCCGGCGCATTCGATTTCCTGCAGAAGCCGTTCAACGACAACGACCTGATCGCGCGCGTGCAGCGTGCGATCGAGCACAACGCGACACAGCGGGCCAAGCTGCACACGCGGCAGGACACCCGCGAGCGCCTCGCGACCCTCACTCCGCGCGAGCGCGACGTGCTCGACCTGGTGGTCGTCGGCAAGGCCAACAAGGTGATCGCGGCCGACCTCGGCCTGAGCCAGCGCACCGTCGAGATCCACCGCGCGCGCGTCATGGAGAAGATGGACGCCGCGTCGCTCGCGCAGCTGGTGCGCATGGTGCTCGACCTCGAGCGCGAAGACGGCTGATCAGCCCGTGGTCTGCAGCCCCTGCGCGATGCCGCTGATGCTCGCGAGCAGCGCCTCGAACAGCTCGCGGTCGATGCGGCCGCTCGCGCGCCAGCGCGCGAGCAGGTCGACCTGCATCAGGTTCATCGGATCGACGTAGGGACTGCGCAACTCGATCGCGCGCTGCAGCGTTGCATCGCCATCGAGCAGATTCGCATGGCCCTTGATCGCGAGCACCGCGTCGACGGCCCGCGAATACTCGGCCGTGAGCGCTGCAGACGGCGCCTCGCCTCCCTTGTAAAGCACGTCGTACGCGCGCGCGATGTCGAGATCGGTCCGCGCCAGCATGGTCTCCACGTCGTCGAGCAGATTGCGCAGGAAAGCCCACTGCGCGCAGGCATCGCGCACGAAGCCGAGCCCGTGCGAGGCGAGCAGCGCCGCGAATCCCGTACCAGCGCCGTACCAGCCCGGCAGCAGGCAGCGCGTCTGCGACCAGGCGAACACCCACGGCACCGCCCGCAGCGCCTCGAAGGAGCGCACTTCGTCCCGCCACGCGGGTCGCGAGCCGATCTGCATCCGCTCGATCGCGTCGATGGGGGTGGCGGCTTGGAAGTAATCGAAGAACCCGCTTTGCCCGTACACCAGCTGCCGATAGGCATCGCGGCTCGTATCCGCGAGTTGTTGCGCGGCCTCGATCAGCGCCTCGGGTACCGGCGTGGCCGCGCCGCGCAGCGCGGCGTCCGTGCCGAGCGCGAGCGCGCTGAAGGCCCGCTCGAGCGTGCGCAGCGCAATCGGGCGCAGCCCGTAGCTCTGGTTGATGACCTCGCCCTGTTCGGTCAGGCGCAGCACGCCGTTCATCGTCTCGGGAGGAGCGGCGCGTACCAGCGCATCGATGCGCCCGCCACCGCGCGCGATGCTGCCGCCGCGCCCATGAAAGATCACATGGCGCTCGTTGGCGTGACTCAGCGTCGCGGCCAGGCTTTGCTCGGCGCGATACACCGCCACGCGCGACGCGCACAGTCCGCCTTCCTTGTTGGTGTCCGAGTAGCCGACCATGACGCACTGGCGCCGTCCGCGCGACTCGAGGTGGCGGCAATAGAGCGGGTCGTCCAGCAACTGGCGCATGACGCCGGCGCAACCGGCCAGTGATTCGATGCCCTCGAACAGCGGGCACAGGTCGAGCGCCACCTCGCCGCTTTCCTTGTCATAAGCCTGGGCCCAGCGGGCGATCAGCAGCGGCGCCAGCAGGTCGTCGGCAGAGCGTGTTGCGCTGACGATATAGAAACCGATGGCTTCGCGGCCGTAGCGGTGGCGCGCTTGCACGATCGCCTCGAACACGGCAACGGTACGCTTGCCGAGCGCATCGAGTTCACCGCGCGGCCCGAGGTCGCGCCCGATCGCCGCGATGAGCGCGTCGTGGCGCTCGGCGCCCGGACGCTGCATCCACCGTGCATCGTCGAGGCCCTGCGCGAGTACGCGATGGTGGATGTCCGCATGCTGGCGCACGTCGAGGGTCGCGAAGTGGAAGCCGAAGGTCTCGACGCGCCGGATCAGGCGCCGCACGAGATGCAGGCCGGCATTGCGGCCGCGGTTGCCGGCGAGGCTGAGTGCGATCAGGCCGAGATCCTCGAGCAGCTGTCGCGGGTTCTCGTAGGCTTGCGCGCGACCCTCGTACGTGCACCTGAGTCGCTCGCAAACCTGGCCCAGGAACACGCGATAGGGCATGCGGTCGTGGCGTGCCGGCGTACTGACCTGCGCACCGGGAATGAGCGTCATGTAGCGCTCGATACGCCGGGTCAGCTGCGGGCTCACGCCAATGCGGCTCGCACTTTGCGAGAGGATCTGCGCGAGGTGCTGGCACTCCTCGAAGTAGGCGTTGACGATCACCTGCTGCTGGCGCGCGAGCGTCTCGCGGATCGTCTTGGCGTTCACGTCCGGATTGCCGTCCATGTCGCCACCGACCCAGGTGCCGAAGCGGATCAGCACCGGCAGCTCGATCGACTCGGCGGGGACCCCGTAGAGCTTCTCGAGCGCGAGCGCGATCTCCTCGTAGAAGCCCGGCAGGATCCGGTACAGCACCTCGGCGATGTAGAAGATCACGTGCTCGCGCTCGTCGGCGACGGTGAGTCGATCGCGCGGGTGGTCTTCCGTCTGCCACGACGTGGTCATCTCCGTGCGCACGCGGCCCCAGAGCGCGTGGGTTTCCGGCGGCGTCAGCGTGGGATCGAGCCGATCGAGCAGCATCTCCGCGACGCGTTGCTGCTTGCGCAGGATCGTGCGGCGCGTCGACTCGGTCGGATGCGCGGTGAATACCGGCTCGATGCGCAGCTTCGCGAGCAGCGCGAGCACGTCCTCGAGGGTCGCGCCACCCGCCTGCAGCGCGGCGAGCGCGTCCTCGACGCCCCCGGGCTGCGGGCGCTCGCTGTCGGCCAGGAAATATTGCTTGCGCCGGCGGATGCGATGCACCTTCTCGGCGAGATTCACGGCCTGGAACCAGGTCGAGAAGGCGCGCACCAGGTCGCGCGCCACCGCGGGCGGCCGGCCGCGCACCCGCACGGCGAGTTCTTCGGCCGCGGCAAGGTCCCCCGCGCGGCGCGCGATCGCGAGCACGCGGTCGCGTTCGACCATGGCAAGCAGCTCCTCGCCGCCCTGCTCGCGCAGGATTTCCCCGACGAGGCCGCCGAGCGCATGCACGTCATCGCGCAGCGCCGCGTGACGGGGAGGAAACTGGATGTCGTCGCGTTTCACGAAGCGCGCGATTCTACGCCAGAAACGCGGAGTGCCGAACGGTGCCGGGTTTTCGGTTATTCGGTTATCGGGCGGCTACACCCCAATAACCGAATAACCGAAAACCCGGCACCGAGCCCGATCAGAAGCGCATGTTCAACTCGACGCCATAGGAGCGACCCGGGGCGTCGTGGATGAAGGCGCCGCCGAATTCCGGCGCCGGGATGACCTCGGCGAGGTATTCCTTGTCGGCGAGGTTGCGGCCCCAGGCCGTGACGCCCCAGCGCTCGCCCTGCAGCGTGAGGCGCGCATTGAAGATCTCGTAGGGATCGCGCTTCAGCTTGGAGAACTCGCCCTGCCCGAAACCGAAGCCGGTGAACAGGTTCGGCACCCGGTTCTTCTGCACCGGATGGAACCAGGTCTCGCCGACGGCGGACATGTCGACACGTGCGAGCAGCTCGAGGCCGTTGCCGCCGAGCGGCACGGTGAGATCGACGCCCGCGTTGCCGGTGTATTCCGGTGCGTAGGGCACCTCGTTGCCGGCCGTGTACGGACGGCCTTCGTAGCGATCGATTTCGCCGTCGGTATAGCCGATGCCGGCGAATACCGTGAAGAAGTCCGATAGCTTCCAGCGCGCGTCGAACTCCGCACCCTTGATCGTCACCTCGTCGAGGTTGGTCACCACGCGCAGCAAGCCGAAGGGGCCCACGAAGAAGTTGAAGTACTGCATGTCCTCCACTTCCGTGTGGAACAGCGCACCGTTCAACAACAGGCGGCGGTCGAGCAGTTCGGCCTTGAAACCGATCTCGGCGGCCTTCGAGACTTCCTTGCGGTAGTCATCGTTCACGTCGGTGATGTTGAAGACCGAATTGGCATCGCAGACCGGCAGTGAGAAGTCGGGCCCGAGGCACAGGCCCCCGTAGGCCTGCGAGATCGTCGCCGCGCTGCCGGTCGAATTGAAGCCGCCCGAACGGAAGCCGTAGCCATACGACGCGAACGCCGAGAACTGCTCGGTGACGCGCCAGTTGAGCGAAAGCTTCGGCTGGAACTGGCTGTAAGTCATCTCGCGGTCCGGGATGCCGCTGGTCGCGAGCGCGGGGTTGGCGGTATAGGCCGGATTGATGTAGGGCTGCGGACCGTAGGCGGCGGCAAAGCCCGGGGTCTGCGCGAAGGCATTCGCGCCTGTCGGCACATTGTTGCTGACCTCGCGCCGCTCCTCGTCGTAGCGCGCGGCGAGCGACACTTCGAGCGCGTCGGTGATGTCGAAGGCGAGCTGGCCGAAGCCCGCGATGACCTGGCTCGACAAGTCGTCGTCGTACAGCAGGTCGGTCGGATTCGGGCCACTCGTCGGCACGAACGCCTGCGACAGGAACCCGGCGTCGTTGTCGGAGCCTTGCGAGACGACGACACGGCGCTCGATGTCCGCGAAGTAGACGCCGCCGATCCAGCGCAGGCGCTGCTCGCCGGGCGAGGCCAGGCGCAGTTCGACACTGACATCCTCCTGGTCACGCTGCTGGTACTGGTAGCCGTCGCAGGTCACCGGGCTGTAGGGCGGCAGGAAGCTCGTCACGAAGGTGCCGCTCGGCGCATAGAAAAACGGCGGCGGCAGCGGCGTATCGGCCATGCGCGCGTCATTCGACTGGATGCACGACTCGGTGGTGCTGTACAGGTTGAAGGCAGCGCTCGTGCCATCGGTAATGAACTTGTTGGTCTGGTCGTTGTAGGCGACGTAGCCTGTCAGCGTGTTGGCGCCGATGCTCCATTCACCCTTCAGCGACACGTTGATGTTGTCCTGCTCGTTGACCGGCTTGACGTTGTTCAGGTACTCGAACAGGTGATCGTTGGCATTTTCCTGGAAGATCGGCACGCCGAGCCCGGCCGCAGCATCGGCAAGAGCCAGCGAGGCATTGAAATTGATCGCGCCGGCCTCGACCGTCGAGTACTTCGCCTTCAGGTCGAAGGCGCCGCCGCCGATGTCGAACAACAGCCGGCCCTGCACGCCACTCTCTTCGAAATAATCCACGCAGTCGTCGCAGCCGATCACGTGGTTTTCCCACTGGCCGTCGGTCTCGCGGTAGTAGGCCGATAGGCTGCCCTTGACCGTGTCGGAAAGGCTCCCGCCGACCCACGCGTTGGCTTTGTAGCTGGCGTCGCTGCCGACGCCTGCGGACAGGTCGACCCGGGTCTCGTCGGTGGGCTTGCGGGTCGAGAGGATAATGGCGCCGGCCAGCGCATTGCGGCCGTACAGCGCGCTCTGCGGACCCTTCAGCACTTCGATCTGGGTGATGGCGTTCAGTTCCTGGTTGAGCGCCGAGGGGTTCGTCTGCAGCACGCCGTCGATCACCAGCGCGAAGTTCGTCTCGGAGTCGCGGCCGGTGTTGATGCCGCGGATGTTGACCTGCAGGTCGCCGATCTCGGCGGTCTGCACCTGCGACAGGCCGGGCGAGAGCGCGATGAAATCCTGCGGGCGCTGGATGCCGGCGGTCTGGATATCGGCCGCGGTAAAGGCGTCGACGGTCGCCGGGACATCGAGCAGCACTTCGGCGCGCTGGCGGGCGGTCGTGACGACGACCTCCTGCAGGTCGGCATCCTGCGCCTGGACGGCTCCCCCTGCGATGGCCGCAGCGACTGCGGCGCAGATCAGGCTGGCGGTGTGGCGGCGATGCCGCCGGATTCGCTGCATGGACATCGTTCGAAGCTCCCCTGTGCTGGCTTGCGCTGCAGTCAGGACGCCGCTCGCGTCCTGCCGCTCGGTCGGTGCCGATCCTAGCACGCGAGTTGACCGTACAAGCAAGCGTTGTTGTACGGACATTCGGGGCCTTGTTGCGCGACAGTTGCCGGGGCGCGCGTGTCGCGAGGCCGCAACGCCAACGTGCCACGGGCGATCCGTGGCCTGCGCCGGCCGGCAGGCCATGCGCGGCGCTGATACGATTGGCGGTCAAGCCCAATGGAGGACACGGTGCAGGCCATAGATATCGTCGCTGGAATCTGGACGCAGGACGCGCTTTCCCATCGCCCCGGCTGGCAGGAGGAATTCTTCGCCGGCAAGATGAAGTCGAAGACCAGCATGCAGGGCGTGCCGCTCGATGACATGCTCGCGCAGATGGCCGAGGCCGGCATCGGCAAGGCGTTCCTGTTCGCCCCCAAGGCGGGCCGCAAGGGCCTGCCGGGCTCGTTCCACCTGCCCTACGAGGTCGTCGCACGGGCCGTCGAGAAGTACCCGGGGCGCTTCTACGCTCTCGCGGGGCTCGATCCGTTCGAGGGCATGAACGGCGTGCGTGCGCTCGAGGACGCGGTCAAGAACATGGGATTCATCGGCGCGCACCTCTACCCGCACTGGTTCGACCTGCCGCCGGATCACGCCAAGTACTACCCGTTCTACGCCAAGTGCTGCGAACTCGGTGTGCCGATCCAGATGCAGGTCGGGCAGTCGATGGTCTACGCGAAGGAGCAGCCGATGCGCAGCGTCGGGCGTCCGATCCTGCTCGACGGCATCGCCTGCGACTTCCCCGAGCTGAAGCTGATCGGCATCCACGTCGGCATTCCGTGGACCGAGGAGATGATCGCGATGGCCTGGAAGCACGCCAACGTGTACATCGGCTCCGACGCGCACAGCCCGAAGTACTGGCCGCAGAGCTTCGTGAACTACATCAACAGCTACGGCCAGGACAAAGTGATGTTCGGCACCGACTTCCCGGTGCTCGGGTTCAAGCGCACGATGGACGAAGTGCGCGGGCTCAACCTGCGCCCCGAACCGCTGCGCAAGTTCCTGCACGACAACGCGGCGCGCGTTTATGGCCTCGGGGACTGAGGCCAGGACAATGCAGATCATCGGCACCACATCGAGTCCGTACACACGCAAGGTGCGTGTGTGCGCCCTCGAGAAGGGCATTGCGCACGAGTTCGTCGTGGCAAGCCCGATGACGGGCAGCGCGGCAGTGCAGGCCGCCAACCCGCTTGGCAAGGTGCCGGTACTCGTACGCGCGGACGGCTCGCGGCTCATTGATTCGCCGCTGATCGCGGCCTACGTCGACGGGCTCTCCCCCGTGCCGCGCCTGATCCCCGCCGATGGGGCGCAGCACGAAGCCACGCAGCAGATCGAGGCAATCGCCGACGGCATACTCGATGCCGCGATCCTGGTGCGGGTCGAGACACTCCGGCCGGCCGTGCAACGCAACGAGGAATGGGTCTCGTGGCAACTCGGCAAGGTGCACCGCGGGCTCGCACACCTCGACGCACTGCTGCATGGGCGCGAGCTGTTCGTGGGCAACGAGCTGACACTCGGCGACATCGCGGTGGCGTGCTGCGTGGGTTACCTCGAGTTCCGCCTCGCCGACGGCGAGTGGGGCGTGCGCTACCCGAAGCTCGCCGCGCACCTCGATGAGCTCGAAGCGCGCGAGTCGTTCGCGGCCACGACCTTCGCCTGATCGACGTACGACGGGCTAATCGGCGCCGCTCGCGACGGTGGTGGCCGCCTGCTCCGCCGTCATCGCGGCACCGCTCGCCAGCAACGCGTCGATGGCCTCCTCCGCGAGTCCCGCCTCGCGCAGCACTTCACGCGAATGTTCGCCAAGGCGCGGCGCATGGCGTTCGATGCCGGCGGGCGTCGCGCCGAAGTTCACCGGGAACGCCGGCAGGCGCAGCTTGCCCTCGGTGGGGTGATCGACCGACTTCCAGAAACCCACGGCATCGAGGTGCGGATCATGCGCGAGGTCCTCGAGGCTGTTGACCGCAATCGTCGGCACGCTCGTCGGCGAGAACAGATCGAGCCATTCCTGCGTCGTGCGGGTCGCCATGATCTTCGCGGTCTCGGAATAGGTCGCGTCGATGTTCTTCACGCGTGACGCCAGCGTTGCAAAGCGTGGATCGGCGAGCAGGTCGGGGCGATCGACAGTCTTGCAGAAGGTCACCCAGTGCGCGTCGAGGTACGGCAGGATCGCGATGTAGCCGTCCAGGGTCGGATACGGCCGCCGCTCCTGGCTCATCAGGCGCGTGTAGCCTGGCCCGCCGATCGGCGGGTCGAAGGTCATGCCCCACAGGTGCTCGCCCATCACGAAATTGACCATCGTCTCGAACATGGGCACTTCGATTTCCTGCCCCTCGCCGGTGCGCTCCCGGTGGAACAGCGCGGCGAGCACCGCGTACACCACGGTGATCGCGGTCGTCTTGTCTGCGACCACGGTCGGCAGGTAGCGCGGTTCGCCGAGCACCAGCTTGTTGAGCATCGCGATGCCGCTCGCCGACTGTATCGAGTCGTCGAGCGCGCCCTTGGCGCCATAGGGACCGTGCTTCGAATAGCCGTATGCGCCGCAATAGATGATCCGCGGGTTCACTTTCTTCATGTCCGCGTACTCGAGGCCGAGCTTGGTCATCACCTGCGGGCGGTTGTTGTGCACGAACACGTCCGCGGTCGCGACCAGCTGCAGCAGCGCCGCGCGCGCGCCCGGCACCTTGAGGTCGAGCACCAGGCTGCGCTTGTTGCGGTTGCAGGTGAGATAGAGCGCCGCCATGCCGGGATGGCGTGATGCGCCGAGGGTGCGATTGCTGTCGCCGCGCGGCGCCTCGATCTTGACGACGTCGGCACCCATGTCGCCCAGGAACTGACAGGCCCAGGGCCCGAGGACCACGCTGGTCAATTCAACGACACGAACGCCGTGCAGGGGTCCCGGCATGCGGATCTCCAGATGTCTGACGGAATTGCTCCGCAGCTTCACACCTGTACGCGGCCGTGGCAAGAGTACAACCCGCAGCGTACGCTGCACGGACACCGAGCCGAGGAGCCACCATGCAACCAACCTACATAGACGATTTCACCCGGCCCGTGGCCGTGGACGCGGCGAGCAGCGCGCTGGTCATCGTCGATATGCAGAATGCCAGCGGCAACCGCGCCTACGGACTCGGCAAGATGCTCGCGGCGCAGGGCCGTCTCGGCGAGGCCGAGTACCGTTATGCCCGCATCGAGCGCCTGCTGATCCCGAATATCCGCCGCCTCGCCACGGCATTTCGCGCCGCCGGTGCGCGCGTGATCTACCTGACCTACGGCTGCGCCCTGCCCGACTATTCCGACGCGCCGCTGCACCTGAAAAAGTGGCTCGAGGCCACCCGCAACTGCGCGGGGCAGCCCGAGCATGAAATCGTCACTGAACTTGCGCCCGAGCCGGGCGAACTGGTGCTCAACAAGACGACGATCGGCGCGTTCGCTTCCACCGGAATCGAGGCGGCGCTGCGCGGCATGGGCGTCACGGAGATCGTCGTCACCGGGGTATCGACCAACAACTGCGTCGGCATGACCGCGATGGAGGCCGCCGACCGCCAGTTCGGCGTCGTGCTGGTCGACGATGCGACCGGCACCTGCAGCGATGAGATGCAGGCCGCGACCGTCAAGACCTTCAGGCGTCTGTGGGGTCGCGTCGCGAGCACCGATGAGGTCATCGCCGAGATTACCGCCCCCCGCCGCCGGGCCGCCGCGCGCGCTTGAAAGCACCGGGGCACCCCGCGCGCTACCGCTTGATCGGCGCACTCGCTGCGGCGGGCGGGGCGATGCTGTTCGCGAGCAAAGGCATCATCGCGAAATTCGCCTATGCACGCGGCATCCAGTTCGAATCGCTGGTGGTGGCACGGGCACTGCTCGCAGTGCCGTTGTTCTGGGCGTTCGCGCTGCACCGCGAGCCCGCGCAGGCGATCCGGACCACACGCTGGCGGGCGATCGGCATGGCGGCATTCGCCGGCATCATCTGCTACTACGGCGGCGCGTTGCTCGATTTCCAGGCACTGACGATGATCGATGCCAGTGTCGAGCGGGTGCTGATTTTCAGCTACCCCGCGATGGTCGTCGCGATCGGCTCGGTGATGCGCCGCAGCTGGCCATCCATCAACGTGCTGACTGCCGTCGCGCTCACCTGGGTCGGAATCTGGTTCGCGGTGGGCGGTGGCGACGCAGCCACGCTGCGCGCCAACCTGCATGGCGCTGCGCTCGTGCTCGCGGCCGCGCTCTCGTATGCGATCTACTTCATGATCGGCGAGCGTTGCACGCGCGAGATCGGCGCCAGTCGTTTCACGCTGTTTGCGATGAGCGCGGCCGCCGCCGTGCTGCTCGTGCACGCGCTGGTGCGCGGCACGGTACCGCAGATCGCCGCGGTCGACCTGCAAGGGTGGTTGCTGCTCGCGATGCTCGCGGTGTTGTGCATGTTCGTGCCGGCCTTGTTGCAGGCCGAGGGCGTGCGCCGGCTGGGTGCACAGCGCGGCGCGCTGGTCAGCACGGTGGGACCGCCGACCACGATCGTGCTGGCGTGGCTCTCGTTCGACGAACGGATGACCTGGCTGCAGCTTGCGGGCGTGGCGCTGATCGTCAGCGGGATCCTGGTGCTCGATCTCGCTGTGTTTACCCGCCGTCGCTGACCTCGGGCGCGAGGCGCCCGGCGAGCGCGAGCACCCGCTGCGCCTTGTAGAGCACCGGATAGTCGACGAATACACCATCGACCTGGATCGATGCGACGCCGCGGGCCTCGGCGTCCCGGAATGCCGCGACGATGGCACGCGCCCGCGCGATCTCGCCGGGGCCCGGCGTGAAGACTTCGTGGCACGGCGCGATCTGGTCAGGGTGGATGCAGAGCTTGCCCTGGAAGCCGAGGCGCCGGCCGTTGAGCGCCGACTGGCGGAAGCGCTCCTGGTCGCGTACTTCGATCACCACCGTGTCCACCGGGGGATCGATGCCTGCGGCGCGCGAAGCGTGCGCGATGCGCGCGCGCGCGTAGGCGAGCGCCTCCTCCTCAACGGTCCACTCGAGATCCAGATCGTTCGTATAGTCGCCGCCGCCGAGGGCGATGCGGCCGATGCGCGGCGAGGCAGCGGCGATCGCCTCGATGTTGACGATGCCGAGTGCCGTCTCGACGATCAGCATCACGTCGAGCGCGCCCGGGGTGAGCCCCGCGCGCCGCTCGCAAGCCTCGAGGTGCGCCACGAAAGCGTGCACCTGCGCGGCGGACTCGGCCTTCGGCAGCACGACGCCATCGAGCCACGGCCCGACCACCGCCTCGAGATCCAACTGCCAGAAGGGCGAGTCGACCCCGTTCACGCGCGCGTAGCCGCGCACCGTGCGGGGCCGCCGCATCGCGGCCACCAGCAGCGGACGGGCGGCGGCCTTTTCGGCCAGGGCCACAGCATCCTCGAGATCGAGGATCGCGGCATCGGCGCCCGCACCGAATACTTTCTCCGCGCGGCGCGCGTGGGTCGCAGGCG
>CADEFJ010000024.1:3570-31933 GCA_902826575.1 uncultured Pseudomonadota bacterium | reverse complement strand
GGCTAGCCAAAAGCGCCCTTCAATCCGTCGATCACGAACTGCACCGCGAGCGCGCCGAGGATCACGCCGAGCAGCCGGCTCGATACGCTCGCGCCGGTGACACCGATCACCCGCATCAGCCGCCCGGCGAGGCGCATGAACACGTAGGCGATCACCAGCACCGCGAACACCGCGCCGAACAGGGCCGCCCAGTGCAACGGCGAGTCGGTGATCGACACCGGGCCGAACCACAGCAGTATCGTCGCGAGCGCGCCGGGGCCGGCAATGAACGGGAACGCGAGCGGGAAGACCGAGATGTCGGCACGCTGGCGATTCTCGGCGTGTTCGCGGCTCGTCGTGCGCGTGCCCGATTCGCGTGCAAACACCATTTCGAGTGCGATCAGGAACAGCAGCAGTCCACCAAAAATGCGGAAGGCCTCGAGGCTTATGCCCATCAGCTCGAGAAAATTCGCACCAAAGAGTGCAAACAGGAACAGGATTGCGCCGGAGAGCAGCACGGCCTTGTTCGCCATGCGTCGCCGGTACTCCTCGCTTGCGCCCTCGGTAAGGCTCACGAACAGCGGCAGCAGCGAGATGGGTTCGACGACCACGAAGAACACGACGAAGAACTTGACGACCTGATCGAGCATGATGCTGCGCGACAAATTTCCCGCTTGAAAGCGCCGGTGCAGGGGCGCACGATGGAATCGACAGTTCAGCATAGCAGTTCGGCCCGGAGGCACAGTGATGGCGACTCCATTCCCGAATATCGGCGCCTGGTACCGGCTCGACGCAGGCGAGGCCTTCGAAGTGGTCGCTTACGATGCTGACGATGGCACGATAGAGATCCAGTACTTCGATGGCACCGTCGAGGAAATGGACATCGAAGACTGGGACGCCCACGGCGAGGAACGCCGGCTCGAAGAGGTGGAGCCGCCCGAGGACTGGAGCGGATCGGTCGATGTCGACGCCGATATCGAGCGCGGCACCCGCAGCTCGGACGACTATGAAGAGACCCGCGGCCTGCTGGCCGGTCCGCTAGAAGGCCTCGACATGTTCGAATGACGCCGGGTCCACCGCGTCATCGAGCAGCACGAAACCCGCCACCACCCGTACCGCGATCGCGGTGAGCGCCTGCCCCGCGCAGGGCCCGGCGACGCAGAAACCCGTGGATTTCTCGAACAGGGCGCCGTGCGAGCGGCACAGGATCAGGCGCGAATCCGGGGTCAGGAACTGATGCGGCCGCAGGTTGAGCGGATGGCGCGCGTGCGGACAGCGATTGAGGTAGGCGTGGACGCCCGCGCGCGTGCGCACCAGCAGGCCACGCAATGGCCAGTTGCCCTCACCAACGACGAAATCGCGCGAGCTGTCCTCGGGCAACTCGTCGAGCGTACACAACACGCGCGACAGGTCGATTTCGGTCACGCCACCGTGCCCGGCGTGCCGCGCGCATCGAGTGCGCGGACATCGCGCCTCAGGTACCACACGAGCGCAATGCCGGGAATCGCCGCGATGAACGAGACGAGATAGAAAGTGGGCCAGCCCGCTCGGTCGGCCAGGAAACCCGCGGGCACGCCCAGGTAGGTTCGCGGGATCACCGCGATCGCCGACAGCAGCGCGTACTGGAAGGCGCTGAAGCGCTGGTCGCACAACGCGAGGATGAAAGCGGTGAGCGCGACCGAACCCATGCCGCCGGCAAAGTTGTCGATCGCGATCGCCGCGATCATCAGCAGGTGGTTCTTGCCGGCCACCGCCAGCATCATGTAGGTGAGGTTCGACACGGCCTGGAAAGCCCCGAACCACAGCAGCGCGCGCAACAGGCCGAGCCGGATCATCCACAGGCCGCCGCACACGGTGCCGGCGATGGTCGCGACCGCCATGGTCGTCTTCGTGACCACGCCGATCTCGGCCTTGGAGAAACCGAGGTCCATCAGGAACGGCGTGAACAGGCGCAGCGAGAAGGCGTCGCCCACCTTGTAGACGACCAGCAGCACGATCAGCGCAACCGCGCCCGGCCCGGACATCAACTGGCGGAGCGGATCGACGATCGAGGCGCGCAGCGAATCGGGCGGCGCCGCACGCTGCTGCGGCTCGGGCGCAAACAGCGTGCCGATGGCGAGTGCGGCCATGGCGGCCGCGATCATCAGGTAGGCCGCCTTCCAGCCGGCGTACTGCGCGACGATCAGCGCGATCGAGAACGAGAACCACGCCGCCGCGCGGTAGCCGACCGATGTGGCCATGGCTGCGAGCCCGCGCTCATGCGGCTGCGCGACATCGGCGGTATAGGCATTGATGATGATGTCCTGCGACGCCGACAGGAAGCCGATCGCAAACGCGAGTATCGCGATCGCGGTCAGCGCGTCGGCGGGCGAGAACAGCGCGCAGGCCGCGATCACCGCGGCCAGTGCGAGCTGCAGCAGGAAAATCCAGCCGCGCCGCCGGCCGAGGAACGGCAGCTGGTAGCGGTCCATGAACGGCGCCCACAGGAACTTCCATGCGTACGGCAGGCCGACGAGGGTCAGCAGGCCGATCTGCGTGTTCGAGATGCCGTAGTCCTTGAGCCAGGCCTGCAGCGTGCCGTCGGTCAGGTTGTACGGCAATCCGGAGGCGAGGCCGAGGGCGAGCACCGCGATCATGCGCGGCTCGCGCAGCACTTCGCGAAAGCGCGGCCGGGGCGCGGCGGAGGCGGCGGGCACGGCGGCGGCTTCGGCCGTCACAGGCGGGCCAGGTCGTAGTCCATGACGAGCGGCGCATGGTCGGAGAACCGGTCGGCCGTGTGGATCGTAGCGCGCTTCGCACTGCCGGCAAGCCCGGGACTCGTGATCTGGTAGTCGATGCGCCAGCCGACATTCTTCGCGCGCGCCTGGCCGCGATTGGACCACCATGTGTACTGGTCGGGTCGCTGGTCGACGGCGCGGAACGCATCGACATACCCGAGATCGTCGAATATGCGATCGAGCCAGGCGCGCTCCTCGGGCAGGAAGCCCGAGTTCTTCTGGTTTGCCTTCCAGTTGCGCAGGTCGATGGGTTTGTGCGCGATGTTCCAGTCGCCGCACAGGATGAACTGCCGTCGCTTGCGCTTGAGCGCCGTGAGGTGAGGCAGGAAGACGTCGAGAAAGCGGAACTTCGAGGCCTGGCGCTCGGGGCCCGACGAGCCCGACGGCAGGTACAGCGATACGACCGAGAGATTGCCGAAGCGCGCCTCGAGGAAGCGCCCCTCGTCGTCGAACTCACTGACGCCGAAGCCGCTCGTGACCGCATCGGGCTTGCGGCGCGCATACAGCGCGACGCCCGAGTAGCCGGGGCGCTTCGCATCGTGGAAGTAGCGGTGGTAGCCCGGGATATCGATCGGGTGGTCCGCGAGCTGATGCTCCTGCGCCTTGGTTTCCTGCAGGCAGATCACGTCGCAGTCCTGCCGGCCGAGCCACTTGAAGGCGCCCTTGGCCGCGGCGGAGCGGATGCCGTTCGCGTTCAGCGTGACGATGCGCATGCGCACATGATAGCGTCCCGCCGCGAACGCAGGACCCCCGCATGCAGGAATTCCAACGCACCTTCATCGACCTCGCACTGGCGCGCGATGCGCTGCGCTTCGGTCGCTTCACGCTGAAGTCCGGGCGCGAGAGTCCGTATTTCTTCAATGCCGGCCTGTTCAACGATGGCGAATCGCTCGCGATCCTCGGCCGCTGCTACGCCGCGGCGATTGCCCGTGCGGGCCTCGGGTTCGACGTGCTGTTCGGCCCGGCCTACAAAGGCATCCCGCTGGTCGCGGCGACCGCGATCGCGCTTGCGAGCGGGCACGGCCGCAACGTGCCGTGGGCTTTCAATCGCAAGGAAGCGAAAGACCACGGTGAGGGCGGCCACATCGTCGGCCACCGCCTCGAGGGTCGCGTGCTGATCATCGATGATGTGATCACCGCAGGCACCGCGGTCCGCGAATCGGTCGCGCTGATCCGCGCGAGCGGCGCGCAGCCGGTCGGCATTGCGCTCGCCCTCGACCGCCAGGAACGCGGCCAGGGCGAGCGCTCGGCAGTGCAGGAAGTCGAGGCCGACTACGGGCTCACCTGCATCAGCATCCTGACCCTCGGCGGACTGATAGAGGCCCTCGGCGAGGCAAAGGGTGACGCGGGTCGCATTTCCGCGGAGCATCATGGCGCGCTGCGCGCCTACCGGGACCGCTACGGCATAGCCTAATCGCCGCCGGCTCGTGCAGAATACCGGCATGTTTCGCTGGCCCGCCCTGACCGTCGCGTTGACCCTCGCGGCTCTTGCCGCGGGCCCTGCCGACGCCGCCGCGCCCAGGAACAAGAACAGCGCGGACAAGGGCGAAGTCTCATACAAATGGACGGACGAAAAGGGCGTCGTGCACTACGGCGACCATGTCCCGCCCGAATACGCCAAGAGCGAGCGCGCGGTGCTGAACCAGGACGGCGTGGTGATCCGCCGGCTCGAAGCCGAAAAGACACCCGAACAACGCGCCGCCGATGCCCTGCGCGATCGCGATATCGAAGCGCGCCGCCAGCACGATCGGTTCCTGCTGACGACCTACACCTCGGTGAAGGACATCGAAACGCTGCGCGACCAGCGCCTCGAGCAGATCGTGGGGCAGTCCGCTTCGGCACGGCAATACGTCGACTCACTCAACACCCGGCTCGCCGGGTTGCAGGCGAAAGCGCAGCTCTTCCGACCCTACAGCAGTGACGAGAGCGCACGGCGCATGCCCGACGACCTTGCCGCGGACCTCGTGCGCACGGTCAGCGAGCTGCGGGCGCAGAACAATATCCTGCTTTCGAAACAGCAGGAGCACGACGGTGTCGCGCGCCAGTTCCAGTCGGACATGGACAGGTTCGTCGAACTGCAACAAGGCCGCACGGCGCCGCGCTGACGCGCCACGCGCGCCCAGAGCTGACGGCTTAGGGCTTAGGGCTTAGGGCCAGAGGCGCAGCGGTCAGGGGTACCGCGGGCCTTCTGGCTCTCAGCCCTGCGCTCTACGCCCTTGGCTCATCTCCCCGTATGCCCGAACCCGCCCGCCCCGCGCGCGGTGGCGGCAAAATCGTCGACGACCTCGAACTGCACCTGAACCACGGGCACCACCACCAGCTGCGCGATGCGCTCACCGGGTTGCACGGTGTACGCCGCAGAGCCGCGGTTCCAGCACGAGACCATCAGCGGACCCTGGTAGTCCGAATCGATGAGACCCACGAGATTGCCGAGCACGATGCCGTGTTTGTGGCCGAGGCCCGAGCGCGGCAGGATCACTGCGGCGAGCGAGGGATCCTCGACCCAGATCGACAGGCCCGTCGGAATCAGTTCCGCGCGGCCGGGCGGGAGTTCGAGCGGGGCGTCGATTGCGGCACGCAGGTCGAGTCCCGCTGCGCCCGGCGTGGCATAAGCCGGCAGCGGCCATTCGCCGCCGATGCGTGGATCGAGGATCCGGACCTTGAGCGGCCGGCGTGGTGTCGCGGCGGCGCCGCTCACGCGCGGGCTTTGCCGGCGGTCGCGGCATCCTGCGCGGCGCGGTGCACGGCGTAGCGCTCGGCGATCAGCGCCATGAGCTCGTCGGCGAGCTGCTCCTTCGCCGCCGGCCCGAGCGCGGTGCGATCGGTACGCGAAATCACGACGAGCGCGTTGTCATCCTTGTCGAAGACCTTGTCGTCACCGACTTCGTTCGCGGCGATCAGGTCGAGTTTCTTGCGCAGCAGCTTCTCGCGCGCATTCTGTTCGACGGATTCGGTCTCGGCGGCAAAACCGACCACGAACGGCCGATCGGCACGCGCGGCCACCGCGGTGAGCACGTCGACCGTGCGCTCGAGTGCAAGGTCGAGGTCCGCCTCCTTCTTCTTGATCTTCTGCGCAGCGGCGCGCGCGGGACGATAGTCGGCGATCGCGGCGGTCGAGATGTAGATGGCGGTGCCCGCGATCTCGCGCGTGACCGCGGCCAGCATGTCCTCGGCGGACTCGATGTCGATGCGGCGCACGCCCGCGGGAGTCGGCAATGCAACCGGTCCCGTGACGAGCAGCACTTCGGCCCCGAGGTCGCGCGCGGCGCGAGCGATCGCGAATCCCATCTTGCCGGAGCTGCGGTTGCTGATGAAACGCACCGGATCGATCCGTTCGCGCGTGGGGCCCGCGGTGACCAGCACGCGCTTGCCGGCGAGCAGCCCGCGCGGCGCGCCAAGCAGCGACTCGACGAGGCCGGCGAGTTCCAGCGGTTCGAGCATGCGGCCATCGCCCACTTCGCCGCAGGCCTGGTCGCCCGAGCCCGGACCCCAGACGTGCACGCCGCGCGCTCGCAGCACGGCGACGTTGGCTTGGGTCGCGGCGTTGGCCCACATGACGCGGTTCATGGCGGGCGCCACGGCGATCGGCGCCTCGGTCGCGAGGCACAGTGTGCCGAGCAGGTCATCGGCATGGCCCTGCGCGAGCCCCGCGAGGCTCTGCGCGGTGGCGGGCGCGATCAGCACGAGATCGGCCCAGCGGGCGAGTTCGATGTGGCCCATCGCGGCCTCGGCGGCCGGATCCCACAGATCGCTGCGCACGGCGCGCCCCGACACGGCCTGGAAGGTCGTGGCGGTCACGAACTTCGCCGCACCGGCGCTCATCACCACCTGTACCTCCCCGCCCCGTTCGGCGAGACGCCGCACGAGGTCGGGACTCTTGTATGCGGCGATCCCGCCGGTGACGCCGAGGATGATTTTGCGGCCCTGCATGCGGGCATTATCGGGTCCGTTTCGCCGGGCGCGCAAACAGACCCGATTCTCGGCTCGCCACCCGCTCCTGCCCACGGCCAAATGGACGCATTCCACGGAGGTCACCTATGGGCATCAGTGGCTGGCCCGCCGGCGAGCAGCCGCGCGAGAAGCTCGTGAATTTCGGCGTCCGGCAGCTGTCCGACGCCGAATTGCTGGCCGTGCTGATCGGCAGCGGCTCGGCGGGACTCGACGCAGTAGCGTTGTCACGCGAGCTGCTCGCGAGCGCGGGGAGCCTGCGCGGGCTGCTCGCGAGCGATCGCGAGACCAGTTGCCGGCTGCGCGGCCTGGGCCTCGCGCGCTGGTGCCGCCTGCAGGCCGCCCTCGAGGTCGCGCGGCGGCACTACCAGGAGACCCTGCGTTCAAGGCCGGTACTCGACGCCCCCCGCCATACCGCGGAGTTCCTCGTCGCCCAACTGCGCGACCGCCCCTATGAGGTCTTCTGTTGCCTGCACCTCGACAGCCGCCACCGCCTGATCGCGCTCGATGAGCTGTTTCGCGGCACGATCGACGGCGCCAGCGTCCACCCCCGCGAGGTGGTTCGCCAGGCACTGGCCCGCAATGCCGCAGCGGTGATCCTGGCCCACAACCACCCCTCCGGCGTCGCCGAGGCGAGCCAGGCCGACGAGCTGATCACCCGGCGCCTGCGCGACGCCCTGGCCCTGGTGGATATCCGGGTGCTCGACCACGTCATCGTCGGCGACGGGGCCTGCCTGTCCTTCGCCGAAAGGGGGCTCCTGTAGGACTGTCGCCATGTCCCGACATTGGTTAGCGCCGCAGCAGGGTTTAATGTGCTCGTTCGCTTTGCAAGTTGGGAGGCATACATGGCTCTTTGGAAAGACACGACCACGCCCGGCAGCAGCCCGGCCCCGACACCGCCGGCAGCAAGAGAGACGGCGCGCGAAACCGAGCGCCCGAGCGTGGCGCCCATCACTGCCGCCCATGACACGCGGCGACCCAGGGAACGCACGGAGATGAAAGAGACTGTGATCTCGAGCGGCCTCAATATCGAGGGCAAGATCGAGGGCGCCGGCAACGTGCGTATCTCGGGCAAGTTCAAGGGCGACGTGCACATCGAAGGCGACTTGTCGATCGATGCCGGCGCGCAGCTCACCGGGCAGGTGCGTGCGAACCTGGTCGCGATCGCCGGCGAGCTGCAGGGCAACGTCGAGGCCGCGCGCCGCGTGGAACTCGCTGAAACCGCCGTGATGACCGGTGACGTCAAGGCCGGCGCCCTGACCGTCGCTGCGGGTTCGCGCATGCGCGGCCAGGTCGAGTTCGGCTGGGATGAGAAGCTCACGAAGGGTCACGGCGACGCACGAGGCACCGCCAGCGGCACATGAGTGCACGCCCCCCGCTCACCACACGCGCTCCGCTCACTGCCAGGACCCGCCCTTGCCCGCACTGCAAGGCGGTCATCCTGGAGAGTGCGAGCGTGTGCCCGGGCTGCCGGCACCACCTGAAGTTCGATCCGGTGGCGGCGCAGCGCCCGACCGAAGCCCGTACGGGGATGCGCATCGACGGCACGATCAGGGCACCGGATCCGGCCGAGCCCTGCGAGTACTGCGTGACCGTCGCGATTCGCGACGAACGCGGCAAGGAAATCGGCCGGCATGTCATCGGGGTGGGCGCCATGCGCCCCGGTGAGGAGCGCGCCTTCACGCTGGCGGTGGATGTGGCACCCCTTGCGGGACCCCGCCCGCCGCTGCGGCCCCCCACGACGCCGGGAAGGAAATAGACGGGCCAAAGTTGCCCCGGTCGCGCCGGACTGGTATAAAGCCGGTCCTTTTCCGCGGGGCCCGGTCCCCGTGGTTGCTTCCAAGTCACTGAATTTCGAGGGCTTATCATGTCCCGCGTCTGCGAAATCACCGGCAAGCGCCCGGCAGTCGGCAATCGCGTCTCACACGCGAACAACAAGAAGCGCCGCCGCTTCCTGCCGAACCTGCACGTGCAGCGTTTCTGGCTGGAAGACGAAAAGCGCTGGATCAGCCTGCGCGTGTCGTCGAACGGCCTGCGCACGATCGAGAAGAACGGCATCGACGCCGTGCTCGCCGATCTGCGCGCCAAGGGCAAGAAGGTCTGAGGAGCACGCCATGCGCGAGAAGATCAAGCTGCTGTCGTCCGCCGGTACCGGCCATTTCTACGTGACGATGAAGAACAAGCGCCTCCATCCCGAGAAGCTGGAGACGAAGAAATACGACCCGGTCGTGCGCAAGCACGTCGCGTACAAGGAAGCCAAGATCAAGTAGGCGAACGGCGAGAGGCGAACGGATTACAGCCAGAAGCGAACAGCGAACAGCGAACAGCGAACAGCGAACAGCGAACGGCTGACAGCCAGAAGCGCCGTGTGCGGCAACGCCACGGCGCTTTTCTTTGAGCGAACGGCGGACAGCGAACCGATCCCAGCCCGAGGGAGAACCGCCGCCTCAACGGCGCGCCTCTGGCCGTAATCTGTTCGCTGTTCGCTGTTCGCTGTTGGCTCTTGGCTGTAATCTGTTCGCTGCCCGCTGCCCACTGCCCGCTGGTTTCCCATGCCCGAGTTGCCCGAGGTCGAAACGACGCGCCTTGGTATCGAGCCGCACGTGCTCGACCGGCGCATCGTGGCGCTCGCCGTGCACGAACCGCGCCTGCGTTGGCCGGTCGATGCACAGCTGCCCGCGCGGGTGGCGGGCCAGCGCGTGCTGCGCGCGGGCCGACGCGCCAAGTACCTGCTGCTCGAACTCGAAGCCGGCACGCTGCTGCTGCACCTCGGCATGTCGGGCAGCCTGCGCGTACTGCCGGCCGCCACGCCGCGCATCGCCCACGATCATTTCGACCTCGTGCTCGATTCGGGCGCCACACTGCGCTTCAACGATCCGCGCCGTTTCGGGAGCCTCCTGTACACCGAGGACGACCCGGCGCGCCATCCGCTGCTTGCCGCGCTCGCACCCGAGCCGCTCGAGGCGTCGTTCGATGCCCCCTACCTGTGGCGCGTCACCCGCAAGCGGCGTGTCGCCGTGAAGCAGCTGATCATGAACTCGCGCCTCGTCGTCGGCGTCGGCAACATCTACGCGAGCGAGGCGCTGTTTCGCGCGCGCATCCGGCCCGGGCGCGCGGCACGCAGCCTGTCAGCGAAGGACGCCGCGCGGCTCGTGCGCGCGATCCGCGCGGTGCTCGCCAATGCGGTGCGCGCCGGCGGCACGACGCTGCGTGACTACGTAAACGCCGATGGCGCGCCCGGCTACTTCCGCCAGAAGCTCTATGTGTACGAGCGCGCCGGCAAGCCCTGCCGCGTGTGCCGCACGCCGATCCGCCGCAGCGTGCAGGGGCAGCGCGCAACTTACTGGTGCCCGGAGTGTCAGCGATGAGGAAACATTTTGCCGCCTGCGATCCGGTGATGGCGCAGCTGCTGCGCGCGGCAGGTCCCTACCGGCTCGTTCCCCAGACAGCCCAGCCGCCGTTCGAGGCGCTCGCTCGCGCGATCACGCACCAGCAGCTGAACGGTGTCGCCGCGGAGCGCATCCTCGGCCGCTTCATCGCGCTGTTCGACGGCGCTGCGTTCCCGGCGCCGCACGCCGTGCTGGCGCGTCCCGACCATGAGCTGCGCGCGGTCGGACTGTCGTTCGCGAAAATCGCGAGCCTCAAGGACCTTGCCGACAAGACCGCGAGCGGCGTCGTGCCGGACGGCGCCGCGCTGGCGCGGCTTGCGGATGCCGAGATCGTCGAGCGGCTCACCCGGGTGCGCGGCATCGGTCGGTGGACCGTCGAGATGATGCTGATGTTCCAGCTCGGCCGCCCCGACGTGCTGCCGGCCGACGACTTCGGCGTGCGCAACGGCTTTCGCCTGGCTTACGGACTGCGCGGCATGCCGACGCCGCGCGCGCTCGCGGCGTTCGGCGAACGCTGGGCGCCGCATCGCACGGCGGCTGCGTGGTACCTGTGGCGCGCGGTGGAGTTGTCACGTGCGGGCACGCTGCCGCCACCGATCGACAAGCCGCGCGGCGTGAAGGTCGTGAAGCGCAAGGCCGCAGCCCGCAAGCCCGCTGCTTCCGGCAAGCCGGCGAGGAAACGCGCGGTCAGGAAGGGCGCCGCACACAGTACGCGGTGAGTGCATGAAGTGCGCGGCACGCGCGCCGCAGCCCACCTGCCAGCGCTACTTTGCCTTGCTGACGTCGTCGAGCCAGACGACGTGTGCGCCGTAATCCTCGACAGCCGGCGCACCGGACTCCATGAACTTGATCTTGCCAGCCGGGGCCATCTCGCCACGGCCGTTGCCGTTCGCGTTGAACGACACCATCACGTAGGTCAGGTCGAACCCCGGTTTCGCTTTCGCGGAGCGCTTCTTGCCGCCGATGAAGCCGAGTGGTTCGTCGCTCAAGAGGATCATGTTGAGGCCGTCGCCACCTGCATACAGGTAGGCGTAACGGATCGGCACCTTGACGTCGCGCGCCTCGATGTAGCCGAGTTGCTTCTGGCCCGCGAGGGCCGCCTTGATGCCGGCCGTGTTGGCCCGCGCCTGCTCGACCAGCGCGGCCCGCTCGGCTTCAGGTGTGGGCGCGTCGAGCGAGATCGTCACGGTCACTTCAGCGCGCTTGCCATCCGCAGCCGTGAACTTTGCGGTGCCCTTGTATACGTCTGTCGCCAGCGACTGGCCGGCGAAGATGAGGGCCCCGAGGGCGACTACAACCCGAAACGAGTGCGAAATCCCGGTCATGACGGCGGCACCTCTTGGTGATATCCGAGACGCGCCGGGACACTAGCAGGTTGGACTTGCGGACAGTACTGCCCCTTTAGCCGGGGTCGAACGCCCGGTCGGGCGGGAGGGGAATGCAGCAGGGTGCGGCGGAAGTCAGCAAGGGCGCCGCACGCAGCGGGCGTAGGAAATCCGCAGCAGCAGCTGGTCCTCCTCTGGCTGCATCGACTCGGGCCGCGAGAGGCCGTCGAGGTCGTAGCACACTGTGAGTGTGTCGCCGTCGATCTCGATGATCGCTTCGAGCTTGCGGCCGGCGAACGGTCCGGCGACGCCCAGCATGTCCATCGTGAGCGGCAATACCTCGGCATCGACGCTGAAATCGCCACTGTCGAGCACCTGGTCGTCTCGATCCAGGATCCGGTAGCGCCCGGCGGCGAGGTCGAGGCGCGCCACGCGCAATTCCTCGACCGGCAGTTCCTCGGTGGCGACGAATGCGGTGGTCGGCAGCCAGCTGCCGTCGAGCCGGCGCTCGAGCGCCTCAGTAGACTTGTCCTTCCCCATCGCCGCGCGGATCCGACGCGGCTTCGATGCGGCCGCTCGCATAGTCCCAGGTAAGCACCTGCATGTTGCCCCAGCGGCGATTCGATTCGCGCAGGTTGTGGCCCCGCTGCGCGAGCGACTCGCGTTCAGCAAGGGTCAGCGCGTCGGACTCGAACTGCAACACATCGGGCAGGTACTGGTGGTGGATGCGCGGCGCGGCGACGATTTCGGCGGCGCCCTTGCCGTCGAGGAAGTCGAGCGTCGCGAGCAGCACCATGCCGGTGATGAAACTGCCGCCCGGGCTGCCCGCGATCATCAGGCCCTTGTCGCTGTCGACGAACGTCGGGGTGGAGGACGACAACATGCGCTTGCCGGGCGCGATCGCGTTCGCTTCGGCGCCGACCAGGTTGAAGCCGTTCGGCGCTCCCGGCTTCGAGGAGAAATCATCCATCTGGTTGTTGAGGAAGACGCCCGTGCCCGGCACGACGAGGCCCGCGCCGAAGAAGAAATTGAGCGTGATCGTGCCGGCGACGCGGTTGCCCTCGGCATCCAGGATCGAAAAGTGGGTCGTCTGCGTGCCCTGCGGCGGCGGTTCGACACCCGGCAGATCCGCGCTGGGCGTCGCGCGGTCGAGCCGGAGCGAGGCGCGCAGGCCCGCCGCGTAGTGCGGGTCGATCAACTTGGCGACCGGCATGCTGACGAAATCCGGATCGCCGAGCCACACGGCACGATCGCGATGCGCGCGGCGCATCGATTCGATGACCAGGTGTTTGCGCGTCGCGGAGTCGACCTGCGTGAGATCGTAGCCCGAGAGGATATTGAGCGCCTCGACGAGCACGATGCCGCCCGATGCCGGCGGCGAGGCGGACACGATCCGCGCGCCCCGGTACTCGCCGACGATCGGCGCGCGTTCGATCGCGCGGTACGCCGCCAGATCTTCGGCGGTCCAGATGCCGCCGAGCTTGCGCACGCCAGCGACCAGCTTGCGAGACAGCTCGCCCTCATAGAAATCGCGCACGCCATGGCGCGCCAGGCGCTCGAGCGTGCGCGCCAGGTCGGGCTGGCGGATGATCGTGCCGAGCGCCGGGCTCTCGCCGTCCCGCAGCCACACCGCCGCGACTTCGGGTTGTGTCGCGAAAATATCGCGCTTGCGCTGGATGTTGGCCTGCAGGCGCGGATAGAGCGGATAGCCCTCTTTCGCATGACGAATCGCCGGTGCGAGCGAGACTGCGAGCGGCAGTCGGCCGTACTTCTGCGCCAGCAGTTCCATGCCGGCGGGCTCGCCCGAAATGCCGGCGCTCAGTGCGCTGCCCCGCGACAGCGCCGGCTCCACATTGCCGTCCTTGTCGAGGAACATGTCACGCGACGCCGCGGTGGGCGCCTTTTCGCGCGCATCGACCATCACATCGAGGCCGTCGCTCGCGCGATGCAGGAGATAGAACCCGCCACCGCCGAGCCCCGAACCGATCGGCTCCACGACCGCCAGCGCGGCACTGACTGCGACGGCCGCATCGAACGCATTGCCACCCTTGGCTAGGATTTCGTGGCCGGCCGCGGTGGCGAGCGGATGCGCGCTCGCGATCGCGGCCTTGCCGGGCACGCGCTCGGCCGCAGGCAGCGCCGTGACGCACAGCGCCGCGAGCAGCAGCGACAGCGCTGTGGCCGCCCGCCTCATGGTTCGCGCCGATGCTTGCGCAACTCGGCCGCGACGAGCGGATGCACGAACTCGCCGACATTGCCGCCAAGCACGGCGATCTCGCGCACCAGGGTGGAGGAGATGAACGTGAACTGTTCCTTCGGCGTGAGGAACACGGTCTCGATGTCGTCGGACAGATGCCGGCTCATGTTCGCGAGCTGGAACTCGAACTCGAAGTCGGACACCGCGCGCAGGCCGCGCACGATCACAGTCAGGTTCTGCTGGCGCGCGAACTCGACGGTGAGGCCCTTGAAGGTCATCACTTCGACCTGCGGAAGGTCCGCGAGCACTTCGCGCGCCAGCGCGAGGCGCCGCTCGAGGGACAGCAGGGGCTGCTTGCCCGGATTCTCCGCAATGGCGACCACGACGCGCGAGAAAATGCTTGCGGCGCGGCGCACGAGATCGTGGTGACCATTGGTGATCGGGTCGAATGTGCCCGGATAGACGGCGTGACGCCTCATTCTGCTGTTGCTCCCGTCGCAGCGCGTTCTGCGAGATGATACCCGACCTCGCCCGCGTGCCCGGATTTGGCGATCCGCCACGTGTCCGGCAATCGCGGTAGCGGCGCCCTGGCCGGCAACTCCAGGTAGATGAGCGCCGCGGGAGCCAGCCAGCCGCCCGCCTCGAGCGCGGCTGCGGCGCGAGCCACCAGGTCGCTTTCAAAGGGCGGATCGAGGAACACCAGATCGAAGGCGCGCGCCGGGCCACGCAGGAAGCGCAACGCATCATCTTGCGCGATGCGCGCATGCTGCGCCCCCAGTTCCGCGAGTACGCCCTCGAGGTGGCGCGCGACACTCGCGTCGCGCTCGACGAAGGTCACCTGCGCCGCACCGCGCGACAGCGCTTCGAGTCCGAGCGCGCCGCTGCCGGAAAACAGATCGAGAGCGCGCGTTCCTTCGACCCGGCCCATCAGCCAGTTGAACAGTGTCTCGCGCACGCGATCAGGCGTCGGCCGTATCGATTCCACGGGCGGAAAGCGGAATTTTCGGCCGCGCCATGCGCCTCCGATGATGCGCAGTTGACGCGCGCTTCGCCTGCTGTTGCTGGCCACGATGCGGGAAGCGTACCCTAGCTTGCTTGCAACCAGTACACGCCGCGCGAGGTGCAATCATGGGTTTGATCAATGACAGATTGATACTCGCGGCTACCATATCCAGCCTGCTGCTGCTCGCCGGCTGCAGCGGCGGCAGCGGCATCGACGATCCCGATATCGGCCCCACCGACACGTCGAGTGGCAGCCTGCCGGGCGGCTCGACCGTTGCGCCCGCGCCCACCGGTTTGCATCCGCTGTTCCAGGTCGCACAGGGCCTGCTGCCGTATCCGACCGACCTCTATTTCTCCGGTTCCGCCGACGGCACGCTCAACATCTCGCCGGCCAATTCGCTGATCCCCGCACAGGCCGCGCTCAACGCGCTCGACGGTTACGGTGTGAACACCGTGATCCGCGCGCGCTTCTCGGGCCCGGTCAATGCCGCGTCGCTGACACCGGCGGCGGTGCGCGTCGTGCGCGTCAACATCGACAATGCCACCAAGGCCACCGTCGGCGTCGCCGGCGTACTCGTGCCCGGCATCGATTACTCGGTGGGACTCGCGACCGACGCAGGCGTCGGCAACACCATCGTCGAGATCCGCCCGCTGCGGCCACTCGTGCCGAGCACCGGCACGACCAACAACGGCTATCTCGTATTGCTGACCAACGGCATCACCGATATGGCCGGCGCCGCAGCGGTACCCGACACCGATTACGCCACCATCAAGACCGCGCTTGCCGGCGGCGCTGCCTGCCCGGCCATCACCAACCCGACCTTGAACGGCGTGTGCCGCCTCACCGGCGCGCACCTGCAGATCGCGGGCGGCGTGGGCGTGAATCCCGCGAACGTGGTGCTTTCCTTCAGCTTCTCGACCGGCTCCACGCGCGACACGCTCGCCGCGGTCGCCGCGACCGCGACGCCGCAGCTGATCGTCGCGCAGGCCACCGGCCTCGACACGAGCGCGGTCAATCCGGCGTTGCCGGGCGTCGCCGACATCTACGCGGGCATCCTGCAGATCCCGTACTACCTGTCGAAGGCGGCGCCGCTGTCCGGCTCCTGGCAGGGCGGCCCATCGCCGCTGGGCGGCACCGCACATCTCACACGCTTCAATCCCGTACCGGTGGCCACCGAAACACTGTCGATACCGCTGCTGGCCACGGCACCGAACGCCGCTTCGGGCCGCACGCAACCGGCCGCCGGCTGGCCGGTCGTGATCTTCCAGCACGGCATCACCGGCAATCGCACCAACATGCTCGGCCTCGCCGACTCGTTCGCGGGCCAGGGTTTCGTGGTGGTCGCGATCGACCAACCGCTGCACGGCATCACCGACACGACGAGCCCACTCTACCAGGCCGCGAACGAGCGCACCTTCAACCTCGACGTGATGAACAACACCACCGGCGCCGCGGGACCCGACGGCATGATCGATTCCTCGGGCGCGAGCTTCATCAACCTCTCGAGCCTGCTCACCGCACGCGACAACCTGCGCCAGGCTTCCGCCGACCTGATCACGCTGACCCGCAGCGTCGGCAACCTCGACCTCACCGGCGACGGCGTGCCGGACATCGACGCTACGCGCATCCACTTCGTCGGCCAGTCGCTCGGCAGCATCGTCGCGGTGTCGTGGATTTCGCTGTCCGCCGGCGTGCAAACCGCCACGCTGTCGGTGCCGGGCGGACTCATCACGCAGCTGCTGCGGGATTCGCCCACCTTCGGTCCGCGCATCAATGCCGGCTTGCAGGCGCAGGGCCTGATCCCCGGAACCACGCTCTACAACCAGTTCTTCCGTGACGCCCAGAACGTCATCGAAGCCGGCGATCCGATCAACTACATCGAAGCGGCGGCCGCCGCGAAGCCGATCCTGCTGCAACAGGTCATCGGCGACACCGTGATCCCGAACTCGGCGACACAGCGCCTGATCGACCTCGGCGCCCTGACGAAAGTGGGCACGCCGGGCCTCAATCCGGCGTCGCGGGCGTATGTGAACATGACGGCGGGCACGCACTCGTCGCTGCTCGATCCCACTGCCAGCCTGGCGGCCACGGTCGAGATGCAGACGCAGGCGGTGACCTTCGCGGCGTCGAACGGCACCCTGGTCGCGATTTCGGATCCCGCGGTGGTCGAACCGTAAGCGCAGCAACTGCGCCCCGCGCCGCCGCCGGCGCGGGTACCTCGGTCAATTGACGCTACAATGCAGCCCTTCAGGGCGAGGCATATGGCGACCACGATTTCCGACAACGGCGAGGCGCGCGAAGGTTTCTTCAAGCGACTGCGTGCGAAGCTCAACAAGCCGGACACGTGGCTCTCCTACGATCTCGCGAACCTGTTCCGCGGACGCGCGATCGATGCGGCTGCGCTCGAGGAGCTCGAGACGCGCCTGCTGAGCGCCGATGTCGGCGTCGAGGCCACCGGGCAGATACTCGAGGCGCTGGCGCAGCGCGTTGCCCGCAAGGAACTCGATGACGTCGAGGCGCTCATCGATGCGCTGCAGAATGCGATCCTCGAGATCCTCGATCCTTGTGCGAAACCGCTCGACATCAGCGCCTCGCGCAAGCCCTTCGTCGTGCTGGTGGTGGGCGTCAACGGCTCGGGCAAGACGACGACGATCGGCAAGCTCGCGCAGCGCCTGCATGCCGAGGGCAAGAGCGTCGTGCTCGCCGCCGGCGACACGTTCCGCGCGGCCGCCATCGAGCAGCTCGGCGTATGGGCCGACCGCACCGGGGCCGCGATGGTTGCGCAGCAGGCGGGCGCCGATCCCGCCGCCGTCGTGTTCGATGCGCTGCAGTCGGCAAAGGCGCGCGGCACGCAGGTGCTGATCTGCGATACCGCGGGCCGGCTGCAGAACCAGTCGCACCTGATGGACGAGTTGAAGAAGGTCAAGCGCGTGATACAGCGTGTCGACCCGTCCGCGCCCCATGAAGTGCTGCTCGTGATCGACGCCAACCAGGGGCAGAACGCGCTCACGCAGGCACGCGAATTCAACGAGGCCATCGGCGTGACCGGGCTCGCGCTCACCAAGCTCGACGGCACGGCGAAGGGCGGCATCGTCGTCGCGATCGCGCGCCAGCTCCGCCTGCCCATTCGCTACATCGGCATCGGCGAGTCCGCCGAGGACTTCGGCGTATTCGATGCGCGCGCGTTCGCCACCGCGCTCGTCGAGGGCAAGGAGGCGCAGGGGTGATCCGCTTCGAGCGCGTGGCCAAGCGCTACCCGAACGGGCGCGAGGCCATCGCCGGCGTGAGTTTCGACGTGGCGCGCGGCGAGATGGTGTTCCTCACCGGCCGCTCGGGCGCAGGCAAGAGCACGGTGCTGAAGCTCATCGCGCTGCTCGAGCGCCCGACCCGCGGCGTCGTGACCGTCAACGGGCAGAGCACGGGCCCGCTTCCGGCGCGCAAGATACCGGCGTTCCGTCGCCAGATCGGCGTCGTGTTCCAGGACCACAAACTGCTGGTCGACCGGCCGGTGTTCGACAATGTCGCGTTGCCGCTGGTCGTCGCGGGCACGCCGCTGCGCGAGCTCGACAAGCGGGTGCGCGCCGCGCTCGACCAGGTGGGCCTGCTCGGCAAGGAGCGGCTGCTGCCGCTCGAGTTGTCGATCGGTGAGCAGCAGCGCGTCGGCATCGCACGCGCCGTGATTTCCAGGCCCGCCGTGCTGATCGCGGACGAGCCGACCGGCAATCTCGACCCCGAGCTCGCGCTCGAGGTCATGAACGTGTTCCGCCGCTTCCAGGAAGTGGGCACGACAGTGATGGTCGCCACCCACGACATGCACCTCGTGCGCGAGTTCGGCAAGCGCGAGATCGTGCTCGAGGGCGGGCACGTGCGCGGCGTCGAAGACGTGCGCGTGCCGACCGTCGGAGCAGCCGCACCGTGATCGGCCCGGTCACCTGGTTCACGCGTCACGTACAGGCGGCTCTCGGCGCGACCGGCCGGCTCGCGCGCGCGCCGCTCGCGACACTGTTCACGGTCGGCGTGATCGGACTTGCGCTCGCGATGCCGCTGGGGCTCAAGCTGTTCGTCGACAACGCGCGCGCGGCGACCGGCGATTTCGCGAACGCGGTCGACCTGTCGGTGTACTTCAAGATCGGCACGCCGCTCGAAAAGGTGCAGCAACTTGCCGAGCGGGCGCGGGCGCGCAGCGCAGTCGCCACCGTCACGGTGATCCCGGCCGATGCGGCACTCGCGGAATTCCGCCAGTACTCGGGCTTCGGCGCGGCGCTCGATGCGATTGCGGACAACCCGTTGCCGCATGTGCTCGGCGTGCGCCCGCAGGCCGGCGCCGATACACCCGCGGAGCTCGCGAAACTGCGCGAATACCTGGCGTCATGGCCGGAAGTCGAACTCGTGCAGATGGACATCGAGTGGGTGAATCGCTTCAACGCGATCCTCGACGTATTGCGCCGCGCGCTGCTGATCGCGGCGCTCGTGCTCGCCGTCGGCGTGCTGGCCGTAGTGGGCAACACGATCCGGCTCGAGATCCAGAACCGCCGCGCGGAAATCGAAGTGACGAAGCTGGTCGGCGGCACCAATGCGTTCGTGCGCCGCCCCTTCCTGTACACCGGTGCGCTCTACGGCCTGCTCGGCGCCCTGCTCGCCGCCGCCATCGTCTTCGCGGCGACCTCGGTGATCGCCCCGGCCGTGGCCGACCTTGCCGCGGCCTATGGCAGTCGGTTCGAAATGCTCGGCGCGAGCCGCATCGACACGCTGCGCCTCATCGGCGGCGGAGCCGCGCTCGGGTGGCTGGGGGCGTGGATGGCGGCGGCGCGGCAACTGGTTCGGATAGAGCCAAGAGCTTAGGGCATAGACCTTGGGGCCAGACGCGCTGGCTGGCCGTGGCGCTTCTGGCACTCCGTTGATCACCGGTTTCCGCACCACTGCCTCTCGCAGGGCACCCCGTCGCCGCCCCCGTCCATCTTCACGCCGGGGCAGTTCGCCAGGAAGTACTCCGCCTCCTCGCAGGAAGTCATCTGGGAACAGTAGACGCGGCCATCACAGGTGTACTGCGACCCGGACGTTTCGTCTGGCAGGTCGCCGAGCTCAGAAGTGTCGGAGTAAAAGGACTGCGCCTCGAAGCCTTCCGCTGAAGCGGATCGCTCGGAGTACTGTTGATAGGCCAGCACGCCAACGCCGCCGAGCACCGCGCCAAGGATCAGCTTCTTCAATGGTCGCCTCCGGCGAGCTTAGAGATCAGGGCTTGGAGCTTAGGGCAGGACGCGCCAGTTGGCCGTGGCACCTTCTGGCCCTCAGCTCTAAGCCCTACGCTCTAAGCCGTAAACCATTGATTTTACACAACTACACCGACCCCACCCCCGGGAACTCCATGAGGCGCTTAGCACTCTAATACGCAGACTGCTAATATTGGAGGCAATGGACACCATGCAGCTTGTCGCCCGCCGCAATGACTTCCTGCTGTCGGCCCCGATCGGCAGCTTCGATGCCTATCTGGACCAGGTCGCACAAATCCCCATTCTCTCGCGTGAGCGCGAGCAGGAACTGGCGGTCAACTTCCGTGACGAGGGCGATCTCGGCGCCGCGCGCGAGCTGGTGCTCTCGCACCTGCGCTTCGTCGTACACGTGGCGCGTGGCTACAGCGGCTACGGGCTGCCGCTCGCGGACATCGTGCAGGAAGGCAACGTCGGACTGATGAAGGCGGTCAAGCGCTACGACCCGACCCTGGGCGTGCGTCTCGTGTCCTTTGCGGTGCACTGGATCCGCGCTGAGATTCATGAATATGTGCTGCGCAACTGGCGGCTGGTGAAAGTCGCCACCACCAAGGCCCAGCGCAAGCTGTTCTTCAACCTGCGGCGCATGAAGAAGAACCTCGCCTGGCTGACCCACGACGAGACGCAGGCCGTGGCACGCGACCTGGGCGTGCGCCCCGAGGAAGTCACCGAGATGGAGCAGCGGCTCTCATCGCGCGACCTGTCTTTCGATCCGGCGCCCGACGTCGACGACGACGAGGGTTACGGGCCTGCCGCTTACCTGCCGGCTGCCGATGCGGACCCGGCCGAGCAGGTTGCCGAGGCCGAGGCGGAAGCCGAAACGAGCCATCACCTCGCGCGCGCCATCGAGGCCCTCGATGCCCGCAGCCGCGACATCGTGCAGCGCCGCTGGGTCACTGAAGAGAAGGCCACGCTGCACGCCCTCGCCGACGAGTATGGCGTGTCGGCCGAGCGCATCCGCCAGATCGAGGCTGCCGCGCTCAGGAAGCTGCGCGGCACCCTCACCGCCGCGGCCTGACTACTCCGGCCTGACCGCGGTTGCCCCCGGACGATCCGCGCTACTGCGCGCGGATCGGGGCGAAGGTCAGTTCCACGCGACGATTCTGCGCGCGACCCTCGGCGGTGTCGTTCGTCGTGATCGGCCGCATTTCACCCGCACCCACCGTGATGACCCGACCCGCGAGGATGCCGCGATTCGTCAGGTAGGCTGCGACGGTGCCGGCGCGACGCTCCGAGAGTTGCTGGTTGTACTGCTCGCTTCCGGTGCTGTCAGTGTGGCCCGCAGCCTCGATGATCGTCTTGTCATATTCCTTGGCGACCAGCACGACCGAATCGAGCACGCCGAAGAACGACGCGTTGAGATCCGCGCTGTCGGTCTGGAACGTGATGTTGCCCGGCATGTTGAGCGTGATGTTGTCACCCACGCGCGTGACCGACACGCCGGTACCGCGCAGCTGCTCGCGCAGCTTCGCTTCCTGGCGGTCCATGTAAGCGCCCACACCCGCGCCGGCCAGGCCGCCGACGCCTGCGCCGATCAGCGCGCGCTCGCGGCGTTCGCGTGAATTGTCGCCGGTGATCAGGCCGATCACCGCACCCGAGGCCGCGCCGATCATCGCGCCCTTCGATGTCTTGTTCATCTCCTTGTCGCCGGTGTAGGGATCGGTGGTGTAGCAGCCGGCGGCGGCCACGGCGACGAGCGCAGCGAGCAGCACCGTGCGGGTGGCGGTAACGAGTGACATGTGCGGAACCTCCAGGTTTGACGATGGGCGCGATGCTAGCGCGCCGAAACTGAACGAGGACTAAACCCGCAGTCTATCCGAGGCTGTCCGGTGAAGCCGGCGGGGTCGTGGCGCCATCATAACCCCGCGGCCTGATGGCCACGGTGTTACGCACCCGCGTGCAGCGCGAGCCGTCCGTCAGGTAGTAGCCGCAGTCGAATGTGGGCGTTGCGCGGCCCCTGGCGGCGAGTTCGGCACGGATGTCTGCTTCCTGCGACGTCGACATTTCGAAGCGGAACTCGAGATCGGTGCTGCCACCCCGGTCGAAATCGATCGCCAGGCCCCGGGTCCAGACGGAATATCCAGGAAAGATCCGCGCGCAGGCGAGCGCGGGAATCGGATCGGCGAGCGATGCCTGGAAGCCACCGAACATCACGCCGCCCGGGTTGCGCGAGATGGAATTGAGCGGCAGGCGAATGCGCACGCTGCGCCAGCCGCGCGCGAGTTCGAGCACGCGGATGCGCATCAGCCAGAACGGCGGATACCATTCGAGCTTGCGCGCATCGGAGAGCCACTCGCGCGTCGCCAGCCAGCCGAGCAGGCGCTGGCGGGGTCGTGATGAACTTGCGGACTTGGGCATGCGGGGTTAGCGTCGCTCCTGTCGGTCCGCACACGAGGGTACACGATGCGCACGGTCACGCAGTGGCTCGACGAATACGGCGCGAGCCATCGCAACCCGGTCAACAAGGCGCTGCACTGGATCTGCGTGCCGGCAATCGTCGTAGCGGTGATCGGCCTGCTGTGGTCGTTGCCGGTGCCGGCCGCGTTTCGCGCGTTCTCGCCGTGGCTCAACTGGGCGACGATCACCGCGCTGCTGAGTTTCGTGTACTACTACTCGCTCTCGCCGGCGCTTGCGCTCGGCAGCGTGCTGGTGTTCGCGGCCATGTTTGCGCTCGTCCAGGGCCTGCTGCGACTGCCCTGGCCGCTGTGGCAGTCCTGCGCGACCATTTTCGTGGTGGCCTGGATCGGGCAATTCATCGGCCATGCCTGCGAGGGCAAGCGCCCGTCCTTCTACAAGGACCTGCAGTTCCTGCTGATCGGGCCGCTGTGGCTGCTCGCCTTCGTGTACCGGGGCATCGGGCTGCAATACGAGCCGCGGCCGCGCGCCGGTCAGAATACGTAGTCAACACCCGCGTAGTGGCGGGCCTGCGTCGCTATAATTGCGGGCCCTTTCCAGGAGACACCCAGTGGCCGCACCCGCCAGCAAGAAGCACGTAGCCCTCGACCCCATGGACCTCTACGGGGTTCGCGCCCTGCTCACCGAAGACGAGCAGATGGTGCAGGACTCGGTGGCGCGTCTGGTTGACGAGAAGGTGCTGCCGGTGATCCGCGAGTGCTTCGAGCAGCACCGCTTCCCGAAGGAGCTCGTGCCCGAACTCGCCGCCCTCGGCCTGCTCGGTTCCTCGATCGAGGGCTATGGCTGTGCGGGTCTCAATTCGGTCAGCTACGGCCTCATCTGCCAGGAACTCGAGCGTGGCGATTCCGGCATCCGCAGCTTCATTTCGGTGCAGTCGTCGCTGTGCATGTACCCGATCCACGCCTTCGGCAGTGAGGAGCAGAAGCAGAAGTACCTGCCGCGCATGGCCACCGGCGAACTCATCGGCTGCTTTGGCCTGACCGAGCCGCACGGCGGCTCGGACCCGTCGAACATGAAGACCCACGCGAAGAAGCGCGGCAAGGACTGGGTCATCAATGGCGCCAAGATGTGGATCACCAACGGCGCGATCGCCGACCTGTGCATCGCCTGGGCCATGACCGACGAGGGCATCCGCGGCTTCATCATCGAGAAGGGCACCAAGGGCTTTTCGGCGCCGGAGATCGAGAACAAGTTCTCGCTGCGCGCGTCGGTCACCTCGGCGCTGTTCTTCGACAACGTGGTCGTGTCCGAGGAACAGGTGCTACCGGGCGTCGTCGGCCTGCGCGGTCCGCTGTCCTGCCTCACGCAGGCGCGCTACGGCATCACCTGGGGCGTCATCGGCGCCGCGCAGGCCTGCCTCGCGCAGATGATCGAGTACACGAAGTCGCGCGTGCTGTTCGGTCGCCCACTGGCGCAAACGCAGGCGATCCAGATCCGCCTCGCCGACATGTCCCGCCGGATCACGACCGCGCAGCTGCTGTCGCTGCAGCTCGGGCGCCTCAAGGACAAGGGCGACATGGTGCCCTCGCAGGTGTCGCTCGCGAAATGGAATAATTGCCGCATGGCCCTCGACATCGCACGCGACGCGCGCGACATGCTCGGCGGCGCCGGCATCAGCGCCGAGTACGTGCCGATCCGGCACATGCTGAACCTCGAGAGCGTGATCACCTACGAGGGCACCGAGACGGTGCATCAGTTGACGATCGGCAGGGAACTGACGGGAATCAACGCCTTCTAGACCCAACGCCTCTGGACCCAACGCGGGAGGGACCGCCGTGCACAAGTCACTCGTCATTGCGCTGCTGTGTGCGGCGCTCGCAGCTTGCGGCGTCAATCCGGTCACCGGCAAGAAGGAAATCCAGTTCGTCTCCGAGGCGCAGGAAGTCGCGCTTGGCCAGCAGCAATACGCGCCGATGCGCCAGATCGAGGGCGGCGATCTCGAAGTGCTGCCCGAACTCACGGCTTACGTGAGCGGTGTCGGCCAGAAGCTCGCGGCGGTGTCCGACCGCGACCTGCCCTACGAATTCGTGGTGCTGAACAACTCCGTGCCAAACGCGTGGGCGCTGCCCGGCGGCAAGATCGCGGTCAATCGCGGCCTGCTCACGGAACTGACGAGCGAGGCGGAACTCGCAGCGGTAATCGGCCATGAGATCGTGCACGCCGCCGCGCGCCACGGCGCCAAGGCGCAGGAGCGCGGCACGTTGATGCAGGCGGGCATGGCGGCCGCGCAGATCGGCGCCGCGGTCGGCGGGGTGGACGCGGGACTCGCCAACCTCGCATTGGGCGGCGCGTCGCTCGGCCTGCAGATGGTCACCATGAAGTACGGTCGCGATGCCGAGCTCGAGAGCGACTACTACGGCATGAAGTACATGAAGGCCGCGGGCTACGACCCCTGGGGTGCGGTCACGCTGCAGGAAACCTTCGTGCGCCTGTCGGGGGACCGGAGCAGGAACCAGAGCTGGCTCGACGGCCTGTTCGCATCACATCCACCCTCTCAGGAACGTGTCGATCGCAACCGCGCGACGGCCGCGGAATTCGGCCGCGGTGGCGTGATCGGCGATGACACGTACGCCTCCCGCGTGCGACCGCTGCTCGACATGAAGCCGGGCTTCGACAAGTACGACGCGGCGATCGCCGCCGCGCGCAAGAACGAACTCGACAAGGCGAACTCGCTGGCGCTCGAGGCGGCGCGCCTGCTGCCGCGGGACGGCCGCACGCAGCAGTTGCTCGGCGACATCGCGGTCGCGCGCAAGAACCCGCAGCAGGCGCTCGGCTATTTCCGCAAGGCCGAGGCGCTCTCGCCCAACTATTTCGGCTCGCATCTCGGCATCGGCATCGCGTCCTGGCAGCTCGGCGACAAGGCCACCGCGGCGAGCGCCTTCGAGCGCAGCGCCAAGCTGCTGCCGACCGCGCCGGCCGCCTACTACCTCGGCACGATCGCGCGTGACCGCGGCGATCGGGCCGCGGCGCTGCAGTACTACAAGGCCGCCGCCGGATCGAACAGCAGTTACGGCAAGCAAGCGGCTGCGGAGTACGTGAAGCTCGACCTGCCACAGAATCCCGGCAACTATGTCGCCGCGGTGGTGCAGGCCGACGCGAACGGCCGCGTGTACGCGGTGGTCGAGAACCGCGCGCCGGTGCCGCTGGCCGCGATCGTCGTCACTCCGGTATTGGTCGATGCCAACGACCGGGTGCTGCAGCGGGGAGCGGCGGTGCAGATTCGCGGCCCGGTGGCTGCGGGCCAGCGTGCCTCGGCGCAGATCAGCACCGGCAACCTGACCGCGGAGCAGCTGCGCTACCTGCGCGCGCGCGTCGACTCGGCACAGCTCGCGCAGTAGCGCGTGCACTGGCGGCTGCTCGCGGGTGAACATCGTCGCGAGATCTTCGCGATCGCGGGCCCGATGGTGCTCGCGAACCTCTCCGCCCCCCTCATCGGTCTCGTGGACACCGCGGTCGTCGGCCATCTCGGCGAGGCGAGCTACATCGGCGGCGTCGCGGTCGGCGCGGTCATCCTCAGCTTCGCGTTCACGGTCCTCAACTTCCTGCGCATGACGACCACCGGACTTGCCGCGCGGGCGGCCGGTACCGGCGACGCGACCCGCCTGCGCACGGTGCTCGCGCAGGGAGTGGGCACGGCGCTGTACCTGGCCGCGCTGCTGCTCGTTGCCCAGGTGCCTCTCGGCGTACTCGCGCTGCGGCTCATCGAACCGAGTGCGGCGGTCGACGCGCAGGCCTGGGCCTACTACTCGATCCGCGTCTGGAGCGCGCCGGCCGCGCTCGCGAACTTCGCGCTGATCGGCTGGTTCGTGGGGCTCGGCAACGCACGCGCACCGCTCTCGACGGTGCTCGCCGCCAACATCGTCAACATCTTCCTCGACCTGCTGTTCGTGCCGGGCCTCGGCTACGGCGTGGCCGGTGTCGCCTGGGCGTCGCTGATTGCCGAGTACCTGGCGGCCGGGCTCGGCGTGCGCTTCGTCCTGCGCGAACTCGGGGCGCGGCCGGGCCACTGGCGGCGTGCGGATATCCTCAACCTGCGCTCGCTGCACCAGCTCTTCGCCGCGAACACGGCGCTGTTCCTGCGCACGTTGCTGCTGATGTTCGCGTTCGCGTTCCTGACCAGCATGGGCGCGCGGCAGACCGACGCGATCCTCGCCGCGAATGCGATCCTGGTGAACCTGCAGTACCTGATGGCCTACATGCTCGACGGCTACGCCAACGCCGTCGAATCGCTGACCGGCCGCGCCATCGGCGCGCGCGATGGCGCATCGCTGCGCGGCATCGTGGACGAGTGCCTCGCCTGGACGGTCGTGATCGCGCTCGCCATCGCGCTCTTCTACGGCCTCGCCGGCCCGCTCGCGATCCGCATCGTGACGAGCGTCCCTGCCGTGATCGAGGCGGCGTATACGTATTTGCCGTGGATGGTGCTCTCGCCGCTCGTCTGCGCATGGGCATTCCTCTACGATGGCGTCTTCATCGGTGCCCAGCGTCCCGGCGCCATGTTCGGCGTGATGCTGGTGGCGGTGGTCGTCGTGTTCCTTCCCGCGTGGTGGCTCACGCGCGGCTTCGGCAACCACGGCCTGTGGTTCGCGTTTACGCTGTTCAACGCGGCGCGCGGACTGCAGCAGCACCTGTTGTTCAGGGGCTGGATGCGCCGCGGCACCATTCTGGAGGTTCGATGACGAAATCAATTCTGCAGCGCGACCACAAGAGCGTCATGGGTCGCATCCTTTACACCAGCCGCAAGCCCGAGCGCCTCGGCGAGGAGCGCGGACGCGAGTATTTCCGCATCGACACCCATGCGAGCGGCGCACGCACGATTACCGCGCATTGCGAGATCGACGATCGGCCGAACGTCATGCGCGACATCACTTACGCGCTCGACGCCGGGTGGATGCCCACCGACTGTTTCGTACGCCTCTCGGTCGGCGACCGCTTCACCGGGTCGGGATGGTTCCACTTCACGCCGGACCTTGCGGAGTGCGAGACCTGGACCGCCGCCGAGGGCCGTGTGCGCCAGACGATGGCGCTCGCGAAGCCGCTGCCGACCTTCCAGAACCACGCCATCGCCTGCGACGCCTGGCACTTGCGCCTGATCGACCGCAATCGGCCGGGTGTGGTGCAGCGGATCCCGCAGATGCTGCTGTCCTCGCCCGACCATCGCGGGGCAACCGGCCCGATGCTGCACTCGATCGGCGTCAACATCGTCTATGTCGGGCCGGAAAAGGTCACCGTGGGTGCCGGCACCTTCGACGCGTGGCGCTACCAGTTCGTGACCAACGTCGAACTGCCCGAAGAGCACCCGCCCTACGACGTCTGGTGCACCGCAGATGGGGATTTCCTGTTCCTGCAGGGCGGGGTCGCCGGCTACATGCAGACCTGGTACGAGCTGGTCGAGCTCGAGCAGAGCTGATTTCCGCGCCTGTCGCGTCGAAGCGACGTGGATCTTTTGTCGACAGGCTTTACAATTGACTCGTAGTGGAGTCTAGTTGCGGCTGTAAGTCGCGGATTTGGCTTGGATTCGAAAAGCTGGCGCGACACTTGCTGCCTGTATTCGCAGCGACACAGCATCCACATGATGCGAGGAGCACACAGTTAACCGATAAAAAGTCGAGGCAGTCGGCGCGGGCACGGGTACAGACGGCGGTAAATATTGCCGCTATCGGGAGCGACGAACAGCGTGAACTGACACGCGGGCCTTTAACAGTTGGCCGGGGCAGTGCCCCAACGTTCCAGCCGTAAATCGTTTAAGTCCGTGAAGACGCGATCCCAACGGTCCAGGTTTCGGCCCGCACCGGTGGAAGCTGACAGCGACCGACCTCGAATGTTTTGCTCACTACGGCCCTGCCTCGCGCAGGGCCTTTTTTTTATCGGCTACTCTTGTCGCCATGACGGAATTTCCGGATCTGTCCGCGTTGCGTGTCGCGCAACCGACGGGCATCTGACTTGTCGCCCCCTGTTTCGCGCGCTTACACCAGCACGGTGCTGGGTGTGCTGCTCGCGGTGTATACCTCCAATTTCATCGACCGCACGATCCTCGGCACGCTCGGCCAGGCGGTGAAGGAT
>CADEFJ010000024.1:0-3470 GCA_902826575.1 uncultured Pseudomonadota bacterium | reverse complement strand
GAAGTGGTATGCCCTCTTTCCCGGACTCATGCTGGCGCTGGCGGCGCCGATCTACCTCTTGGCCTGGGTGCAGGGTACGTGGCTGAACGCCGCGGCCCTGCTGGTCGTCGCCGCATTCCTGCATTACATGTACCTGGGGCCGACGCTCGGCGTGATGCACAACCTCGTCGACGCGCGCATGCGCGCCACCGCGACCGCGCTGCTCTTCTTCATCATCAATCTCGTGGGGCTCGGGGGCGGACCGCTGTTCACGGGCTGGCTCATCGATCTCTTCAGCACCCAGGACTTCGCGCCGCATGGGCTCGGGGAATTCCTTGCGCGCTGCCCCGGCGGTCGGGCGCCAGCCGGCAGCACCCTCGAACTCGTCGCCGCGTGCCGGGACAGCCTCGCGCTCGGCACGCGCAACGGACAGCTCGTCACCCACGCCATGGTGGCCTGGGCTGCCGTGCACTTCCTGCTCGCCTCGCGCTGGCTGCGGACCGATCTGGCGCGCGCCGCGGTGCTGGTCGCGGAGCCCGGTTAAGATCTCGAGTCCCCGAAGGAGAAGAGAATTGACCGACCGATCCGAACTGGCAGCGCGCGTCGAGGCCTTCGTGCGGGAGAAGATTGCGCCGTACGAGCGCGATCCGCGTCGCAGTCCGCATGGCCCGGCGAAGCAACTCGTCACCGAACTGCGCGACCTGGCGCGCGCCGCCGGCTTGCTGACGCCGCACATCCTGGCGGATGGCTCCCATCTTTCGCATCGCGAAACCGCGCAGGTGCTGCGCGCGGCCGGGCTCTCGCCACTCGGACCGGTGGCGCTCAACGTAGCCGCGCCGGACGAAGGCAACATGTACCTGCTGGGAAAAGTGGCGTCGCCAGCGCAGCAGCAGCGCTTCCTCGAGCCGCTGATCGAGGGACGCACCCGTTCGGCGTTCCTGATGACGGAGCCGGCCGAAGACGGCGGCGCGGGATCCGATCCCTCGATGATGAAGACGACCGCGGTCCTCGATGGCGATCATTGGGTCGTGAACGGGCGCAAGACGTTCATTACCGGTGCCGATGATGCGGGTGTCGGCATCGTGATGGCGAAATCGGCTGACGGCGCAACGATGCTGCTGGTCGAACTGCCGCATCCCGCTGTGCAGATCGAGCGCGTGCTCGACACGATCGACAGTTCGATGCCCGGCGGTCACGCCGTCGTGAGGATCGACAACCTGCGCGTGCATCGTAACCAGGTGCTGGGGCAGAGCGGCGAGGGTTTCAAATATGCGCAGGTGCGCCTCGCTCCGGCGCGCCTCACCCATTGCATGCGCTGGCTCGGCGCCTGCACGCGCGCGCAGGAGATCGCGGGCGAGTATGCCGTGAAGCGCTCCGCCTTCGGCAAGCCGCTCATCGACCACGAGGGCGTTGGCTTCATGCTGGCCGAGAACCTCATCGACCTGAAGCAGGCGGAGCTGATCATCGACTGGTGCGCCGGTGTGCTCGACAGCGGCGCGCGCGGGACCTCCGAATCCTCGATGGCGAAGGTCGCGGTGTCGGAAGCCTTGTTCCGCATCGCCGACCGATGCGTGCAGGTGATGGGCGGAACCGGTGTGAGCGGCGACACGATCGTCGAGCAGGTGTTCCGCGAAGTGCGTGCGTTCCGGATCTACGACGGTCCGACCGAAGTGCACAAGTGGTCGCTCGCGAAGCGGATCAAGCGAGAGACCCTGCAGAAGCTGTCGTAGCGCGCCCCATCAGGGCGCGCGGGCGAGAAACGCCTCGATCGCCGCGCGCGCGGCCGGTTCATCCAGCATCGGCGCGTGACCGACACCGGGGACTTCAGCAAGCGTGACATTGGGCGAGGCGCGTTGCATGCGCGCGGCGATCTGTGCGGGCAGCACATCGGAATTGGCGCCCCGCAACAGCAGCACCGGCACGCTGCGCGCGAGGCGCTTCCAGGCCATCCAGACGAGCGGCGTCGCGAGCCGCATCTGCCAGCGTGCGACCGGCCGGAAGATCGCCGCGTCGTAGTCGAGCACGGGTTTGCCGCTGCCATCGTCGACGAACAGGCGCCGGGACATGCGTTCCCAGTCGGCGGCCGCGTAATGCGGCATCATCTCGCCGTTCAGCATGCGACAGTACTGGGCCGCGTCGTTCCAGCTCGCCACGGCCGGCGCCTTGCCCACGTACGAGGAAATGCGGGCCACCGCAGCGGCGGGCACTTGCGGTCCCACGTCGTTGATGACCGCGGCGGCGATGCATCCGCCATGGCGGGCGGCGAGCGTGAACGTGACCACGCCGCCGAGGGACGTGCCGACGAACAGCGCCTTCGGCGCTCCGATCGAGCGCAGCAGCCCGGCCACGTCGTCCGCGTAGGTTCGCGGGTTGTAGTGCGATGGATCCGGATCGCGCGCCGAGCGGCCCCGGCCACGCAGGTCGACGGCATAGACCTGTCGGCCCTGCCCCGCCATCCACGGCGCAACTTCATCGAAGTCGCGACTGTTGCGCGTGAGGCCCGGAATGCAGATCACCGGCGCCCGACGCCCCCGCTCGCCCCACACCCGGGCGAAGAGTTTCAGGCCGTCGGCGGATGTCCACGTGTAATCAGTCATGTTCATTCCGCTTCCGCTGCAGCACGGCGCGCCCTCAGGCGAGGCCAAGGTAACCGATTATCCCCTTCGCGGCCTCGCGCCCCTCGAACACCGCGGTCACGACGAGATCAGCGCCGCGCACCATGTCACCACCGGCAAACACCTTGGGATTCGTCGTCTGGAACGGCGTCGTCCTGCCCGCCGACACCCGCACGCGACCGTTCGGATGCAGCGCGATGTCATGGGTCGCGAACCACGGGGCCGGGCTCGGCTGGAAGCCGAACGCGATCACCACCGCATCGGCGGGGATGATCTCCTCGCTGCCCGGCACGGTCTCCGGCAGGCGGCGCCCGCGCGGACCCGGCGGACCGAGGCGCGTCTCGACGAGCTTCACGCCCTCGACGCGATCGTCGCCGACGATCTCGATGGGCTGGCGATTGAAGAGGAACTGGACACCCTCCTCCACGCTGTTCTTGTAGTCGCGGCGCGAGCCCGGCATGTTCGCCTCGTCGCGCCGGTAGGTGCAGGTCACCGACACCGCGCCCTGGCGGATCGCGGTGCGGTTGCAGTCCATGCTGGTATCCCCGCCGCCGAGCACCACGACACGCTTGCCGCGCAGGTCGATCAGCGCCTCCGTACCGCTCTCGCCCAGTTCGTGGTTGATGTTCGAAATCAGGTACGGCAGCGCTTCGTGCACGCCGCGCAGATCCTCGCCCGGGAAGCCGCCCTTCACGTGCGTGTAGGTGCCCATGCCGAGGAACACCGCGTCGTGATCGGCGAGGAAGCTGTCGAACGCGATATCGCGACCGATGTCGACGCCTAGGCGGAACTCGACGCCCATGCCTTCGAGGATCTCGCGACGCTTCTCGACGACTTCCTTTTCCAGCTTGAACGGCGGGATGCCGTAGGTCAGCA
>CADEFJ010000023.1:25653-32053 GCA_902826575.1 uncultured Pseudomonadota bacterium | reverse complement strand
GGCCGGGACGATCGATGATTTCGATGCGCTGCCGACGCCGTTTCGTGCGCTGGCGACCGATCTCGAAACCGGCGAGCGCGTCGTGCTGCATTCGGGCGACCTCGCGACCGCGATGCGCGCGAGCATGCCGGTCCCCGGTGTGTTCGTGCCGGTCGAGCGTGACGGGCGCCTGCTGGTCGACGGCGGGCTCGCGGATAACCTGCCGGTCGACGTGGCGCGCTCGATGGGCGTCGACGTGCTGATCGTGGTCGATACCGGCTTTCCGCTGTTGACCCGCGACAAGCTCTCCACCGTGCCGATCATCTCGAACCAGATGCTTGCGATCCTGATCCGCCACAACAGCGAGTTGCAGCGCGCGTCGGTCGGGGACGGCGATGTGCTGATCGATCCGGCGCTGGCAAATGCGTCGTCGTTCGATTTCGAACGCTTTGCGGACTCGATCGATGCGGGCGCCGAGGCCGCGCGTGCCGCGGCGCCGGCGCTGGCGCGCCTCTCGGTACCGCAGCCGCAGTACCAGGCTTATGTCGGGCAGCGCGCGCGCACACGCGCGAGTGAACCGCAGCTGATCGAGTTCCTGCGTGTCGCGGAGGGTTCGCAGCGCTACCAGCGACCGATCGAGGATCTGTTCGAGGAATTCGTAGGGGCCCCGCTCGATGGCGCGGCGGTCGGTGCGCGTGTCACCGAGCTGTACGGCCTCGGCAACCTCGAGACGCTCGACTACCAGATCGTCACCGATGAGACCGGGCGGGAAGGCCTCGAGGTGACCGCGACGCGCAATTCGTGGGGCCCGAACTACATGCGCTTCGGGCTGAGCCTGGGAGACGACTTCGAGGGCAACTCGGCTTACAACGCGAGCGCCCGCTTCGTGCTCGCCGAAATCAACCAGCTCGGCGGGGAATGGGTCTGGGACCTGCAGGTCGGCGAGTCGCCGCGCGTCGCAACCGAAGTCTACCTGCCGATGTCGTATCGCAGTCGCTGGTTCGCGCTTCCGCAGGCGGAGTACGGGGCGCGCAATGTCGGCCTGTTCGATGACGAGGGCCGGCGCCTCGCCGAGTATCGCGTGAAGGGCGCCCGCTACGGTTTCGACATCGGTCGGGAATTCGGCGATGCGTTCGAGGTGCGCCTGGGCGTGCATCGCGAGGACGGCGATTCGCGCGTTCGGGTCGGCGACCCGACGTTGCCGGTGTACGACTTCGACGTGCGCCAGCTGTACGCGCGCATCGCCTACGACAACCTCGACGATGTCGGCTTTCCGGGCACCGGCACATCGCTGTTCATCGACTGGACCGGCGAGCACGATCTGTCCGGAACGTCGGCAGATGCGGATCTCGTCAGCATCGACTGGCAGATCGCACGTTCATGGGGGCGCAACAGCGGCGTGTTCTGGGCGAGTGCCGGCACCAACCTCGATTCCGGGCCCGCCGATGTGCGCAATCTCTACCCGCTCGGCGGCTTCCTGAATCTTTCGGGACTCGCGCCCGGCGAAATCGCCGGCCGCCACTTCGCGATTGCCCGCACCATTTTCTACCGCCAGATCGGCCGCGCCGGCACGGCGTTCCTCGACCTGCCGACCTACCTCGGCATGGCGTGGGAAGTCGGCAACGTGTGGGACGAGCGCGGCGACATCGGCTTCGATTCGGCGCGCCACGACTTCAGCCTGTTCCTTGGCGTGCGCAGCCTGCTCGGGCCGCTGTATCTCGGATTGGGCTACGACGACAGCGGCGAGATGGCGTACTACCTCTCGCTCGGCCGCCTGTTCTAGGCGCGCTACAGCCCGCGGCTCTCGGCGAGCTTCTCGACTTTCTCGAAACGCAGCGCCGGTCGGTCACCGGGGCGCGAGTACTCGTGCTTGCGGCTCATCTCGGCAAGTGCGGCGTCGCGCTCGGCGACGGTCGCGTACCAGTGCGTGCGGCTCCAGTCGGCGCCCAGCAACTTGCGGAACGGATCGTTGCCGAGGAGGCTCACGCGCAGGCCGTAGGGTCGCTGGCTGCGACTGTCCGGATTGCTGCGCAGATTGTGCGGTTGTGAAATGCCCATCGGGCGCGAAGATTATCAGAAGCGGCGGTCTCCCGCGCCTTCGCGATCCGACCAGTGCAGGATGCGGCGCGTGACGAAGAGATAGACTTTCTTGCCGCTTGCCATCCAGGCGCGTGCGAGCAGCGAGGGCGTCGCCAGGATCCGCCGCTCGCGCGCCGTGAGCCGTTCCGGCAGGTAACTGCGCTTGTGCTTCAGCATGTGCCGCAGGTCGTCGTGCGCGAGCGCGCGAAACAGGCGTCCACGCCGCCGCGCGGTCCAGGCGAGCTGGAAGTCGACGAGCGCGGGCGTGCCGGCGGGGGTTACCAGCCAGTTCGGCTCCTTGGCGAGATCGTTGTGCACGACGCGGCGCGCGTGCAGGCGGCGCAGCAGCGTGAGCGCATCGCGGAAATAGCGCGGGTCGGCGGGACGGGCGCGCTGCATCGGCTCGCCGTCGAGCCACTCTCGCCTGAGGACGCCGGAGCGGTAATCGATCAGGCGGGGCAGGGCGTCGACGCCGGAGAGGCGGCGCAGCGCGCGCGCTTCGCGCCGTGCCAGCCAGCGCGCGAGCGGCACGATCCACGCGCGCGCGGTGCGCGTGTCGCGGCACACGTGCAGCGGTCGGCCGGCATCGTCGAGGACCAGGAACACGGCGCCGAACACATCGCGCTTCAGTTCGAGCTCGGTCACGGCAGCACGGCGAGCTGCGGCAGCACCCCGGAGCCCCGCAGCGCGCCCGCTGCAAGCACCAGTGCATAGAGCAGGAAGAACGAGCCCGCATCGACGAACGCCTTCCACAGGATCGGCGGATGGACGAGCGCCTCGGCCGGCATCGACCAGCGCGACAGCGCCGGCCACCAGCGCGGCGTGCCGGTCGCGTAATGCGTGTACTCGGCCGGGTAGCGCTCCATGAGCCAGCGCTCTTCGCGCCGCGCGGCACTGCCGAACAGCAGAGCGAGCACGATCGCCGTCACGACGACCAGGGCGATCGACCCGGTGGCGAGCGCCAGCCCGAGGCCACCGATGAACGACAGCGTGTAGAGCGGATGGCGGCACAGCGCATACGGACCATGCGACACGATCGCGGTGTCCTTGCGTCCCGCGATGAACACCGAGCACCAGATGCGCCCGAGGCAAGCGCACGCGACGAGCAGGATCGCCGCTCCCTGCAGCAGCGCACCGGGCGGGTGTCGCGGGGCACACAATGCGGTCACGACGAGCAGCGCGACGAAGTAGAGGAGCGTAAGGCGCAGGCGAGGCGTGCTGGCGGAGCGGGTCATGGGCGCCGGCGATTGTGGCACATGGCCTTGAGTCGGGGGTCGCGCGCCCCCACACTCGAAGGTCTCCTGGAGGCGAGACCCATGTCCCTGTTCCTGAAGAAGTCCCGGATGGTGACCGCGGCCGACGCCCTGCCGGGGCGTGCCACACCCCTGCCGGTGCCCGCCGAGCACTACGTCAACGGCAACCCCTTGCAGCCGCCGTTCGAGGCGCCGCTCGAAGAGGCGGTGTTCGGCATGGGCTGCTTCTGGGGCGCGGAGCGCCTCTTCTGGCAGTTGCCGGGCGTCTTCTCGACTGCCGCGGGTTATGCCGGCGGCTACACGCCGAATCCGACCTACGAAGAGGTGTGCTCGGGTGCCACCGGGCACGCCGAAGTCGTGCGCGTCATTTTCGACCCGCGGGTGATCAGCTACGCGGCGCTGCTGAAGGTGTTCTGGGAATCCCACGACCCGACGCAGGGCATGCGCCAGGGCAACGATCTCGGCACGCAGTATCGATCGGTGATCCATGCGGTGGGCGCAGCGCAGCTGCGCGCCGCGCAGGAATCACAACGCGTGTATCAGGCGCAGCTCGACGCCGGCGGCAAGGGACCCATTACGACCGACATCGCCGTGGCGCCGCAGTTCTATTACGCCGAGGGCTACCACCAGCAATACCTCGCGAAGAATCCCAATGGATACTGCGGGATTGGCGGCTGCGGCATCGCCTATTCCGCCTAGGCGCCCTGCAGAAAGCCGCCGCCGCTCGCCTATAGCGAAGGGATCGGCGGCAGGATCTCGAACACGCGCTCTTTCGGCCTGCACAGGCGCGTGCCCATCGGCGTCTCGACGAACGGCCGGTTGATCAGGATCGGATGCGCCATCATCGCATCGAGCAGCTGCTCGTCCGCCAACGCTGGATTGTCCAGGCCGAGTTCGGCGTAGGGCGTACCCTTCTCGCGCAGCGACTCGCGCACGGTGAGACCCGCTGCGCTGATCAGCCCGAGGAGCCGCTCACGTGTCGGCGGGTCGCGCAGGTACTCGATGACCGTGGGTTCGATGCCCGCATGACGGATCATCCCGAGTACATTGCGGGAAGTTCCGCAGCCGGGGTTGTGGTAGATCGTGACGTCCATATGCGGATTGCGGACCTGCCGGTCACTTACTCCGGCGGCGTGGCGGGCGGCGCCTCCGGCTCGAGCGGATAAGTCTTCACGCCCGACGCATTGCTCGGCGCCTGCATCTCCGCCGACGTCGCGGCGGGCGCAGTCGGCGCAGCGGCTGCATCGGCGCCGGCGGGCGCGGTGCTCGCGGTGACCGCGGCCAGGAAACGCTGCGCGCCGTTCGAATTCGTGGTGACCGCGCCCTGCATGATCTCGGCTGCCTCGACCTTGCGGCCGTAGAAGGCGGCATTCGACTTGTCGTCGATCGTGATCGCGCTGCCGTCGAGCGCGATGCCTGCGAACAGGCCCTTGCTGCGCGAGTACGAATACACCTCGGCCTTGAACGCGGCGTCGGTCGCGGCCGATGCCTGCCGTCCCACCGGGCCCGCCGCCACCGACGCGTCGGCGCCGAGGGTCACTTTGCCGTCGGCAATACCCTGGATGCCCTTGCGGGTCGTGAACACGAGTACGACGTCGCTTGATTGCGCGCCGATCTGCGGACCGAAGCTGCCGCCGCTCAGGTTGACGAACACCGGGTTCGAGAAGCGGCCGGCCTCATCGCGTACCACCATGATGCCCTTGCCATGCCGGCCGCCGAGCCAGAAGCCGACCTTCACGACGTCGGGTACGACCACAAGGCCATGTGCCCGGTCGAGCAGCCACTGGGGAACCTGCTGGTCGCGACTCGCCTGCAGTTCGGTGATCACCTCGGTGGCGGTAATCAGCTTGGCCTCTTCACGACCCTGCGCATGCAGTGTCGCCGTTGACAGACAGGCGCTGGCCGCCAGCAGGGCGGCCCACGCACGGGATGGGGATGCACGCATCGTTCGGTCTCCTCGGCTTGCCGCGCGGGACGGCGGGCGCAAGCTTAACGCAATCAGAACCAGATCGAGAGGAAGACCTGGAAGATGTTGGCGTCGAGGGAGTACGGGCTTTCGGTGCCCGGTACGACGACGGTTTCGCGCACGTCGCGGAAATCGTCGTAGTCGATGGTCATGAAGTCATAGCGCAGGTTGGCCTGCGCCTTGTTGATCCACGGCAGGCGCGCAATGCTGAAGTCGTAGCTCGCGCCCACGCCGAGCGTGACAGCCGTGAACGTCGAGAGTTCCTTGTCGCGCGCGAGGAAATTCGCGTAGTCGCGGCGCGGGAAGAGGTCGGCGTAGAAGTCGGCCTTCTCCTGCGAGTAGTAGCGCACCGAACCGGAGAAGATCCATCGTTGCCACATCGGGTGCGTGTAGGACACTTCCGTCGTGTGCGCGTCGATGCCCCAGGAGTCGGTATAGAAGCGGTACCAGCCCTCGATCGCCGCGCGCCACGGCATGTAGTAGCTGAGCCTGAGAGATGCCGCGTTGCTGGTGCGCGTCGCCGGATAGACTTCGGGCTGGTACGAATAGCCGTTCGGCGAACCGGGATCCACGTAGCGCACCGAACGATAGGGGCTGTTGAGGAAGCCCTCGTCGGTCATCACTTCGAAGTTGGCCTGTCCGATCATACTGCGCGTCAATACCTGCGTCAGGCCGACGGCGTAGCTGCGCACCTCGGAGGCACGCGCGAAGGTCGGGTCCTTGGTGCCGCCGATGTTGCGGAAAATGTCGTTGTCGCCCTTCTTGAAGCTGAACGAGATCGTGGTGAGGTCGCCGAACATGTCCTGGCTGACGCCCGCATACCAGGTCGCGGCCTCGTAGTCGCTTTCCGAACTGTTGATATAGCCGACGCTGTAGGTCGACTTGCCGCGCAGGTAGTCCGCCGTGAGGCTGTACTGCGTGCGCTCCTCTTCATAAGGGCTCGCGGTCGTCACCACGTCGATCGATGCGCTCGAGACCATGTCGACGTAATAGTTGGCCGCCAGCGAGACTTTGTCGGCGAAGCCCTTGCGCACGAGCACCGAAGGACCGTCGATGACGACACCGCCGCCGTCGTAACGATGATAGAGGATGTCAGCGCGATCCTCAGGAAGCACTCCGGCCA
>CADEFJ010000023.1:4905-25553 GCA_902826575.1 uncultured Pseudomonadota bacterium | reverse complement strand
AATTGCATCCGCAGCCCCCGCCGGCGCCACCGGTTCCGCCGCGCGCACCTTCGCGGGCTTCGTAGACGTGGTCGAGATAGCTGCTGGATACCGGATGGCGGTCGAAGGCCATGATCGGATCGGCCAAGTTCTCGCGCTCATACGGCATCACCCAGGGCTCGATCGGCGCGCAGGCGGAAAGGCCGAGGACGGCGAACAGCGAAAAGCCTGCAGCTTGCAGCCAGGGAAGACGGCGAACGGCGGGCAGCTTGCAGCAGGCAGCAAGAGGCGGCGCCGCGCAGACAGGCGGCGGCACGGCGCGGACCAGGCGCTCTTTTCTGGCTGTCATCTGTTCGCTACTCGCCGTTCGCTTCCTGTTCATTCCCGCACCAACGCCCGAATCTGGTCGAGATAGGCATTCTCGTCGCCCGGTTTATAGCCGCGATGCAGCAGCCGCACGTTGCCCTTGCGGTCGATGATGACGCTGTTCGGCATGCCGTTCACCTTGTACAGCTTGCTCACTTTGCTTTCGGTGTCGAATGCGACCGGAAAACTGACCGGCGAATATTTCGCGAGCCACTGCTCTGCGGCCTTCGGATCCGGCTCGACATTGACGCCGATCATCGTGAAGCCCATCGGCTTGTATTTCTTGTGAATGCCCTCGAGCAGCGGCATCTCCTGCCGGCACGGGCCGCACCACGTGGCCCAGAAATTGATCATCACGACCTGGCCCTTGAACTGGGACAGCGTCACCTGCTCGCCGCCGAGCGCCGGCAACGAGAAGTCGGGCGCCGGGCCGCTCGAATTGGACGCGGCGGCCGGAACGGCGAGCAGCAGTGCAAACAGGAATGAGCGCATCATCGGTACCTCTAGAAGAACACGGTCAGGCTCAGGTACGCCTCCAGGTTGTTGACCAGCTCGTTCTTCCCGAAGATGTCCGACTCGTAGACGCGATCCTGCACCTCGATGCCGATCGCGAGCCAGTCGGTCGGGAGGACCTTGTAGCCACCGCCGAAGTTCAGTGTGAAACGCTCATCGTCCGCGAACTTCGTGCTGCCTACGCCGCCCAACACATAGAAGGTGCTGTTCATGGCTTGGTTGCGACCGAGAAACACCTCGCCAGGCAGGAAGTTATAGCCAATGGACAGGCCGTAGTATGTGAGGCGCCTATCAGTACCCAGATTGAGCGGATCGGAGCCGGGATTGAGGATCTCGAAGCTGGTCAGGCCGAGCTTGGTCTGGCCGCCCTCGGCGCGGAAGAAGAAGTCCTCGGTGACGTGATATGTAATGGACGCGCCGTAGACCGGGTTCGAGCCGAAATCATCGACGCTCATGACGCCGTAGAAGGCGCCCACCTCGATGTTCTCCTGGTCGATCTTCGCGACCTTGATTTCGCGGCGTTCGACTTCGGGTTCGATGACGCGCGGCGGCGGCGCGTTGTCGGCGTCGGTCGGGGCAGGCTCGATCACCGGCGGGGGCTCGTCCTGCCAGGGCCAGCGCATCGACGCACAGCCCGGCAGCGCCGTGCTTGCCGCGAGCATCAGAAAAAGAATGCGAGTCCGACTTTCCATTCCTCGAGTTCCTCGTTGTCGTTGCGGCTCGTGAACACCACGCGGTTCTTGTATTCGCCGCGGACGAAGAAGCGCCGTGTCAGGTAGAAGCGAAATCCTGCGCCGTAATAGGCGGACTGGTCGTGCAGGTCGACGGCCTGCGGGTTCTGCGGATCCTCGTTGACGTTGAACAGGCCGCCACCAAGGGTGACGAACGGGGAGAAGCGCCACTCCGGGAAGAACACGTGGTTCAGGCCGATGTCGAGCGTATAGCCGCTGCGGTCCGCCGGTGTCGCGTTGCTGGTCACGCCGAGGAACTGCGATACCGACGCGTCGATCTTCAAATGATCGTTGAGCGAGAACGCGAGGTAGCCCGAGACGAGGTTGGCGCCGTCGAAGTCCCCGACCATGCCGCCCGCTTCCCAGCGGTGCGAGCGAAAGCCGTTGCGATCGCCAAGGTCGATCGACAGGTAACTGCCGTCGGCCAGTTGCGTCCTCACCATGTCGCGCTGCGCGGCCCAGCCTTCGATGCCACGCTCGGTGCGCACCTTGAGCCAGTCGGTGCGGCGCTTGAGGATCTCGACCGACTCGCCACGGCCGACCACCTGCGTGACCGGGTAGCCGCGTCCGGGCCCGGTGCGCATTTCGAGATAGGGCTCGGCCACGAACACCTGCAGGTACTCCTCCGCGGCGTGCGTCGCAGGAGCCGCGACGAACAACAGGAGGAGTCCACCGAGCAGGACCGCAGATTCAATTGACCGGCACGTCAGGATCGAACGGATTGTTGAAATACTGCGCTCCAATATCGACCCATTCCGAGATCAGGCGAAGCTCGGCCGGCGAGAGATAGCCCTCGTGGGTCCCGCCCGCCGCAAAGCGACCAAAAAAGCGAGTGGACCCCCGCGCATTGCCGGCGCTCAACGGTGGAGGATACGGTATCGGCGCCGTGATCGGCAGTCCCGAGATCGGGTCGATGCCGATCACCTGCTGGCAATCGATCAACGCGCCCGTCGCCGGGTCCAGACACTGCTCGTTGTCCACGAACAGCAGCTCGCGATAGGCGGCTTTGTGCTCGGGCTCGTCCTGCGAGTCGCCGTCCTGCAGGTCTAGATTGCCTGCGGGCACCATCGGCGCGGCCGCGGCGCTGGTCGTGTTGTGGCATCCCGCTTGCCAGCAGGTGTGATCCGAGATGACCGCCGAGGTGACCGGATCGATTTCCTGGCGCGGCCGCATCAACAGCTGGTGAATGTGCTGCTCGTAGTTGATCACGATGCGGCAGGTCGGCGCCCAGCGCGCCTGGCACTCGGGCGTGGTCGGGGGCGGCGAAAACAGGGCCCCGTAGTTGTAGGCGATGTCGGCATCCGGTGCGCGCACCGCGGGGTCGGTCCACACGTCCTGGTAGACGACGTTCACGCTCGGGTTGATCGAGGCACAGTTCGGGCTGTCGGTACAGGCGGAGGAGACGCGCGCGCGCGCCTGCGCCATGGTTTCGCCGGCCTGCGGCAGCAGCGTATTCACGGTGTTCGGGAACGGTGTGCCGGTGGTCAGCGCGCCGGTGTACGAGATGCCGAACAGTCCCGCGCGACCGTGCGAGGTCGGGTTCTGGCCGTCGCGGATGTGGCAGCCGCTGCAGCTGCGCACTTCTCCCGGCCGCAGTTGCAGCCAGTTGTTGTGGCGCGGGAAGCCCGGCAGCCACCGGCCGTTCACGTCGAGGATGGACATCTGGAAGGCGACGTTCGCCGGCACCTTGATGCGCACCGAGCCATCGGGTTCGATCGGCGCGTAGGCGAGGATCTCGCGCATGAAGTTGGTCGCCCCGAACGCGGCATTGTCGATGTCGAGCACGTCATCGTCGGGAATCGAGACCATTTTCTCGATGCGGATGAAGCGGGCGAGGCGCTGGTCCGCCGTGGTTTGCGCGGGGTTGGCCATGCCACGGATGCCGCCGCCGCCGGGAGGCGCGGCCCGATCGACGCCGTCGAAGTCGTAGATGCTGACGATGTCGAGGATCCCCGCGCCTTCGGCGACCAGGTCCGGATCGGCATCGACGCCCGCGGTCTTGTCGAGAATCACGGCGGGGAGCGGTCGCGGCTGCGCGATCACCACGTCGGTGATGATGCGGCCCACTTCCGGCGTCATCAGCGGCAGAAAGGCGCGCGCGCCCATGTCATACATCCACACGCTGTACTGGGGCGGCGCCGGCAGCGCGGCGGGATCGCCGGTCACGTCATCGGTGCACGGCCGGGTCTGGCCATTCAGCAGCGCGAGGCACTGCGCCCAGCTCACGATCATGCGGTTGGTGCCGTCCCACAGCGGGAAGGCGTCGTGGAAGCGTCCGCCCCGCGAGATGCCCGGCACGGTGCTCACGTCGTTGCCGGTGGCCGGCTGCTGGGCGGGACCGGCCATGCCGATATTCGCCAGGGTCGGCTGGGTGTTCTCGACGTAGGTGCCGGTGTCGATGATCTGCAGGTTGCCGCCGAACTCGGCGTCGGTACGCGGGCGTATCAGCACCATGATGCGCCCGTTCGGCATCTCGCGCGCCTTGACGAACTCGATGTCGGTCCCGTCGGTGCCCGTGGCGTGGCTTTGCGCGCCGTACAGCAGTTCGATGCCGGTGCCGTCCGGGTTGGCCTGGTAGAGATGGATGCCGTTGCGTCCGCCCGGCGCGTTGTCCCAGCGGCTCCACATGAGTTTGCCGCTGCGTAGCACGGTTGGGTCGATATCGTGATCGGTGTTGTACGACACCTGGCGGATGTTGGTGCCATCGGGATTCATCACGTGCAGCACGAACGCCGGCTCGTTGCGATTGGTCGTCTGCGCCTCGAACTGCGGCTTGCCCTCGTCGATCAGCACGGCCTTCGAGCCGCGCTGCCGGCTCGAGGAGAAGAGGATCCGTCCGTCGGGAAGGTAGTGCGGCGCCACGTCGTGGCCTTCCTCGGCGATGATGTCCGAGGCGATCACACGCCGCAGCGTATCGGTCGCAAACACGTACTCCCAGACGTTCCAGGTCGGCGGGTCTTCCTCGTCCTGGTTCGCATCGAGCGGGCCGCGCATCGCGAACACGATCGACGTGCCGTCATAGGCCACGTCGACATCGCGCACGTCGTACAGGTCGTCTCCCGTCACGCGCTCGGTGATGTTGTGCTCGGGCGCGGTCGGGTCGGCGCGGTCCCGGTAATAGACATCGGCGTCGGCGTCGGCAATGGCGTCGCGCTGTTGCGTGAGGTCGTCCTGCTCTTCGGGCAGCGTGCGCTTGATGTAGGCCATCGGGAAGTCAGCGGCGACCGGATCGGCGTCCTGGCCGCTGCCGATGTCGACATTGCCGCCCGGGCTGCACGCGGCAAGCGCGCCGAGCGCCGCGAGCACCGCCACGCCGCGGACGACGAGTCGCATCGTGTGACGCGCTGCCGTGTTTCGCCGCTCGCTCGTGCTCATTCAGACATCCTCATGTGACGTAATCATGCTCGCCCAAAACATGTCGCCATTCTGCCGAGAGCATCACAGCGCGCTGCGCCGTGCCGCGGTTCCCTTGTCGCAGGCAAACCAGCGTCCTAGTTATGCGGACGCGGGTTGCGGTGGTGTGACGGCAGTCGCAAACGGGCGCCGAAAGCATAACCGCATGACGTAATGAAGCGGGATGTCGTCAGTCGGCGACGTCGGCGCGGTGAGACATTCCGGGGGGGTTAGTGCGGTGCGTATATTCGCAGTCGCAATCGAGGGCTCTGCACATGAACATCGATGAACGGGTCAAAGCGGGTTCTGCCCGCCGGCGGATAGCAGGCGCGGCGTGCATGCTGGCGCTGCTTGCGGGCGCGACGGCGATTGCCGGGCCGCGCGAGCAGGCGAAGCGCATGCACGACCGGCTCGCTGGTGTGCCGCCGACCGAAGCGGTACTGGTCGACATGGCGGCGGACATCCAGGCGGGCGATGCGATCGCGGCCGCCGAGACCGCCATGCAGAACCGCGCGTTCTACGACGTCACGCTGAAGAACTTCGCGACCCCGTGGTCCAACCGCGACCAGACGGTGTTCGCGCCGCTCAATGACTACACGGCCACCGTGATCGGCATGGTGCGCGACGATGTGCCCTTCAACACCGCGTTGTCGGCCGACGTCGTCTATGTGAGCAACGCGCCGGGCCTGCCGGCCTATTCCGCGACCGGCAACGCGCACTACGAGCAGGCGGAGTCGGGTGGCGTCGATCTGCAGGCTACGCTGGTCGCGCGCCAGCAATCGGCCCTGCTCGGCATTCCCGCCGAGGCGACGGCCGGCCTGATCACGACGCGCGCGTCGTCGGAGGCCTTCTTCATAGATGGCACCAATCGCGCGATGTTCCGCTTCACGCTGATGAATCACATGTGCCGAGACCTCGAGCAGGTGCAGGATCCGACGCTGCCGCCAGACCGCATCCGCCAGGACGTGAGCCGCAGCCCGGGCGGCGACAGCCGCGTGTTCCTGAACAACTGCATCACCTGCCACACCGGCATGGACCCGATGACGCAGGCATTCGCGTACTACGACTTCGACGAGACGCAGCAGCGCCTCGTGTACACGCCGGGTACGCCGAACGCGAAGTACTTCCTGAATGCCGACAACTTCAAGCCCGGCTACGTGACCCCCAATGACAATTGGGACAACTACTGGCGCAGCGGCCACAACCGCACGCTCGGCTGGGGCTGGGGCACGACCGCGACCACGGGCTCGGGCACCGGCGCGAAATCGCTGGGCCAGGAGTTCGCCAACAGCCAGGCCTTCGCCAACTGCCAGGTGCAGAAGGTCTTCAAGGCCGTGTGCTTCCGTGCGCCACAGAATGCCGCGGATCGCGCCCGGGCGGCCACCATCGCCCAGAACTTTCGCAGCAACGGTTATCGGCTGAAGAGTGTCTTCGCCGAAACCGCTGCCTACTGCATGGGAAATTGAGGTGAGCGTCATGAACCGCAACGTGCTTCTGGCGACGGTCCTCGCCGCGCTCGCCGCCTGCAGCGGCGGTAGCGGCGCGCCGACCGAGGTCAATCCGGTCACGACACCGCCCCCGGTCGCGGACTACACCGGCCCGGCTCCGGCCAACGCCGACGTGCAGGCGTTTCGCATCAACCTGTGGGAAAACATCAAGGCGACCAACCGCTGCGGCAGCTGTCACAACGCGGGCGGCCAGTCGCCGACCTTCGCGCGCAATGATGACGTGAACCTCGCCTACCAGGCGGCGGTCGCGCTCGTCGACCTGACGCAGCCCGACCAGTCGCGGCTCGTCACCAAGGTGGCGGGTGGCCACAATTGCTGGCTCGCCTCGGCTTCGGCCTGCGGCGACACGATGACAGTGTGGATCCGCAACTGGGCGGGCTCGATCGCCGGCGGCGGCAAGACCATCCAGTTGCAGGAGCCGCCGATCAAGGAAGTGGGCGACAGCAAGACCTTCCCGGAAAGCTCGAGCCTCTATGCCTCGACGATCCTGCCGCTGGTGCGCGGCGTGGGCCAATGTCTGCGCTGCCATACACCGGCATCCGCGACGGCGCAGTCGCCGTACTTCGCCACCCTGGATGCCGACGCGGCCTACGCGGCGGCACGTCCGAAGATCAACCTCGACGCGCCGGAACTGTCGCGCCTCGTCCTGCGCCTGCGCGAGGAGTCGCACAACTGCTGGACCTCGAGCTGCGCGAACGATGCGAACACCATGGAAGCGGCAGTGCGTGCGTTCGCCAACGGCATCCCGATCACCCCGGTCGATGCCACGCTCAGGCTCTCCAAGGCGCTCACGCTGTACGACGGCACCGTGGCCGCCGGCGGCAACCGCTACGAGAGCGCGCAGATCGCGCTGTACGAATTCAAGACGGGCATGGGCACGACCGTTTACGACACGAGTGGTGTCGAGCCCGCGGCGAACCTCACGATGTCCGGCTCGATCGAATGGGTCGGCGGCTGGGGGCTGAACGTGAAGGAGGGCGGCAAGGCGCAGGGCACGACCAGCGGCAGCAGGAAGCTCGCCGACATGATCAAGACGACCGGCGAGTTCACGATCGAGGCCTGGGCCGCCCCCGGCAACGTCGTGCAGGAAGATGCCTACATCGTCAGCTACTCCGGCGGCACGATGGCCAACAACGCCACGCTCGCGCAGCTTGCCTACCAGTACCAGGCGATGACCCGCAGCAGCGAGACCGACGCGAACGGCACACCGGCGCTGCTGACCCGCGCGGCGGACGAGGACGCGCAGGCGTCGCTGCAGCATGTGGTGCTGACTTATGACCCCGTGAACGGCCAGCGCATCTACGTCAACGGCGAATACACCGGTGACACGGATGGCAGCGGCGGCTCGCTCGGCGACTGGGACGACAGCTTCGCGCTGGTGCTCGGCAATGACCCGTCGGGCGTCCGGCAGTGGACCGGGGTGCTGCGGCTCGTGTCGGTACACAACCGCGCGCTGACGCAGCCGCAGATCCAGCAAAACTTCGAGGCTGGCGTCGGCGAGCGCTACTTCATGCTGTTCAACGTCAGCGAGCTGGTGGATCTGCCGAAGAGCTACGTCATGTTCGAGACGAGCCAGTACGACAGCTACAGCTATCTCTTCACCAACCCGACCTTCATCAGCCTCGACCCGAGCGTCGAGCCGGCGGGTATACCGCTCAAGGGCCTGCGCATCGGCCTGAACGGCCAGGAGGCGCGCGTCGGCCAGGCGTACATACCGCTCGACCTGACGGTCGGTGGCTCGGGATACGTCGCGGAAACCGGCCAGCTGCTGTCCTCGACGGGCACGGTGATCGGGCTCGAGAAAGGACCCGAGAGCGACCTGTTCTTCCTGACATTCGAGCAACTCGGTACCGAGATGCGGGCCTATCCGGAGGAGCCGATGCCGGATCCGCCGGCGCTCGCCGACAGCGAGAATCCGGAAGTGGGCCTGCGCACGTTCGACGAGATCAACCAGTCGATGTCGAACATCACCGGTGTGCCGATCACCAATGCGTCGGTCGCCGACACCTACAGGCTCGTCAAGCAGGCGCTCCCGTCGGTCGAGTCGATCGACACCTTCGGTTCGTCACAGCAGATGGGCGTCGCGCAGCTCGCGATTTCCTATTGCGACGCGATGGTCGACAACACGGCGCTGCGAACCAGCTTCTTCGGCGGCGGTGGCGTGATCGACGTGAATGGCGCGGGCGGCCGCAACGCGATGATCACCAGCATCATCGACAAGTCGGTCGGCACCAACCTCGCGTCCCAGCCGGACGACACCGAGGTACGCGCCGAACTGAACGGACTGGTCACGAAGCTCGCTGCAACCTGCGCCGGCAGCTGCAACGCGACGCGCACCGCGACGATCGCCAAGGCGTCCTGCGCCGCCGCCATCGGCAGCGCCGCGATGCTGCTGCAATAGGTTCGAGGGAGAATCCACATGCTGATCCGACACAAGCCCCCCCGCGAACTCGGCCTGGACGAGCCGCTGCGGCATCCCGATCACCGTCCGCCGGTGACCCGGCGCGAACTGATCTCGCGTGGCTTCCACACCGGAGCCGCGGTCGTTGCCGCGCCCTCGGTGCTGAGCCTGCTGGCGCCGCGCAATGCGCACGGTGCGCTCGCTCCCGACATCGAGGCGCTCAAGGATGCCTGCGGCATTACCGACGGCGCCGGCAAGATTCCCTTCATCGCCTTCGACCTGGCGGGCGGCGCGAATCTGAGCGGATCCGAAGTGCTGATCGGCGGCCCCGGAGGCGCGATCGACGATCAATTGTCGACGGCCGGCTACGGCAAGCTCGGCTTGCCTGGCGACATGGTGCCGAGCTCACCGAACGCCGCCAGCCCGACCAACAACTTCATCGACACGTCGCTTGGCCTGCCGTGGCATGCCGACGGCGGCATGCTGCGCGGCATTCTGACCAAGGCGAGCGTGCTGGCACAGGCGTCGACCAACGGCGCGGTCATTGCGGCGCGTTCCGAGAACGACACCGCGAACAATCCGCACAACCCGATGTACGGCATCCAGAAGTGCGGTGCCGACGGCCAGTTGCTGACGCTGATCGGGTCACGCGCGTCCGACTCGGGCGGCAACTCGATGTCGCCGATGCCCTATGACCTAGCCTACCGGCCGACCAAGGTCGATCGCACGAGCGACGTCACCGGCCTCGTCGACACCGGCAAGCTCGCGGAGCTGATGGCGCAGAACGACGCCGTCGCGGTGCTCGAGTCGATGGTGCGCCTGTCCGGCGACAAGCTCGGGCGCATCAACACCAACGTGAGCCGCGACGCTGCGATCAAGACGCTGGTGGAGTGCGGCTACACGAAGACCGCCTACCTGGCCGATCGCTTCGGCCAGCCTGCGAACCTCAATCCCGAGCTCGATCCGCGCATCAAGGGCGCGACCGGTATCTTCACCGACCAGGAGTTCGACTCGGACGGCGAGTTCGAGAAGACCGCCGCTGTGATGAAGATGGTGATCGAGGGTTATGCCGGCGCCGGCACGATCACGATGGGTGGCTATGACTACCACGGCCAGGGTCGCGCGACCGGTGAGGTGCGCAATTTCCGCGCTGGCCAGTGCATTGGCGCCTGTCTCGAGTTCGCGCATCGCGCGGGCAAGCCGCTCATGATCTATGTCTTCAGCGACGGCTCGCTGTCGTCCAGCAACCAGGTCGACAACACCGCCAATGGTCGCGGCAAGTTCATGTGGGTGAGCGACAACCAGTCGACCGCCTCGTCGTTCTTCCTCGTCTACAACCCGCGCGGGCGACCGGTCGTGACACCGAGTACCAGCTCGTTCCGCACCGGCTCGCAGATCGGCTACTACACGCAGGACGGCTCGGTGGCGAACAACTCGCACCCGGGCGCCAATGCGGTCAACCTGCTGGTCAACACGGTCCTGCTCAACTACCTCGCGCTGCATCAGCAGATCGGCCAGTTCACGACACTGATTCCGAACCATGGCCTGGGTTCGGGCGCGCAGCTCGACAGCCTCGCCGTGTTCGCGCCGATCGTCGATGCGGTGATCACCAATCCGCTCTGACGCGCCTGTCGCGCTTTGCCGACGCACCGCGCAGACCGCCTGAATTGTGCGGCGGGTCTCGCGCTGGCAGCGCGGATTGCGGGGGCGCCACGTTGACATTGTTAAGTGCGCATGCGACGGTCTTATGCGCCGGGCGCGCCTTGTTTGCTTGCCGTGAGCGCGCTGTCATGAGGGCTGTTTTTTGATCGATCGTGCCGTTCCCGCGTTGCTGTCGTTGTGCGCGGCGTTCGCCGTATGCGCGGCGGATTCGCCGCTGATCGGTCATGAGGCGCCCGATTTCGCGTTGCGCGCCATGGTCGGCGAGAACGTGCGGCTCTCGGAGGCGCGTGGCCAGGTCGTCGTGCTGTCGTTCTACGGCAGCCGTTGCAATCCCTGCCGCGCCCAGCTGGCCGAACTCGATGCGGTGCATCGCACTTATGGGCCGGCGGGCCTGACCGTCTACGGGATCAGCATCGACGACGACCCGCAGGAGGCGCGGGAATTCTCGACGAGCGTCGGCGTCGGCTTCCCGATGCTCGCCGATCCGCAGAAGACCGTCGGGCGCGAATACGCGGTGGATCGATTGCCGACGATTGTGATCGTCGACCGCGCGGGCAGGGTGCGTTACGTGCATCGTGATCCGAAGTCCCGCAGCGAGCCGGTGTATGTCCGCGAGCTGCGCCGCCTGCTCGACGAATGAGTGCCAGAGAAGACACCAGCGAGACCCACATGCGTACTGTTGCCACTCCGACGCCCAAGCTGACCCGGCTGTTGCTGGCGGCGCTGCTCGCCTGCTCGGCGGGCGCTGCTGCTCACGCCCAGCAGGCTCCTGCGCCTGACGCAGCCACCCCGGCGCCTGCCGCGCCGGTGGAGAGCCGCGCGCTCGACAGCGAGGTGCAGGACCTGAAGAAAGACGTGGTCGATCTCAATCGCGAGCTGTTCATCCTCGAGGAAGAACTGCTGTTCCCGGCGAACACGCAGGTCGCGGTGTTCGTTTCGCTCGATGTGGGCGAGTTCTTCGCCCTCGACTCGGTGCAACTGAAGATCGACGACAAGGAAGTATCGAACTATCTGTACACGCCGCGCGAAGCCGAGGCGCTCCTGAAGGGCGGCGTGCAGCGCCTCTATGTGGGCAACCTGAAGACCGGTGCCCATGAGCTGGTGGCGTTCTTCGCGGGCAAGGGTCCCAACGGGCGCGACTATCGCCGCGGCGCCACGCTGAATTTCGAGAAAAGCGTGGGCGCGAAGTACCTCGAGTTGCGCATCAGCGATCGCCAGCGCAAGGCGCAACCGGAATTCGAGATCAAGGACTGGGAGTAAATGCGGACCCTCGTTCTCGCGCTCGTTGCGGCCACGGTCGTCGCGACCGTCGGCAGCGATGACGCGCGGGCCGCGGACGCAGACGGCAAGCTGCCGATCACCCGTGTGCAGGACCTGCACTACGGTGACGTGCTGTTCCACTTCTTCCAGGATGAGAACTTCGAGGCACTGACGCGCCTGCTGGCCTATGCCCATTGGGATCGGCTGCCGCATCACCTCGCCGAGGCCGACCTGCTGGCCGGCGGCATGTACCTCTCCCTCGGCCTGCACAACGAAGCCGGCGCGCGCTTCGAGCGCCTGCTGACCGCCGAAACACCGCAGGGCGTACGCAACCGCGCGTGGTTCTATCTCGGCAAGGTCTGGTACGCGCGCGGTTACGACGACAAGGCCGAACAGGCGCTGCGCAGCGTTACCGGCACGTTGCCCGCCGACCTCGAGGCCGAGAAAACCCATCTGCTCGCGAACGTGCTGATGCATGGCGGGCGATACGACGAGGCGGTCGCATTGCTCGATGCCTTCCAGGGCAGCTCCGACTGGGTGGCCTACGCGCGCTTCAACCTGGGCGTCGCGCTGGTCCGCAAGGGCCAGCTGGCCGACGCCGACCGCTATCTGTCCGGCGTTGGCACCATGGCGGCCACCTCGCCCGAGCTGCTCGCACTCAAGGACAAGGCGAATCTCGCGCTGGGGTTCGCCTACCTGCAGGCCGACAGCGCAGCGAACGCGAAGCTCGCGCTCGAGCGCGTGCGACTCGACGGCCCGCAGTCGAACAAGGCGTTGCTCGGCGCCGGCTGGGCGAGTGCGGCGCTGGGTGATTTCGAGGGCGCGCTCGCACCCTGGCTCGAACTGCGCGATCGCAATTTGCTCGACGCCGCCGTGCAGGAGTCCTTGCTCGCCGTGCCGTACGCCTACGGCAAGCTCGGCGCGAATGCGCAGGCCGCCGACTACTACGAAACCGCGATGCGCGAGTTCGATCGGGAAGGCGAGTCCCTCGACGGCGCGATCCAGCGCATCCGTTCGAGCCGGCTGCTCGACGACCTGCTCGCGCAGGAGAGCGAGGAGCGCCAGGGCTGGTTCTGGCAGTTGCGGGACCTGCCGGACGCCCCGCAGTCGCGCTATCTCTATGCGGTACTTGCCGGCCATGATTTCCAGGAAGGCCTGAAGAATTACCGTGACCTGGCCTTCCTCAGCCGGCGCCTCGGCAGCTGGTCGGAAAGCATGGTGGCCTTCGATGACATGGTCGATGCCCGCCAGAAGGCCCATGCCGAACGCGTGCCCCGTGCCGATGCACTGCTCGCCGGGAACGCGCCGGAGCGCATCGAGCGCGAGCGCGGCGAACTCGAATCGAAGCTCGATGCGATCGAACGCAACCACGATGCCGCGGCACTCGGTACGGCGACGGAGCGCGACCAGTGGGCACGCATCCAGCGCATCGAGCAGGCGATCGCCAATGGCGAGGCGGGCGTCACCGGCGAGGCACTCGAGGCGCTCAAGGACAAGCTGCGGTTGGTGAAAGGCACGCTGTCCTGGCGGCTCGATGAAGCGATGCGCGCCCGGGTCTACCAGCAGCGGCGCGAGATCAAGGATCTCGATGCCGCGCTGCGCGAGGCGCAGCGCCGCTGGGTGCGCGTCGAGCGGGCACGCAAGAATGTACCGACCAACACCGGCGAATTCGAGGCGCGCATCGCGGCATTGAACACACGCCTCACTGCGCTGCAGGCGCGCCTCCAGAGCGCGCGCGACCAGCAGAACGAATATCTTGCCGGGCGCGCGATCCACGAGCTCGAATCGCAGCAGGCGCGGCTCGCGGCCTATCGGGTGCAGGCGCGTTTTGCGCTCGCGACGATCTACGACCGCGCGGCGAACGAGCCGGCACCCGCGCTGGCACCCGCGGTGCCGCCACCCGCCCAGGGTCCGCCGTGAGGGTTGCCCGCCACCTCCCGGTGTTGTGCGTGCTCGCGCTCGCCCTCGCATCGTCCGCGGCTGCCCCGGCTGCTGAGAAGCCGAAGGCTGCGCCGACCATCAAGGATTTGCGCGCGCGTCCGCTCGACGTGCAGAAGTCCGCGGCGGTGCCGGCCAGCGCTTCGCGCGCGATGGACAACTACCGCCGCTTCCTCGAGCTGCAGAACACCGACCCGGAACTGCGCGCGGAAGCGCTGCGGCGACTCGGCGACCTGAATCTCGAGGCCGGCGAGCTCGAGCGCATGCAGAGCGAGGTGAATGCGATCGATCTCGCGGGCGCCGAGGCGATCGTTCTTTATACGACGCTGCTCGCGGCCTATCCGAACTATCCACGCAACGACCAGGTGCTCTACCAGCTCGCCCGCGCCTACGAAACCACCGGGCAGCCCGAGAAGGCGCTCGCGACGCTCGACGATATCGTCAGGCGCTATCCGTCCTCGCCGCAGATGGATGAAATCCAGTTCCGTCGCGGCGAGATGCTGTTCTCGGCCAGGGACTATGGCGGCGCCGAAGACGCCTACGGCCAGGCGATGAAGTTCGGCGCGGCATCGGCGTACCACGAGCAAAGCCTCTACAAGCACGGCTGGTCGCTGTTCAAGCAATCGCGCAACGAGGAATGCCTCGAGTCGTTCGGCGGCGTGCTGGACGCCATGCTGGTCGGGCAGGGCGGCAAGGAGCGGCGCTTCGACGACCTGTCGCGCGCCGACAAGGAACTCGCCGACGACACGCTGCGGGTCATGGCGATCACTTTTTCCTACCTCGAGGGCGCCGAGTCGCTCGATGCGCACGTCGCGAGACACGGCACGCCGCCTTATTCGCACCTGCTGTACTCGCGCCTCGGCGACTTGTACGTGGACAAGCAGCGTTACCAGGATGCGGCATCGACCTATCGCGCCTTCGTCAACCGCGACCCGAACAACGAGTACGCGCCCGAGCTGTCGATGCAGGCGATCGAGGCCTACAAGAAGGGCGGCTTCACCGATCTCGTGCTCGAGGGCAAGCGCGAGTTCGTCGAGCGCTATCGCTTTGCGGGCTCGTTCTGGCTGGGCCGCGATCGCGCCGCATATGCGAAAGTCACGACCGAGCTGAAGTCCAACCTGAAGGATGTCGCGCAGTACTACCACGCCACCGCGCAGGGCTCGAAGAAAGTCGAGGACTACCAGCAGGCCGCGCGCTGGTATCGCGATTACCTGGAGTCCTTCCCGGACGATCCGGACTCGGCCGGTACCAACTACCTGCTTGCGGAGACGCTCTTCGAGAGCCACCAGTACCTCGATGCGGCGGGCGAGTACCAGCGCACGGCCTACGACTATCCGCGCAGCGCGCAGTCCGCGGCGGCGGGCTATGCCGCGCTCGTCGCCTTCCAGCGCCATGAGGAGGCGCTGCCAGCGGCCGACAAGCCGGCCGTGCACGCGCGGGCGGTGGATGCGGGTGTCAAGTTCGCGACCACGTTTCCGGAGCATCCCGACAGTGCGGGGGTGCTGACGCGCGCCGCCCAGGATGTCTTCGCGGCACGCGACCTGCCGCGAGCCATCATGCTTTCGGAAGCGTTGCTCGCACGGGTGCCGCCTGTCGATCTCGCGAGGCAACGCATCGCCTGGACGATCATCGGCCAGTCGAATTACGACCTGCTGTACTTCGACAAGGCCGAGGCGGCGTTCGTCAATGCGCGCACGCTGACTCCGCCGGACGACCCGCAGCGTGCGGATCTCACCGAGCGGCTGGCGGCCTCGGTCTACAGGCAGGCGGAGGCCAAGCGCGCATCCGGCGATGCACTGGGCGCGGTCGACGCCTTCCTGCGCGTGGCTGCCGTGGCGCCGGATTCGAGCATCCGCTCGACGGCGACCTACGATGCCGCGGCTCTGCTGGTCACATCGAAGGAATGGGGCAGGGCGATCCCGGTGCTCGAATCCTTCCGGCGCGATTTTCCCCAGGACAAGCTGCAACCCGAGGTCACCCGCAGCCTCGCGGTCGCCTATGCGCAGACCGGCCGGGCGGGCGAGGCCGCCTCCGAGTTCGAGCGCATCGCGGCCTCGCCGACCGAGGACCCGGCGGTGCGTCGCGAGGCGGTCGTGCAGGCCGCCGACCTGTACGAGAAAGCGGGCAACACCGAACGCTCAGTGGCGATGCTCGAGCAATTCGTCGCCGACTATCCATCTCCGGTGGCCGAAGCCATCGAGGTGCGCCAGCGCCTGGCGGATGCTGCGGCGAGGCGCGGCGACGCGGCGAAGCAGCAGTCCTGGCAGCGCGCCATCATCCTTGCCGATGCCAGCGCCGGCGCGGAGCGCAGCGACCGCACGCGTTTCCTCGCGGCCCATGCGCAGCTCGCGCTCGCCATGCCGATGCGCGATGCGTTCCGAGGTGTGCGCCTCGTCGCGCCGCTCAAGAACAGCCTCGCGCAGAAGCGCAGCTCGCTCGAGGTCGCGCTGGCGGCCTACAAATCGGCCGCCGACTACCGGGTCGCCGACGTCACGACGACTGCCACGTTCGAGATGGCCGAGCTCTACCGCACACTCGCCCGTGACCTGATGGAGTCCGAGCGCCCGAAGAACATGGACAGCGATGCGCTCGAACAGTACGACCTGCTGCTCGAGGAGCAGGCGTTTCCGTTCGAGGAGCAGGCGATCGTCGTGCACGAGGCCAATGCCGCGCGAGCGCGCGAGGGCGTCTACAACGATGGCGTGAAGGCGAGCTACGCGGCCCTCGCGCAGCTCAATCCCGGTCGCTACGGCAAGAGCGAACTGCCACTGGGCGTCGTCGCTTCGCTTACCCTGCTCGAGGCGCCGCCGCCCGCGCCGGTCATCGTCGACGGCCAGGCGCAGGCCACGCCGGTTCCCGCGCCCACGCCACCGCCCGCGCGCGCCGTGGCAGATTTCGATCGCGCCGTGGGCCTGGCACGCGCCGGCGACAATGCCGGTGCGGCACTCGAGTTCGGCCAGTTGTCGGCGGCGGTACCGCAGTACGCGGCCGTGTTCTTCAATCTGGGTGTCACGCAGCGCAGCCAGGGTCGGCTGGAGGAAGCCGAGGCGGCGTTCCGCGCGGCGCTCGAGCGCAACCCGGCAAGTGCCGAGGCGGCTGCCGAGCTCGGCCTTGCATTGCGCATGGCCGGAAAGTTTGCCGAGGCGCGTGCTGCGTATGAACAGGCGCTGGCGGCGAACGAGAATTTTGCACCGGCGCATCGCAACTACGCGGTGTTGCTTGACCTGTACCTGCAGGAGCCAGCGCCGGCGCTCACCCATCTCGAGCGTTACAAGGAACTGACCGGCGAGGACAAGCCCGTTACCAGCTGGATTGCGGAACTGCGCCAGCGCGCCGGCAAGACCGGGCCTGCCCCTGATGGCGAACCGGTTGCGGGAGTCGAGCCATGAAGATACTGCCTGTGCTGTTTGCCGGCGTGCTGCTGGGTCCCCTTGCTTGGGGACAGGAGCCGCCGCCGTCGCGGCAGTCCCTCGAACCCCGCGTCGACACCTCGGCACGGCCCGCAGCGCCAGCCAGCGAAAAGCCGCCCGCCGGCGAGAAGGCGCCCGCGGCCACCACGCCCGCCGCGTCAGCGCCCGCCGAGGCACCCCGTACTCAAGGCAACCAGCGGGGCACCCGCGGCGTCATGGATCGGCTCGAACTCGATACGACGCAGATCACCGGCAACCGCGAGTTGCCGAAGGTGCTGTACATCGTGCCGTGGAAGCAGTCGGACCTGGGCGACCTGATGGGCCGGCCGGCCAACAGCCTGCTCGACGAGGTGCTCGCGCCCGTGGACCGTGACGTATTTCGCCGTGAGAACCGTTACTACGACGCGTTGCAGCCGGATGGCGTACAGCGCACCGACAAACCTGAGAAATAGGTCGCAGCTTTTTAAGGTTATGTCATTCAGTTTGGGAATGCTTGGCTTGCAGTTTTTCGAGGAGTGTCTTCGATGGATCTCTATAGTTCGATAGTCCGTTTCTTCCAGGGCGGGGGGCATTGGATGATCCCCATCGCCGTGGTCCTGGTGCTCGGTCTCGCGATCGCGCTCGAGCGCTTCATTTACCTGTGGAACGTCGGGCGCCAGAACCGCTCGCTGTGGTCGGAGATCACGCCGATGCTGCAGCGGGGCGACTTCCGCGCCGCCGTGCAGCTCACGTCGAAATCCAATTCGGCGATCGGGCAGATCCTGAACTACGGCCTTGCGCGCATCGCCACGGCGCGCCGCCGCGATGACATCGAGAAGGCGATGGAAGAGAGCCTGATGGAAGTGGTGCCGAAGATCGAACGGCGCACCCATTACCTCGCGACCTTCGCCAATCTCGCCACGCTGCTCGGCCTGCTCGGTACCGTGTTCGGCCTGATCCACGCGTTCGCGGCCGTTGCGACGGTGAACCCGGCCGAGAAGGCGAACCTGCTGTCGGCCAGCATTTCGGTGGCGATGAACTGCACGGCGTTCGGCCTGCTGACCGCGGTGCCGCTGCTGTTCATCCACGCCTGGCTGCAGTCGCGCACCACCGCGCTGATCGACAGCCTGGAGATGGCGTCGGTCAAGTTCCTGAACTCGATCACCGAGCGTCGTCCGGACGCCCCGACCGCGGCCTGAGCGCCAGGAGTCAGCCATGCGCAGGTCCTCCTACGAGGCCCGGAAGCTGCAGCGACGCGGACGCAGGCCGTCCGAGCTGCTGCTCGTGCCGATGATCGACATCTTCATCGTGCTCGTGACCTTCCTGCTGATGACTGCCGTGTTCTCGCGGACCGTGGTCCTCGAGCTGAACCTTCCGGCCCGGCTCTCCGAGTTCCGTGAGCCGCCGAAGGGACTGCAACTCGAAGTGATCGTGCGCAAGGACGAGCTTGTCGTTGCCGACCGCAACAGCGGGCCGCTCGCGCCACTGCCAAGCAGCGCGGCCGGCTATGACTTCGACGGGCTCGCCGCATACCTGCAGCGCGTCAAGGTCAGGTTCCCCGAGATGACGAGCGCCACCATCCTCCTCGAGTCCGACACGCCGTACGACACGCTCGTGCAGGTGATGGACAAGGTGCGCGTACTCGAAGTCTTGCAGGACGGGATGACCGTGCAGGCGGAGCTGTTCCCGGACATCTCGATCGGTGACGCGCCGGAGATCGCCGGCGCCGGCGGAGGCCGCACATGAGCATGTCCGGCCGCGCACGCCGCATGGCGAAGAGCCATGAGCGCCACAAGGGCGCCCTCGAGCTCAACCTGATCCCGATGATCGACATCCTGACCGTGCTGGTGATGTTCCTGCTCGTGTATTCGACCGAGGTGGAAATCATCCAGAACACCAAGGGCATCGAGATCCCCCAGTCGATCGCGGAGGCGCAGCCGAAGGACTCGGTCGTGTTGATGGTAACCACCACCGACCTGTTCGTGCAGGGCGAGCATGTCACCTCGCTGGCCGAAATCCAGGCGTCCGCCTCGCCGCTGATCGAGCCGCTGCGCGCCGCGCTCAAGCGTCCGATGCTGGTCGGGCGCGCGATGACCGAGAAGGAACTCGCGGAGCGCGAGATCACGATCCTCGGCGACAAGGCGATTCCCTACGAGGTGCTGAAGAAGGTCATGGCGACCTGCACGGATGCCGACTACGGGCGCATCTCGCTCGCCACGCTGCAGAAGGAGAAGCCGGTCCCGGCCGGCTTCAAGCCTGCGTGATGCTGAGGCCGTACTACAGACACTTCGAGCTGCCCTGGGATGTCGACCCGGAGGAGAGCGAACGCCTGCGCAGGTTCCTGATCGTGGCGCTTGTCACGGTCACGCTCGGCGCCATCGTCATTCCGTTCCTGCCGGTGCCCGAGCGCGCGATGCAGCCAGAGGCCGTGCCGCAGCGGCTCGCGAAGGTGATGCTCGACTACCAGCCACCGCCGCCACCGCCGCCTCCACCGGCGCCGAAGGAGGAACCGAAGCCCGAGCCGAAGGTCGCCGCCATCACGCCGAAGCCGGTGCCGCAGCCCGTGGACCGCACGGAGGAGGCGCGCAAGAAGGCGCAGAAGGCAGTCAACCAGTTCCAGGACGAGCTCGCCGACCTGCGGCAGAACCTGCCGATCGTGCCGGTCGAGCAGACCCGCAACCTGTCTGGCGCCGTGGGCGCCGACAGCCGCGCAGATCGCTCGCTGATCACCTCGAAGGTAGGCGCCGCGAGCGGCGGCATCGCCACGGCGAGCACCAGCCGCGGCTTCGGTTCGGGCGCAGGCAGCCTCGAGGGCCACAGTACGACCCGCATGAGTGTCCCTCCGGGCGTCCCGGTCGGCGGGCGCGGCGAGGCGGCCAGCCGCTCGGGCGCGAGCGGCAAGGCGTCGCGCAGCCGGGAAGAGATCGAACTCGTGTTCGACCGCAACAAGGGCGCCATTTACGCCCTCTACAGTCGTGCCCTTCGCGAACAACCCGAGTTGCAGGGTAAGATGGTGCTGGAATTCACCATTGCGCCTTCCGGCGAGGTGACGATGTGTCGCGTGGTGTCGAGCGAAATCGGCGATCCGGAACTCGAGCGCAAGATCGTGGCGCGCGTGCGGCTCTTCCGCTTCGAGGCGCGCGACGTCGAGGCGATCACCACCACCAAGCCCATCGACTTCTTCCCCGCCTGAACGAGGTGCACGTGAGGCGAGCGTGAACCTGCAATCCGAGATCCAGTTCTTCACCGAATTGCGCGTGCTCGACAAGGCAAGGCTGCTGAACGCCTTCTTGCACGAACTCGCCGAGGAGGCGCGTACCACCTACGGGCCGGGCAGCGAGCAGGTGACCGACACCGCGCACCTGCGCTTCGTCAACGAGCTGGTGCACCGCGTGACGCGCGTGCTCGAGCAGCTGCTGGGTGAGGATCGCACGCGCCCGGCCGACGACGTGGTGCTGCGGATGCTGCTGTCACCGCGTTCGGACAAGGTGGCCGAGAAACTGGTGCT
>CADEFJ010000023.1:0-4805 GCA_902826575.1 uncultured Pseudomonadota bacterium | reverse complement strand
TCGACGAGGCGCATGCCGCGCGCGTTCGCGTGGCTGTCGTCGAATGCCTCGCGCAGGTTCTTCACCGGCGCGAAGCAGATATCCCGGCCGGCGAACCACTCGACCCACTCGGCCTGTGTGCGCGTGGCGAAGACGCCTCTCAGGTAGTCGATGACCGGCGCCTGGTGCGGCCCCGGGCCACGTTCGCACAGCTCGATGTATTCCGGCCTGCCGAGTTCGGTGAGCAGGTTGCGGATGAATTTCGGCTCCTGCCCGCCGAGCACCACGTGGCGATCATCCCGGGTGCGATAGATGCGGTAGAACGCGGCGCCGCCGAGGCTGCGCTCGTGCTTCACGACCGGCGGACGTTTGTGCGCGAACACCTGGCCGGTGACATTGGGTGTCCAGGCGAGGATCGAATCGTGCATCGAGATGTCGAGGTAGTCACCGACTCCCGTGCGCTGCCGCCGCAGCAGCGCCATCAGCACGCCGGACAGCGCAAACATCGAGGCGGCCAAGTCCGCGGCCGGTACATACGGGATCGTCGGCTGGCCGTCCTCGCCGAGATTCAAGCTCACGACGCCGGCCATTGCCTCGGTCGCGAGATCGTGCGCCGGCAGGTCGCGGTAGGGCCCGTCCTGGCCGAAGGCGGCGATCGAGCAATAGACGATGCGTGGATTGCGGGCGGCGACCTGCGCGTAGCCGACGCCGAGCCGGTCGACGACACCGGGCCGGAACGCTTCGATGAACACGTCCGCGGTTTCGGTGAGCGCCAGCAGCGCCTCGCGCTGCGCGGCGTCTTTCAGGTTGACGGTGATGCTGCGCTTGCCGCGATGGGTATTGCGAAAGAAGATGCTGACGCCATCCTGGGTCGCGCCAATGTGCCGGTTCGGCTCGCCCTCGCCGGGGGGCTCCACCTTGATCACCTCGGCGCCGTGGTCCGCCATCACCTGCGTGAGATAGGGCCCCGGCAGGAACAGCGACAGGTCGACGACGCGCAGCCCTTCGAGCTTCATCGGCGGGGCCCGGTCAGATGACCCGCTGCGAAGCGAGCGCGTCGATTTCGGCATCGTCGTAGCCGACTTCGCGCAGCACGTCGCGCGTGTCGGCGCCGAGCGCCGAGCCGATGCGGCCGTGCAGGCGCTGGCCGTCGAGCTTGATCGGGTTGGCGAGGGCGCGAAAACCCGGCTTCTGCGGATGCGGCGTCGCCTGGATCATGCCGATGCGCGCAACGAACGGGTTGTCGAGTGCCTGCTCCATGTCATGCACGGGCGCGACGGGCAGATGGCCCTGCAGCCTGGCAAGCCAGGCCGCGGAAGTGTCGGCTTCGAAGATCGCATCGAGCGCCGCGGTCAGTTCGGGACGATGCTCGCGCCGCGCCTTCATCGTCGCGTAGCGCGGATCGTGGCCGAGTGCCTGCGCGCCGAGCACCTCGAGCAGTACCTGCCAGAATTTGTCCGTCATGCACATGATGAAAATCCACCCGTCGCGGGTGCGCTGCAGCTGCACCGGCGTCGCGGACGGATGCGAGCTGCGTGGCATGCGCTCGGTCCGGTGGCGCTCGTTGATGAACCAGGTGCCGGGATAGGACAGCTGGTGCAGCGCCACGTCGAACAGGCTCACGTCGATGTCGCGGCCGCGCCCGCTTCTCATCGCCCCGAGCAGGCTCGCCAGCAGCGCAACCGCGGTCGTGATGCCGGTCATGTAATCGACGATCGACAGGCCCATGCGCGAGGGCGGCGAGCCGGGCTCGCCGGTGAGGTGCAGATAGCCGGCCTCGGCCTGCATCAGGTAGTCGTAGCCAGGCCAGCCCTTGCGCTCGTTGTCGCGCCCGTAGGCGGACAGGTGCGCGCAGACGATGCGCGGGTTCGAAGCGGCGAGCGCCGCGTAGGTGAGGCCCAGCTTCTCCGGCTGGTCACCGCGCAGGTTGTTCAGCACCGCGTCCGAGCGCGCCACCAGCCGACGGAACACGGCCTGGCCGGCCTGCGTCTTGAGGTTCAGCGTGACGCTGCGCTTGTTGAGGTTGAAGGTCTGGAAGAAGTGGCTGTCGTTCTCGCCGAGGAAGAACGGCCCCATGCCCCGCGTCGCGTCGCCGCCCTGGTCACGGTTCTCGATCTTGATGACTTCGGCGCCGAGGTCGGCGAGGTACATCGAGCCGAATGGGCCGGCGCCGAAGTTCTCGAACGTCAGCACGCGAATGCCGGCGAGCGGCAGCGAAGCGCGGGCGACGATGTCGTTGCTGCCCGCGCTCACAGCGCATTTCTCTCGAGCAGCTGGCGCGCAATGATGATGCGCTGCATTTCATTCGTGCCCTCGCCGATGCACATCAGCGGCGCATCGCGATAGAAGCGCTCGACGTCGAACTCGGTCGAGTAGCTGTAGCCGCCGAAGATGCGCATCGCCTCGAGGCTGTTCTCGACGCCGGCCTCCGAGGCGAACAGCTTGGCCATGCCGGCTTCCAGGTCGCAGCGCTGGCCCGAGTCGTACTTGCTCGCGGCCTCGCGGATCAGCAGCTTCGCCGCCTCGACGCGTGTGGCCATGTCGGCGAGCTTCAGCTGGATGGCCTGGTGCTGCGCGATCGGCTTGCCGAAGGTCTTGCGCTCCTGCGCATAACGCAGCGCCTCGCGCAGCGAGCCGAGCGCGATGCCGGCGCCGCGCGCGGCGACGTTGATGCGGCCGAGCTCGAGCCCGCCGACGGCGTGCAGGAAGCCCTTGCCCTCGACGCCACCGATCAACTGGTCGGCCGGTACACGGTAGCCGTCGAACACGAGTTCGGCGCTGTCGATCGCCTTGTAGCCGAGCTTCTTCAGCTTCTTGCCGATCGTGAAGCCGGGACCCTTCTCGCACAGGAACATCGTCATGCCCTTGTGGCGCGGCTCGGCCGCCGGATCGGTCTTCGCGAGCACGGCGAAGCAGGTGCCGTAGATGCCGTTGGTGATCCAGGTCTTCGTGCCATCGATCACGTAGCCCTCGCCGTCGCGGCGTGCCACCGTGCGGATCGCTTGCAGGTCCGTGCCGGCATTGGGCTCGGTGAGGCCGACGCCGCCGCGCAGTTCGCCGCTCGCGAATCGCGGCAGCCAGCGCCGCTTCTGCTCGTCGGTGCCGTGGCGCTGCACGCACGCCGCCATGATCAGGTGGGAATTGAAGATGCCGACCGGCGCCATCCACACTGCCGCGATCGCCGTGACGATCTGCGCGTAGGTCGAGGCCGTGAGGCCAAGGCCGCCATACTCCTCGCTGATGGTCGCGCCGAACAGGCCGAGCTCCTTCATCTGCTCGACCAGTTCGTGCGGGTACTCGTCGGCGTGATCGTAGTGCTTCGCGATCGGGCGCACTTCGCCCTCGACCCAGCGTTCGATCGAATCGAGAATGCCGCTGTCGTCGTTGGTCGCCATCAGTAATTGCCGTCTGCTTCGACGCCGTGGCCGCGCCTGGCGACGAGGATCGTGCGCTCGAACTCGCACACCACGGTGCCGTCCTGGTTCGCGCCCCTGGTGGCCACGGTCACGATGCCGGCGCCCGGGCGCGACTTCGATTCGCGCTTCTCGAGCACGGTCGACTCGGCGTACAGCGTGTCGCCGGCGAACAGCGGCGCGGTCATGCGGATCTCGCGCCAGCCGAGGTTCGCGATCGCCTTCTGGCTCACATCCGACACGCTCATGCCGACCAGCATCCCCACCGTCAGGGGGCTCGCGACGATGCAGCGCCCGAATTCGCTCGCCTTGGCGTATTCCTCGTCGAAGTGCATCGGGTGGGTGTTCATCGTCAGCAGCGTGAACCAGATGTTGTCGGTTTGCGTGATCGTGCGGCCCGGGCGATGTTCATAGACGTCGCCGACCACGAAATCCTCATAGAAGCGGCCGAAACTCTCGCGGTAGCGGCCGGGGCCGACCTGTTTGGTGGTCTGGGACATGGGGAGCCTGCAAAGGGATCAAATGTCCGGACAAATCTAGGTCCCGGCCCCGTGGCTGTCAACCGCTTGCAGTTGTAGAGTTGCAGCATGACACCAGGATCCCATGGCCAGCAGCCCCGTTACCGGCAACTGGCCGACGCCCTCATTGGCGACATCAACCGCGGCAGGCTCAAGGTCGGCGAGACGCTCCCCGGCGAGCTCGAGCTCGTCGGGCGTTTCAAGGTAAGCCGCCACACGGTGCGCGAGGCGCTGCGGGTACTCGACGACCTGGGCCTGATCGACCGCCAGCAGGGGATCGGCACCGTGGTGCGCGCGCGCCAGTCCTCGCCCGCCTACGTACAGTCGGTGCGCACGCCCTCCGAGTTGATGCGCTACCCGGCGGACAGCCGCCTGGTCGTCGTAAGCAGCGCGAAGGTCAAGGCGAATCGAACTCTGGCGCGCCTGCTCGACGTTCGCACGGGTTCCGAGTGGCTCAAGGTGAGCGCGCTGCGACGCCTGAAGTCGGCGCCGCTGCCGCTCAACTGGACCGACGTGTACCTGCTGCCGGAGTTTGCCGATGTCGTGCCACAGATCGGCAAACGCGGCCTCTTGGTGTACCAGCTGATCGAGTCGATCCATGGCGAGCATGTCGATCGCATCCAGGTGCAGCTGCGTGCCGGTCTCGTCACCGCCGAGCTCGCCGGTCCGCTCGAGTCGCCCGAGGGCTCGCCGTCGCTCACCATCGTGCGCCATTACTTCGGGCGCGGCGGGCGGCCGTTCGAGATTTCGGTTTCCGAGCATCCGGGCGACCGGTACATGTATGCGCTCGACCTGCAGCGCGGCTGGCAATCGTCCGACACCTGGAGTACCCGATGAGCGCCCGCGTGCCGGCGGGCCTGCGCAGCTACCTGTTCGCGCCTGCGAACCACGCGCG